>DATKCN010000070.1:0-10823 GCA_035513175.1 Thermomicrobiales bacterium
CCCCTCAAGTGCTGCCGCACCCCGGCGCGGAGAGGGGGTGACGATGTCTAGGGCCTCACTGCCGATCCCAATCAATGGCAATCCCCAATCTCCCCCTCTCCCCGTGGGGGAGGGGGCCGGGGGGTGGGGTGGGGTGGGGTCCCGTTTGACACACAACACCCCCGCTGCTACCATGTGCGCAAGTACATCGTGCAACGACGATGATCGGAACGAGTAGTCGCCTAGGCGGCGAGCAGCGACCCGGCGCATGGTGCAAGGCCGGGACGACGCCAGGCGATGAATGGATCCGGGAGTCGCGCTCCGAACGGGAGGAATCTCCTCAGTAGGCGGCGCCGGGCGCTCCGCCGTTACAGGGAGTGGGATATCGGACGCATCGCGTCCCGTATCCGCTGAGTGGGCCGGTGGGAGCCGGTCAACATGGGTGGCGCCGCGGAGGATAACAACCTTCGTCCCTGTCGGGGACGGAGGTTTTTCGTTTGTGAGGGGGAACCTAACCCCCCGGCCCCCTTCCCTGCGAGGGAAGGGGGAGATTGCGGAATGGTATTGGAATCGACAGCATAATCCCCAGCGCCCAAAAGCCCCTCTCCCCGTGGGGGAGGGGTTGGGGAGGGGTCAGGAGGTAGTCATGACCGTAGCAACAGCGCCCAGACCCGCGACCGCTCCGGACGCGGCAACGCGACGCCGGGTGTTTTCCGGCATCCAGCCCAGCGGGGCGACGACGATCGGCAACTACCTCGGCGCCATCAAGCGCTGGGTCGAGCAGCAGCACCAGCATCAGAGCATCCACTGCATCGTCAACCTGCACGCCATGACCGTCCCCTACGACCCGGCCGACCTGCGCCAGCGCACGCTCGACCTGGCCGCCGTGCTGCTGGCCTGCGGCATCGATCCGGAGAAGGCCATCCTGTTCGCGCAGTCGGAGGCGCCGGAGCACACCGAGCTGACCTGGGTGCTCAGCACGCAGACGATGTTCGGCGAGCTGAGCCGCATGACGCAGTTCAAGGACAAAGGGCGCGGCGATGACCGCGTCGGCTCCGGCCTGTTCTTCTATCCGGTGCTGATGGCGGCCGACATCCTGCTGTATGACACCGACTCCGTGCCAGTCGGCGAGGATCAGCGCCAGCACATCGAGCTGACGCGCGACATCGCCATGCGCTTCAACGCTACCTTCGGGGAGACGTTCAAGCTTCCGGCGGCCGACATCGAGACCGAGGGCGCCCGCATCATGAGCCTCGACGACCCGACGAAGAAGATGAGCAAGAGCGCCTCGCCGGGCAGCTACATCGCCTTCCAGGACACCGCCGACGACATCCGGCGCAAGATCAACCGCGCCGTGACTGACTCCGGCTCCGAGATCGTGGCCCGCGAGGACAAGCCAGCCATGACGAACCTGCTGACGATCTTCTCGCTCTTCACCGGCACGCCGATTCCGGAGCTGGAGCGGCGCTTCGAGGGCGCGGGCTACGGGCAGCTCAAGCAGGAGCTGGGCGATGCCGTCGTCGAGCACGTCGCGCCCATCCAGGCGCGGCTGGCCGAGCTACGTGGCGATCCGGGCGAGCTGATCCGCATCCTGAACCGCGGCGCCGAGCGGGCCCGCGAGATCGCGACGCCCAAGATGGAGCAGGTGCGCGCCGCCACCGGTCTGGGCCTGCGCTGACAACCGCCTCCCGAGCCGAGCCGCCCTGCCGCTATCGCCGGACGGGGCGGCCCGATCGTGTCCGCGCCACGGCGTGGCCGCCAGCATCGCGCTCACACGTGGCGCCATATCATTACCGCCGGTGGTCGGTCCGCGCTGTCGCGGACCACGATGCAGAGGGACGGTGTGTTCATCGTATGCTGTTGCGGCCCGGTGTGCTCGTCGTCATCGTCCTGGCGCTCGTTCTGACAGCGTGTGGCAGCGGCGGGGACGACGCGACCGCCACCCCGGCTGGAACCGCGACCCCGACACAGACGCCAGCGCCGACTCGCGACGTCGAGATCGCGCCGACGCCGACCGTGGTCGAGTCGTCGCGGACCGAACCGGTGCGGCTCGACAGGATACAGCTCGCTCTTGACGAGGTCGGGACGGGCTTCGATCAGCCGGTGTTCGTGACGCACGCCGGGGACAGCAGCGGACGCGTCTTCGTGCTGGAAAAGACCGGCGCGATCCGGCTGCTGGACGGCGCCCTCTACCTCGACATCAGCGACCGGGTGCTGTTCTACGAGCTGCTGTCGAACGAGCACGAGCTGGGGCTGCTGGGGCTGGCCTTCCATCCCGACTTCGAGACGAACCGCTATTTCTTCGCGCACTACATCGACAAGAGCCAGAATCACGTCATCTCCCGCTTTGAGGAAGGGCCGGGCGGCGTCGCTGACCCCGCCAGCGAGCTGATCATGTTCACCTACCCGCAGCCGGACATCAATTTCGCCGGGGGCATGCTGGCGTTTGGGACGGACGGCTTCCTCTATATCGGACTGGGAACCGCAACACCGGACGACCCATCACAGGTGGTGGCGCAGCAGCTCGACAATTTCTACGGCAAGATCCTGCGCATCGCGGCCGGCGACTTCGAGCCGTACGGCATCCCCGGCGACAACCCGTTCGTCGGCGTGGAGGGCGCGCGGCCGGAGGTGTGGGCCTACGGCCTGCGCAACCCCTGGCGCTTCTCCTTCGACCGCCAGACGAACGACCTCTACATCGGCGGCCCGGGCGAGTTCCGCAAGGAGTGGATCAACTTCACGGCCGGTGGCGACGCGGGCGGCCTGAACTTCGGCTGGCCAATTATCGAGGGGGACGAATGCTGGGAGTTCTCCCCGCTGCCCTGTGATCTGAGCGGGCTGGAGCTGCCGATTATCAGCTACGACACGTACGGCGACGGCAACTGCGTCGTCATCGGCGGCTTCGTCTACCGGGGCAGCCAGCACCCCTCGCTGGATGGCGTCTACCTCTACGGCGACTACTGCAGCGGGCGCATCTGGGGCGCGGGCCGCGACGACGACGGCGTCTGGCAAACCCGCGAGCTGCTGGACACCGACCTGCTCATCACCTCCTTCGGCGAGGACGAGGCAGGTGAGCTGTATGTCACCGGCGGCTTCAACGGCGCGATCTACCGCGTGCAAGCACAGTAGCGACGGCTGGGTCGCGGGATGTCGTCCCCCGCAGCCCGACTCTCCGCTTGCTACTTTCAACTCTCCAACGTCTCACACCCCGCCCACCATCCGCTCCGCCGTCGCCCTGTCAGCCGGGAAAAACAGCTCGATCGCCAGTTCCGAGAGTGTCACGTCGTTCACCGCCCCGAAGAGCATCGTCGTGGTGAAGAACACCAGCTCCGCGTCGCCCGCCCGCAGGCGGAACGGGATGACCAGCTCCGCGCCATCGCCGGGCTGAGCCCGCGACGCGCCGGGGGCGACAGGATAGGCCGCCAGCTCGGCGCGCAGCGCCGCCAGCGCCGGGTCGGCGGTCAGCTCGTGCTGGCGTCGCAGGCGGGCCAGCACGTGCGCCCGCCACTGGCCCAGGTTCGCGATGCGCGACGCCAGTCCACCCGTGTGGAGGCTCAGGCGCAGCACATTGACCGGCGGCAGCAACAGCGCCGGATCGATGTCGCCCAGCAGCCGGTAGACGCCCTGGTTGGCCGCGATCAGGTTCCAGTGGCGGTCCACCGCCAGCGCCGGGTACGGCTCGTGTCCCGTCAGCACGCGATCGATCGCCTCACGCGCCGCGTCCAGCGCCGGGTCCTCCAGCGCCGTCGCGGGGTAGGTGGGGGCATAGCCGGCGGCCAGCAGCAGCGTGTTGCGCTCCCGCAACGGAACGTCGAGAAACCCAGCGAGGCGCAGCAGCATCGAGCGGCTGGGCAGCGAGCGGCCGGTCTCCAGAAAGCTGACGTGGCGCGCCGAGACGCCGGCGTCCAGCGCCAGATCGAGCTGGCTGAGCCGCCGGCGCTGTCGCCAGTCGCGGAGAAGCTCGCCCACGGGACGGTTCTGCGTTGCCATGGCTCCATGATACGGCCACGGGAGTCCCAGGCCCATTACCTGCCAGGTAATCGACGGCGGACAGGCTCCCCGTCAGAATGGACGCGCCGCGACAATGGCTGTCGCGGGCGACATGTCCTCACGAAGGAGCATCCAGATGAGCGCGATACCCATGACGAATCAGGCCGGGCGTGGAAGCCTGCTGCGACGGGTCCTGCTGGCGGACAGTCTCGTCAGCGGTGGCGCGGGGTTGCTGCTGCTCGCGGCCGCCGGGCCGTTGCACGACACGCTGGGCCTGCCGGCCGCGCTGCTGCGCGTGGCGGGAGTTACGCTATTACCGTGGTGCGCGCTGCTGATCTACGCGGCGAGGCGGCCCGTCACGCCGCGCCGCGTCGTCTGGAGCGTCGTCGGAGTCAACCTGCTCTGGGTGGCCGGCAGCGCGCTGCTGCTCGTCTCGGGCTGGGTCGATCCGACCGGGCTGGGAATGGCGTTCGTCATTGCCCAGGCAGTGGCGGTGCTGGCCTTCGCCGATCTGCAGCTACTCGGGTTGCGCAGACCCTGACGTGTAACGAAAAAGGAAGAGAGGCGGGGTGGGGGCCCGCCTCGGAGGATGGGGATAGGGAGGAGAAGGGATAGGGATGGGACGGTGTAGTCAGTTGGCGCCGGTGAGCGCGGGCGGCAGCGCGGCTGGCTTCGTTGCGTGCATACGCGTCAGTTCCGCGGCGCGCCGTTTCGCGCTTCACCGGCCTGGACCTGCTCGATCACGTCCGTGCTCGCCGATCCATTGCCGCTAGAGTAGCGGCCCGGGGCAGGCGGCGCTGTATCGCGCGATACGGGGTTGCTGTACACGGCGATACAGGGCCGAGGGCCGAGGCTGAGACGCCGCTAGTGGATCGACGGCTCGGCGTCACACCGCTGCCCTCTGCCCTCGGTCCTCTGTCCCGGCCGTCAGCCCACCGTCCCCAGATCGTCGGCGTGCACCCAGCGGGCTTTGCCGGTCTGCTTCGCGCGCGAGAGCGCGGCGTCCGCGCGCCGCAGCAGATCGGCCAGGCGCGATTCCGCCTCGACGCGCGCGGCAGCCTCTTCCGGGCGGCTGACCGCCACGCCGATGCTGCCGGTCACCACGATGCTGGTCACGCCCTCGGCCTCCGCCAGCTCGAACGGCTGCGCAAGCTGCAGCAACAGCCGCTCCGCGACGATAGCCGCGTCGTCTTCAGACGCCATGTCATCGAGCAGGATGGCGAACTCGTCGTCACCGAAGCGGGCGGTCGTGTCGTTGGCCCGCATCGAGCGATGCAGCCGGGCCGCAACGGCGCGCAACAGGTCGTCGACGATCTCCCGGCCGTGGCGCTGGTTTACCTCCTGCAGATCGTCCAGATCGATGTAGACCATGACGACCGGCTCGTTGCGCCGCTCGGCGCGCGCCAGCGTGCGCTCGGCCTGCTCGACGAACAGCAGCCGGTTCGGGAGCCCGGTCAGGGCATCGTGCGCCAGCCGGCCGCGTAGCGCGCGCTCCTGCTGGACGCGCTCGCTGACATCGTGACCCAGCAGCACGACGCCTGCGACCGCCGGGTGCTCCTGCAGGTCGACGACACGCAGCTCGAGATCGACGGCCACGCCGTCCCCGCGCACGAAGCGCAGGTCCGCCGCCGGCGCCTCGCGGTGTTCCGCCGCGGCGTCGAGCACGAGCGCCAGCGGCTCGATGTCATCCGGGTGACATAATACGACGACGTTCACCCCGGCCAGTTGCTCGGGATCGTGGTCCAGCACGCGGTCGCTCGCCGGATTGGCCCAGATGATCGTGCCGTCCGCTTCGACGATCAGCATAAGCCCGGACGCCTGCTCGACCAGCACGCGGTAGCGCTCGGACGGCGCCGGGGCGGGCGGGGAGTCGGCGTCCGGCTGCGCGACGCTGTCCGGCGCGGCGCGGCCACGTTCGAGGTCGGAAAGCCGCACCCGGAGTTGCGCGTCGTCAATCGGGTGCGTCAGCACGCCGTTCGCGCCGGACCGCAGCGCGTCCTCGATGACGTCCTGGTGCTCGGGTGACGACAGCACGAGCAGTGGGATGTCCGCCAGCCCCGGCGCTTCCCTGGCCGCGCGGCAGGCGTCGGCGGGCGTGCCCTCGCCAGTGGCGGGCTGGCCGGCGATCAGCAGGTCGAAGGCGCGCCCGGCTGACAGCGCCGCGAGCTGGCGCGCGCTGTCAGCCCGCACAGCGATGTAGCCGTGCAGTGCCAGCGCCAGCTCCAGCGAGCGTCGCGTGGTGGCATCGCGTTCGATCAGCAGCGCGCTCTTCATGCCTGAGATGCCTCGGGTTCAGTATTGGACGGCTGACCGGTGATCGCGCGTCTCGCCTGGCGCATGAGACGGTCATTGCAGTCTACGCACCACGCGTGTGCCGCGTCCAGAGTTCGAAAGTATCGGAACTCTCCGGCGAGCGTGGGAGAACCGACGCGTCGGGCTAATGAAATGACCCTCCGGCCCGGCTGACCCGCCTCGCGGTCACGACGCTCAACGGAACCTTCCCGTCCACCTGGCGTTGTCCAGTGGGGGGCAGTCGCGCGGTCGCGGTTGAGCCGTGGAGTACACTTCGCCTTCTTTGCTACTGCCGGACGCGCCACGGCGCCCCCGGCTGGATGATCCGGAAATGTCATGATCTGTCCCCAGTGCGGCAAGCGCAACGAGCTCGGAGCCCAGCGCTGCCGCTACTGTCAACGCCCGTTCACCCGCGCCGCAACCCCGCCGCGAGCGCCAAGTGGCCCGGAAGCCTGGCATCAGGCGCTGGAGGCCGCCCGGCAGGGCTTCGACCCCCGGCCCCCCGAACGACGCCGGCCCAGCGCGCGGGACGAGCAGGCGGCGTGGGAGCCGGACGAGCCGCGCCCGATGCCACGGGCAGCCGCCAGCCCACCCGCGGCGCGGGCGGCCAGGCCGCGGCGGCGCGGGTCCTCGCGCTCCGGATGCCTGCTGGCGTTCGGCATTGCCAGCATCCTGCTGGTGGGCGGGCTGCTCGCGCTGCTGCTGGCCGCGACGATGATCGTGCAACCGATGATCCGCGACGCGGCCGTGGCTGAGATCGGCGGCGGGGTGCGCGATGAGGTCACGCGGCAGATCGACACGCAGATCGGGGATGCGCTGAGCGGCGACGTGGTCATCTCCGAGGACGACATCAACGAGCAGCTGGCCGGGAACGTCGACCTCGGGCCGATCACTGACGTCACCGTGCAGATCACGCCCGAGGGGCTGATCGTCCGGCTGCGCGCCTATGGCGTGGATGGCTCCTACCGCGCCCAGGTGCTGGATCAGGACGGCTCGGTCGTTATCACCGGCAGCCCGATGGAGGGCCCGCTGGCCTACATGTTATCGGATCGGGACCTCGAGGAGGCGGTGAACGACGCGCTGGCCGCCGCCATCTCCGACGCCGGCTACTACGTCGAGCAGGTCGCGGTCGCCGAGGGAGCGATTACGCTGACGCTGGCGCAGTAGAGCGCGGCGCGGGGCGTCAGGCGACGGGCGCCCGTTCATCGATCCGCAACAGCTCCGCCTCAATCTCGGCGAGCCGGGCGCGGGCCTCCTGCTCCAGATAGCTCGCGCGCGCCGCCATCTCCCGCGCCCGGGTGATCCGCGTCTGCTCGACAGCCGCCGCCCGCGCCAGATACGCTACACGTCCTTCGCCGTTCCACACATTCCCCGGTGGCTCAACCATGATGATCCCCTCCGATTCGTGGGAGTCGCGGCAGCCGAGGTCAGAGCCATTCCGGCAGTGACTCGCGGCAGAGCGGCTCCTCGTGCCGCGTAACCGGCGGCAACCCATCCCCTGAGAGCGCAGCCCGCGCGGCCGCGACCGCCGCCAACCGTTCGCTCGCATGGGCAGCAAGCTCGGAAGCCCGCGCCAACAGGCGATCCGCTTCCGCCTGTTCAGCAAGCGCCAGCCACTCCTCCTCAACGACCTCGTCTTCCAGGGAATCCGCCGACCACAACCTCTCCACCAGATATTCGGGCACCGACATGCTCCTCTCCGCACGCGCAAGGAGCGTAGCCGATGGACCGTCACAGACGTGTGGATGTTCGGCAGCGAGGGTGTACACGACGTGACAGCCCTCGACCGCGCCGAATCCCCGGATGAAGGCTCACGGCGATTCAACGCCGCAGGGGACGGGAGATGGCGGCAGGGGAGCATGCGCTGCACGCGGTGAGCCAAGACCATCGAACGCGCTCGGCCCACGGGACCAGCCGCCCGTATGCGAACATCAGCATGCATGAGGAGAACACGACAGCCATGAACGCGACCGACGCGAGACATGAGGTGACCTGGCAGCAGGCGCTCGCCTGGCGCATGCGGCGACACCATCTCATCGAGCGCGCCGCGGCATCCGACCTGCTGCGCGTGACCGGCGACATCTGCGGGCTGCATGCCCAGCTCATGTCCTCGGCCGAGCTGAGCGTCTGGGCCCGCGTCGACGGACTCCAACGCGGCGCCGTTGACGAAGCCGTGTGGTCACAGCGCGCCCTCGTGAAGCTCTGGGCCATGCGCGGCACGCTGCACCTGCTGCCATCCACGGAGTTGGGCATGTGGCTTGCTGCGCTCGGCACGTACACGAACCGCGGCATGACCGGCCATCCGGAGATCGACGAGCTGTGCGAGGCCGTTGAACGCGCGCTCGCGGGGCGTGTCCTTACGCGCGAGGCTCTGGCGAGCGAGGTCGAGCGCGTCACTGGCTCCCAAGCGCTGGCGGAGATGGTCCGCTTCAGCTGGGGGTCGTACATCAAGCCCGCGTCGTTTCGTGGACGCCTCTGTTTCGGTCCAAGCGAGGGCGCCAGCGTGACGTTCACCAGCCCGGCGACCTGGGTCCCCGGCGGCATTGACACGCCGGATTCGGCGGACGCGCTGCGCGCGGTCACGCGCCGATTTCTGGCTGCCTACGCGCCCGCGACGGCCGCCGACCTCGCGCTGTGGTGGGGAGGCTTCGGACCGGCGCCGGGCAGGCGCATGCTCGCGGCGCTGGGCGACGAGGTGGTCGAGATCGATCTGGAGGGAGAGCGCGCCTTCGTCCTGACGCGCGATCTGCCCTCCATGGCAAGCGCCACGATCCCCGACACAGCGCGGCTGCTGCCCGCATTCGATCCCTGGGTGGCAGGCGCGTCGCGCGACGCCGTGGCGCCGCTTGCGCCGCAGCACAAGGCGCGTGTGTACCGCCCGCAGGGCTGGCTGTCTCCGGTACTGCTCGTGAACGGCCGGATGGTGGGGGTGTGGAAACACGCGCGCAAAGGACGGCGACTGCTGGTGGAGATCGACCCGTTCGACAGGCTGCCCGCCTGGGCGCGCGAGCAGCTCGCAGCCGAGGCTGAACGGCTGGCAGAGCTCTTCGATTGTTCGCTCGGGCTGGAGTGGCAGGCGGTCAAACGGGCAGGCTGAGTCGGCAGCACCGTCGAGGCTACGTCCCCCGGCGAGCTCAATCGGCAGGCTCGACCGTCCAGCCGCTGCTGGAGACAGCCCGCGCGGTCACCGGACGGCCGAGAAGCGCCGACAGCGCCCGCTCGATCTCGGGCCGGCAGCGGCCGTCGACGAGCCGCAGCGCCCGGCTGGTCGCTGTGCCCAGCAACATGGCGCCCGCTGCGTCCTCGCCCAGGGGCGTCACCGCGCCCAGCCCGTCGAGATCGCGGGCGGAGAGTGACGAGGCGAGGTCATTGCGCAGGGCCTGCCAAACGCGGGTCGCGAGGTCGTAATCGGCGCGCGAGATGATGATCGTCAGGTTGCCGAGATCCGCCGCGCTGGCGTCGCCGGGGCCAGCTACATCGACTGGCGACGGCTCGGACAGGAAGGTCACGGCGACGGGACGGGGCAGCCGAGCGTTCAGCTGGCGCTCCACCAGCCCCCGGTATTCGGCCGACAGCTTCTCCGCCGCCTCCGCCGACTGCACGTGGACCTCGACTACCCCGCGCCGGAAGCGGACGAGCGCGCTGCCGGCCAGCAGCCGCTCGAACGTGGTCCGGTCGAGAGCGCGCGCGAGATCGGCCAGCGCCTGATCCCAGATGAGCGCGCCGTCCGCTCCGCCGGGCAGCCGGACCGCGCCAGACGAAGCGACGGTCTTACTCCCGGCGGCTACTCCTCCTGGTGAGGCCCGCGCTGGCGGATGCGCCGCATGCTCCGGCGCGGCGTGCCCGGCAGGCTGCCCTGCCGGGAGGCGCTCCCCGGTTCCTGTCCGTCCCGCGCCGGGTCCGCCGGTCTCGCGGGACCAGCGGGCGATGATCTCTCGGACGCGCTTGGGCGCGACGAAGGACGAGCCGGAGGAAACCGCCTCGCGCAGCGCTGCGGCGACCCATTCCTCGCCGCTTGACCCGGCGGCGCCAGCTGCAGGCTCGGCATCGCGTTCCAGCTCGCCGAGCAGGATGCGCTCGAGCGCGCTGGAGCGCCGGTCGTTGGCGGCCTCGAAGAGGGAAACGACCAGTGGACTTGGATCACCCAGCGGTCCCCCTCCAGCGGCGTCAGCCAGACGCCCGACTCCATCTCCCGCGCCAGCTCGCGCGCCAGGCGGGGATCCACCGTCCGTGGCCGCCGCGATCTCCACATCCACGATCCAACCCTCATTGCCGCTACCCGCCACATCCCTGTGTTCGCCATCGGTGTTCCGTGACCCGCTTTCCCCTTCAGCCGTGGCGCCCCGGCGCGCCGCCTCAATCCCGTCTCCCTGTTGATCGCTGACGCCCCTCGCTGGCGCGGCCTGTCTCTCCCCACTGTCCGGCGCAACCGACCCGGCCTCGCCCGTCGACCTCGCGGCGGCCGACGCAATCTCTCCGGGAGGCGCGTTGGCCCGCTCGGCGTCGTGGGCTGGCGCGCCGTCCCTCGCTCCGACCCCGGCGCCTCCCAACGCCAGCTCGCC
>DATKCN010000071.1:0-7794 GCA_035513175.1 Thermomicrobiales bacterium
GATTCGCTCGATCGCTGGTTGACCGAGCGCTACTGCCTGTATACGTTCGATCGTAAAGGACAGGTATCGCGTCAGGAGATCGACCACGTCGTCTGGCCATTGCAGCCAGCCGAAGCAGAGATCGAGCGCAACACGATGACCCAACCACTCGGCCTCGACCTGGGACATAGCGAGCCGCTGTTGCACTTCTCGACGCGCCTCGACGTGGTCGTCGGGCCCGCTGAGCTGGTAGCGGACCAGGGAAGCGGGGATTCACGCGTCGCATCAAATCCCGATCCTCGTGGCCAGGCAGCCCGAGGCTGGGAGAAGTTTCGCCGCGGCCCAACATGACGCTATCGAACCTGTGTGCCGCCAATCTACGGCGATGTCGCGCTGACTTGATGCATATGGGGTCGCGCGACGCGAGCCCTGCCCGCTACCCGCTCGACAGCCGGTACTTCACCCGCTTGAGCTGAAAGTACAGGAAGCAGCCGAGACAGAAGCCAGCGAGGGCGACGGCCGCGGCTGCTGCGACCATGAGGGAGAGCGTCCAGCCGAGCATCGGCAGCCCCGCCACGAACGCCAGCTGCGAGAGAGCGAGCAGGCTTACGGCGATGGCGTTGTTGAAGCGTTGGAGACGTCGGTCTTCCCGCTCCGCCGTTTGATTGCGCGCGGCGAACAGGCGCTTGCCGAGCGCGACGATCGGATTCAGACGAGGTCCGAACAGAACGCCTGGAAGCATGACCGCCAGTAGCGCGGTCGTAATCAGCGGCTGTCCCAGCGCCAGGGCCAGCAGCACTCCCAGCAGCAACACCCAGCGATTCAGCGACACGATCGGCATCGGCACGCCGTCCCGAGCGCGCGCCGCTGGTTCGGCCATGACGCTCATGGCCGCTCTCCACTCATGCGGCGTCTCGGGCGCGCCTTGCGCGCGAATCCCCGCGCCTTCTCGACCATGCGGTCGAACGCGATGTCGGCGTCGGTTGGCGGGGCGTCGGGGTCCTGCTCTTCGAGAGGTGGAATGTGCCAGTCGACTGAGAAGCCCCATACTCGTGGCACGGGCTGTCGATCGGACGCGCTGGGGTTCGTTGTGTCGTTCATGTCGTCTCCCCACGGATGACGCGATCGCGGCGCTCCTGCCGGAGGCCGGGATCTGCTGATTGCAAAAGCGGTGGACGGAGGCGCCCACGCTCGCGACTGACCGGTGTCAGGACGCGGGCGTCAGGCGTGAAGACACGGCATGCGGCCGTGAGACACACCGAGCAGATCGATGTACGAGGAGTAGACCGGACGAAACGACCACTGACCGGCGCGGAGACGCCGCGGCAACAGTCCGGCATGCGGCGCCGCGCTCATCCTGTTGTTGACGACGTTCGGCTCGGTGGTCATCGGTCATTCCCGGCCAGAGGCTGAGATCGCCGTCGCGATCCAGGGACAAGGTTACGCGCTCGTCACAGAGGGTACAACGCGCGTTGCTGGGAGGTATTCCGCCAGCGGCGCTTGTTACCGAAACACGCGCCGGTCCAGCACCGACAGACCCGGCGAGACGAGGCCCGCATAGCGGGTGATGTCGTCCAGATGCGTATCAACGACGGCGGGATCGACGCCCGGTGGAACGTACGTGACGTAGAGCGCCGATGTCGTGGAGTCGGTGGCGCGGGTGCGCGCGTCCTGCCCGTAGATGATGCTGCAGATGACGCCCTTCGCATCGGCCATATACATGTCGCCAGGACGCAACGCGCCCTCCTGGCCCGTGATCAATGTGTACGGCGTCGGCTCCTCCGCGTGTTCGATGCGCAGCGCGGGCTCGACGGCGTCGAGATCGTGCACGGCGGTGAGCAGATGGTTCTTCAGCTCTGCCATGAACATCGTTTCGACCAGCGCCGATACGCTGGCGATCGGCTTGCCCTTCAGCGCGACCGATTCGAGCTGGAGCTGGACGTGGTAGGTCTTGTCGAAGCGGCGGTAGTAGGTGGCGTACGCGCCGAGCACAGGCAGCGCCCGCAGCTCGGGGCGTGTCAAGCTGCCGTAGCGCTCGCGCAGTTCCGCTTCCAGATCCGCCTTGATAGTGTCGAGGGCTGACGCTGCGGCGGGATTCGTGACACCGTCGAGCGCCAGCACGGCCACGGCGCCATCCGGAAACGCGGCGCGCCATGAGTCAGTGACGGTGATATCCAACCCGCTCATATACTGGTCGCCTTCTGCGTTCTGCTCCGGGCGGACGACGCCGGCGCGGCGTCCCGCGATGACACTGGTGCGTGGCCAGCATCAGGCAGGCCGCCAGCGGCATGCCATTCGTGTGGGATGTCGCGCATGATCAGGGCGCAGTCGAACTCGACGCTTCCGCTCGGGAAGTGGCGCGGGTCGTCGAAGTAGCTGGACGTGACGCGCTCGACCGTCAGCGGCTCGACACGCCAGGTATCGGTTTCCAGACGGATCGCGTCCAGTTTCTCCGAGTGCCGGCGAGCTGAGAGCCCGACCGCCCCGTTCTCGAAGAAGCAGGATGCGTCGGCGAGCGACGCGAAGCGTGAACTATCCGGCAGCGAGTCGGCGCGCCGCCCGCGCAGCTCAACCGTTGTTTCACCATCCGCCGAGCGCATCGCGAGCGCGACCGCGATGCCGTCGTCGGCCACGTCGAAGGTCGCTCGCTGGTGCTCGCCCGGAAAGAGCCTGCCGCCGGCGAGGCGGTTCATGAACGAACTGGAGTCGCGGCGCGGAATGTAGACTCCCTCGCGTATCTGACCGTGCTCGTCATCCCATTCGACCGCGATGCGGTGCGCGGCGTTCTCGCTGCGCAGGCCGAGCGGAAATGGCAGAAGGCTCGGACGAATCTGCTCCAGGCGGATGAGACAGATGCCGGCCATGCCCGCGCCGCCATGCAGCTTCGGCCGCAAGCCGGACGGAAGCAGTTCCGCGAGCACGTCCGGGTCGACGCGGTAGTTCACGAGGACGCGGCGGCGAATGACGCCTCGAATCGCGGGCATCCGGATCATGGCGTACCTCCTCTAGGTCCGGCGAACGCTCCCGGCGATCGCCTGGTCGAGTTGGTCGTCCGGCGCGGCCATCCAGTTGCGCGCGTGGCGCTCAGCGGTCTCGCGGTCCCCGGGAGCCAGATCGCCGTCGATCACCATATCACGCAGGCGTTCCTTGACGTGCTTGATCCAGATGCCTGGCGGCAGATCGAACATGGCCATCAGCTCGTCGCCGTCCAGCGGGCTCTGGAGCTGATCCAGCGCGAATTGTTTCTCCAGCCGCTGGAAGTGAGAGCGCAGACCGCCGACCCGCGCGGCGGCGGCGGCCTGCTTGTCGGCGCGGGCGCTGGTGACATCGGCGGCAGCCAGATCGAGCAGATCGTCGAACGCGTCACCCGCCTCAAGCGCCAGCCGTCGCACGGCGGAGTCGGTCCAGCTTTCGTCGTAGCCGGCCGCGCGCAGGTGCATCGCGACCAGTCTTCGCGTCCTCTCCTCCAGCGCCTTCTCCTGCTTCAGACGCCGCGCGACGCGCCGCGCCAGATCGGCTCCGGCCAGCTCATGCCCAAAGAAGTGCACCTCTCCCCGGGCGTCAACACTGCGCGTCATCGGCTTGGCGGCGTCGTGCAATAGCGCCGCCCAGCGCACGGCCAGCCGCGCCGGGGACTGCCGCACGACCCTCATCGTGTGCTCCCAGATGTCCTTGTGCCGAGCCCCAGCGGCGTCGCGGTCGTCCTCGACCATCGGGACAATCTCGGGCAGGACGTGCCGAATCAGGTCCGCGTCGTCCAGCGCGATGAGACCACGGTCGGGATCGGGCGAAACGAGCAGCCGGTTCAGTTCGTTGGCGACCCGCTCGCGGCTGATGCGGGCGAGCTGCGGTCCCGCTCGGCGCATGGCGTCCAGCGTCTTGGGAGCGATGTCGAATCCGAGCTGGGCAGCGAAACGCGCGGCGCGCAGGACGCGCAACGGGTCCTCGTTGAAACGCTCGTCGGCGACGCCAACGGCAACGATGCGGCGCTCGCGAAGATCGGCAACGCCGCCGAACGGGTCCACAAGCTCGCCTGTGGTCGGCTGCACGGCGATGGCGTTGATGGTGAAGTCACGCCGGGCCAGATCGCTGGTGAGATCGACGCCGTGACTGACGGTCGGCCGGCGGTCGGGGGTCGGATACACTTCACTACGGTAGGTCGTTATCTCGACGAGCGAGCGGGAGCCGTCCGGACGGTCGAACACGAAACCGACCGTGCCGAAGTCCTCGCCGACGGTGTAGACCGACGACGGCTCTGCTGCCGCGCCGACCAGCTGCGTACGTGACGGTTCAGCTGAGGTGGCGAAGTCTAGGTCGGTCGTTGAGCGGCCCAGCAACAGGTCTCGCACCGTGCCGCCAACGAGATACAGCGCCTCGCCTTGGTCGTCGAAAGCGCGCGTCAGGCGCAGCGTGACAGCCCGCTCACGCTCAGGCAGCCCTTCCATCAATTCCGGTATGCGCGGGTGGGTGTCACTCACGACGTCGGCGTCCCTCCGTCACAAGTCTAGCCCACGTTGGTTGAGGCGTAACCCGCGTCGCGCTCGCGCCCGGCAACACAAAGCCCCTCCGAAGAGGGGCTGTCAACGCTCTCGACTGCCGGGCGTCGACGGGGCTCAGACGCGTGGCGCGTCGCCGTCCTCCAGCGTCGTGAGAAGCCAGCCGATAACGGGGATCGATAGTCCCAGCACGATGCTGCGATAAAGCAGCTCGCGCCTGCTCAGGCCGCGCTGGCCAACGTCACGCAGCAGTCTGGCGACTTCGTCGTCGCAGCCGTCCTCGAGTCTGTCATCGCCGTCCATGCTCGTCCCTCCCAGTATCCACTCCCGCGCGTCCACCTGCGCGCTCATTCAAGCTTTCACGTCCCCACAATAGCGGGTGATGGCCGATTCGGCAAGGGATGAATGCGCAAATCAGGCGCGAGTTCTGAAGTCCCGGTCGCGGACGACCGACGAGCGAGTGCCCGTGTCGTGGCGGTCGAGGCGAGGATCAGGAATACACCCGCACCAGGATGTCAGTGGGCTTGAAGCTGTTCATGGCGTTCTGGTCGTTCGGGCAGGCGGAGACGACGACGAGGGTGTCCATGTGCGCCTTCAACAGCACGTTGTCGTTGCGGACTGACAGCGGCTGGCGGATCTCGAATTCACCGCGTCCCTTGATGCCGACGTTCATGAACCAGTTGATCGGGTCGGGCAGCTGGTCCGGCGCAACTTCATAGCTGCGGGCCGACAGCGCCTTGAGGAAATTGTCGCGGCAGTTGAGGTGACCTTCGATGCCGTAGTCGTCCATATAGCGTTGCTCGTCACAGGCAGGAAAGAGCATGTCGTGTCGCCCGACCGAGTCCGCGATGATGGTGAACATGCGGTTATGTCGGCTGGAGTACAGCCCGTCATCCTGCCGCAGCATCAGCGAATTGTTCGCGGCGCGCGTGTGAGCGGGAGAGAGCGTCTCATCGAAGTCGTTGAGGTTGAAGGCGACGCAGCACGCCACCTGACCACCCAATGTGTCGGAAAACTGGATGAGCTGGTTCTCTTTGACCTCGAAAGCCGAACCCTGCGCGGGCCGCACCTGCGACGCGCGCCGCGCCATGCGGCCGATCAGTGGGCTCTCCGGGATGGCGCCGCGCTGACCCTGTTGCGTGACCATGCTGTTCCCCTGAGCGTTCCATCGCGCGCCACACCGACGCGCCTCAATCCTGACTTAACCGTGCCACTTTCCGAAGACGAGCGCCGCGTTCTGGCCACCTAGACCGAACGAATTCTTGATCGCGATGTTGATGTCGACCGAGCGGGCCTCGTTGGGGACGTAGTCGAGATCGCAGGCTGGGTCGAGCTGCTCCTGGTTCAGCGTCGGATGCACTCGACCGTCGCGGATGCTCAGCACGGTCATTACCGACTCAACCGCGCCCGCCGCGCCCATCGTGTGGCCGAGCATCGACTTGGTCGAGCTGATCGGCGCCCGCCGCGCGTGCTCTTCCCCCAACGCGAGCTTGATCGCCGCCGTCTCCGCCGCGTCGCCGAGCGGCGTGGACGCCGCGTGCGCGTTGACGTAGTCGACGTCGGCCGGGGTCACGCGCGCGTCCTCCAGCGCCATGCGAATCGCCAACGCGGCGCCGCGGCCCTCCGGCTCGGGGGCGATGGGATGGAAGCCATCGGAGGACGATCCGGTGCCCAGCAGCTCGGCGTAGATCGGCGCGCCTCGCGCCTTCGCGTGCTCCAGCTCTTCCAGGATCAGCACCGCGGCGCCGTCGCCAATCACGAAGCCGTCGCGCGCGCCGTCGAACGGACGGCTGGCCTTCTCCGGCTCGTCGTTGCGGGTGCTGGCCGCCTTCTGGACGATGAACGAGGCCACGAACAGGGGGAACACGGCGTGCTCCGCGCCGCCCGCCGCCATGATGTCCGCCTGACCACGCCGGATGAACTCCGCCGCGTCAGCCACGGCCTGCGCGCCGGTGGCGCAGGCGGTCGAGACGGTCGAGTTAGGGCCGAGCAGCCGGAACGCCTGGGCCACGTGATACGAGCCCATGTTGTGCGGGAAGGTCGTCATGAAGTGCGGCGAGACGCGACTGTAACCGCGCGCGTCGAGCGTGCGCGTCATGTCCGCGATGACGTCCATGCCACCGGAAGCAGTGCCGATAATGACGCCGGCCCGCTCCGAATCAAACGAACCCTCAGAGAGTCCGGCGTCCTGGAGCGCCTCGGCTGCGGCGACCACGGCGAAGCGAGCGTAGCGGGCCACGCTGCGGGCGGCCTTCGGGTCCAGCCAGGGCAGGTCGGGGGTCGTCTTGATCTCGCCCGCGATCTTCACCGGAAAGTCGCCCGGCTCCCAACGCTCGATCAGGCTGATGCCTGATTCACCGGCCAGCGCGCGTTGCCAGGTCCCCTCGGCTGTGTCCGCCAGCGCCGTGTAGGCTCCCAGGCCGGTCACAACCACGCGCCTGCGCGCCGACCATCCATCGCTTTCGTTCACCGTCCGCCCGCCCATCCCCCGCGCCGCCCATCCGTGTACAGCGCATGATCGTACCATCCGCGAAGCGGCAAGCGTCCACGCTGTCCGCAAATTGGCTGACCCCTGGCGCTCGCCTATAATCGCGGCGGGGGACGCGGGCGGAACGGGCACGCCAGCGCGTGCCGGTCTGATCGGCGGAGGACGAGCGGTGGCGGACGACGCGGACAAGCTCCTGCGACACATCGCGCGGAGGGTGCTGGCGCGTGAGAGCGCGCTGGAGATTGAGCGTGACTCGACGGCGGCGAACGACGGCGCCGAGATCGCGGCCGATCAGCGGCGCGTGATGCGCGACGAGGAACAACGCGCCGAGGACCTGTCTGGTCCGTTTCGCGACGGCCTGCGTCGCGCCGACGCCGCGCGCCGAGCCGGTGGCGATGCCATCTCGCTCGACGACCGCAAGCAAGAGGACAACCTGCAGGCGGACGCGCTGATCCATTTCCTGGTGCGGGCCGATCTGGCCACCTCTCGCGCGCGTGAGACCGATCAGCACCGCTACATCTATACCATCTCGATCGACTGGGAAGCGCTGACACGCGTCGCCCGTGAGGCGCGTGTCGATCTCGACAGCGTCCTGAGCCCATAGCGTCCCGAGGCGGCGCTCCGTGCTGAAGCTCGTAGATAGAGGCCCATGCCACGCGGAACGCCGAAGGACGGGATTGATACGCTGAACGCCCCGGTCACAGTCGCCGCGAGCGATTCCGGCGTGGATGAGCGTCTGCAACGGGCGATGGAGGCGCTCGGAGTCACCTTCCGGGACCCGTCGCTGCTGCGCGTGGCTCTGGTTCACAAGTCACACCTCAATGAGATGGG
>DATKCN010000072.1:0-15507 GCA_035513175.1 Thermomicrobiales bacterium
GCAACGACGTTGTGATAGTGCCCGCACAGCACGTCGATGTGCGTCGGCATGTGTTGCAGGTGTCCCGCGTCAGGCACGAGCCCGCGCAGCAGGTCGGACGCCGGCAATGCCCGCTCCGGGTGCGGTGACATCTCCATCAGATGGATGTACATGTGCAGCACGCCGGGATGCGCGCTGCTCGCCGGATCGGCCAGCGCCCGCTCCAGCACTGCCTGAGCTTCGACCGTGCTGGCGCCCTCCGCCGGTCTCGCGGCGGGCAGGTCCCACAGTTGCCACGGCGTGCGGTTGATCAGCGCCTCCGCGAACAGCGACGCCACGTCGAGATCGTCCGCATACGCCTGATACACCGCGCGCATCGCGTCCGCGTAGTTGTCGTTCCAGATCGACCAGTCGGGCGAAGGCTCCTGCGTCGGGTAACGCGCCTGCAGCGCGGCGATCAGACTCTGTTCAGCAGGGGTCGCTGACCCCATCAGCGCCCGCGCCCGCTCGGTTGCGGCAAAGCAGACGGTCAGCGACGCCGCGAAGTCCACCTCGTCGAACGCCTCCCACGGCTTGTTGTAGTTCGGCCCGTTGGCGTAGGCGACGCCCCAGTACGCCATCGCGCAGCCGGGATCGGCTTCGATGGCCCTCTCGAAGCAGCGCACCGCCTCCTCGTGGTTGAACCCAAATGTCCAGTTCAGCCCCAGGTCAAACCACAGTTGCGCGTCGTCGGAAGCCGTGGTGACGGCGCGCGTATGCTCTCCAAGATCGAAGTAGGACGGCAAAGAGATGCTCCCTTCCGAAGTCATTCGCGACGTGGCAGGTTAGCGTTATCTTGCACGAACCCGTCTTGCGGGCCAAGGGGGTCCTGGTTCCGCGCGCCCGCCCCATGCAGATCACTTGCGGCACTGTCCGCCTCTGACTACACTGGCGCGGTTCAGGCAGACGCCAGATCGAGCGACGCTCGCGGCACGAGAAGGGCGGGGCGCGATGTCCATTGGGCTACAATCGACTGTTCAGGAGATGATCGACGGCTTCGTCGCGACCGGCCAGGAGGTCGGCCTGCAGGCGGCGGCCTACCTCGACGGCACGCTGGTCGTCGACGCCTGGGCCGGCATCGCCGACGAGACCACTGGCAGGCTGGTCGACGGCGACACGCTGTTCACGTCCTGGTCAACGACCAAGGGCTTCGTCGCCACCTGCGTCCACATCCTGGCCGACCGTGGGTCACTCGACTACGACGATCCCATCGGAACGTACTGGCCCGAGTTCGCCTGTAACGGCAAGGAATCGGCAACAGTTCGCCACGCGCTCACCCATGCCGTCGGCGTGCCACAGATGCCGGACGACGTAACGCCGGAGATGATGGTCGACTGGGACGCGATGTGCGCCGCGATCGCCGCGCTGCCCGCGCTATGGCAGCCTGGCACGAAGACCGGCTACCACGCGTGGACCTTCGGCTGGATCCTCGGCGAGATCGTCCGCCGCGTCGACGGGCGGTCGCTCGCGCGGTTCGCCCGCGAAGAAATCTGCGACCCCCTCGGCATCGATGACTTCTATCTCGGCATCCCCGACGAGGTCGAGCAGCGCGTGGCCCCACTTCGTCAGACAGACGAGCACGCGCGCATGTTCCAATCACTGCCCGATCTCGCAGCTCGCGCGATGCCCCCACACGTCACGACCGCAGCCGTCGTCAACCGTTCCGATGTGCGCCGAGCGTCGATCCCCGGTGGCGGCGGGATCATGAACGCCCGCTCCATCGCCCGCCACTACGCGATGCTGGCCAACGGTGGAGAGCTGGACAGCGTGCGCATTCTCTCGCCGGAGCGCATCGATCTCATGCTTGCTCCGCAGTTCGACGCGCTGGACCAGACGTTGCAGCAGCGCGTTCGCAAGGGCCTTGGCTACTTTCTCGGCGGCGGCGGGGCCGAAGGAGGCAGCGTCAGCATGGGGCCATCCGGCAGGGAATTCGGCCACGGAGGCAACGGTGGATCGCTCGGCTTTGCCGATCCAGACCGCCGCCTGTCATTCGGCCTCACCAAGAACCTGATGCGCGCCAGTCCCGATCCCTGCGAAACAACTGCCTTCAAGCTTGCCGACGCCATCCGCGCGGTCTTGGAGCGCTGACCTGCCAGCTCGGGCTGGCGTCACTATCGAGACCCCGGCCCAATCCCCCGCACGCGCGTCTCGATGCTGTAGACGCTCGTCTGCGCCGTCAGGTACAGCGTGCTGAAGTCGGGCCCACCGAATGCGATGTTCGCCGCATGCTCCGCCATCTCGAACTGCCCGAGCACCACGCCATCTGGATCGATGACCCACACTCCGCCCGCGCCGGTCGTCCAGAGTCGCCCGTCCTCGTCGACCTTCATCCCGTCCGGCGCTCCGCGCCGATCGTCCCCGCGCATGTCGACGAACAGTTCGCCGCCGTCAATCAACCCAACTTCGTCTACGTTGAAGCGCCGGATGGTGCGATTGGCGGAGTCGCCGATGTAGAGCACCGTCTCGTCCGGCGAAAAGCACAGCCCGTTCGGTTGTGTGAAGGCAGCGGACAACTGCGTCAGCGTCCCGAGCGTGGCTAGCCGGTACACCCCCTGAAAGTCCAGCTCACGCCCCGTCACGCTGCCCATGTCTGCCCGTTCTCCATAGGTCGGGTCGGTGAAGTAGACCGCGCCGCTCGAATGCACGACGAGGTCGTTCGGGCTGTTGAAGCGCGCTCCCTCGAAGCCGTCGACCAAAGTCTCCGCTGGAGCGTTGTACGCCCCGATGGACACTCGCCGCCCCGAATGTTCGCAGGCCAGCACATTCCCGGCGTGGTCGAGCGTCAACCCGTTCGCGTGCCCGCTTGGGTCTCGGTAGACCTCCGCCTCGCTCCAGCCGGGTCGCCAGCGATGCACGCGATTGCCGGGAATGTCGGAGAAGAGCAGGCAACCGTCCGTCACTATCCAGACTGGTCCCTCCGTAAACGTGAAGCCGTAGCAGCGGCGCGTCTCCTCCGACGCCAGCAGATCGGACAAGCCGCTGTCGTTCTCGATTCGCATGTCTTGATGTTCCCCTCTCCGCACTCAGCGAGGCCGTTATCGTCGCACAGCCGGACCGCGGCCGCCACACACGACGGCGCGTCCCGCCACGCGACGACCCGCGGGCAGGCGCTATCATTAGCGCATGACTTACGTGCCGGACACACCGCAATGTCGACCAGCGACCGATGTCACACCCCGCCCAGACCGGGTCAGCCGCCGCACATTCCTTCGCCGGGCGTTGGCCGCGGCCGTGTCCGCCTCGGCGCTCCCCACGCTGCTGTCCGCATGCGGGGGCGGCGGCGAGGACCGTAGTGGGGCGACCGCGGTCACGCCGCGTCCCGACCCGCGGCTCCCACACTATGGCGAAACACTGCGGGTCGCCCTGAGCGGCGAGCCGCCGAGCCTCGACATGATCCAGTCGACCGACGCCATCGTCCTGCTGGTAACAGGGCACATGTACGAGACGCTCTTCACCTGGGACGGCGACTACCTGCCCGTCCCGCTGCTGGCGGAGTCGCACGAGGTCAGCGACGACGGTCTGCTCATCACATTGCGGCTGCGCGGGGGAGTCCCATTCCACAACGGCGAGGTCATGGACGCCGATGACGTGATCGCGTCGATCGGTCGCTGGGAGCGCGTCGTCGGGATCGGCGAACTGCTGCTCGGTCATGTCGATGCCATCATTGCGGTCGACCAGCACACGATCGAGTTCCGACTGAACGCGCCGTACGGGACATTCGCCGTCGCCCTTGCCCGTGGCTTGCAGGGTTGCGCCATCCACCCGAAGTCGGTGCTCGACCGCTCGGACGACTACAATCTCGCGGAGCCGATCGGAACGGGCCCCTACCGCTTCGTCGGATGGCAGCCCGACCGGCACATTCAGCTTGAGCGCTTCGCCGGCTACGCTTCAACCGCCGGCGACCCTGACGGCTACGCGGGCCGCAAGGCGCGGTACCTGGACGGGATCGAGTTCGTCCCGGTGCGCAATGAGGCGTCGCGGCTCGCGGGGTTGCAGGCGGGCGACTACCACTATCTGGAGACGGTCAGCCCCGATCACTATCCAACGCTCCTCGACGACCCGAACGTCGCCGTCGACCTGCTGCCGCCCGACTCCTGGCTCAGCGTCGTCCTGAACATGCGCTCGCCGGTGCTCGCGAGCCTCGACGTCCGCCGCGCGATCCAGCTCGCGCTCGACCACGAGCCGATCATGCAGGCCGCGTTCGGCGAGGGCTTCTTCGAGCTGACCCCGACGCTGCTGCCCGGCGCGGACGCCTGGCACAGCGACGCCGGCGCCGAGCATTTCAACCAGCGCCGCCCCGACGTGGCGCGCGAGCTGCTGCAACAGTCCGGCTACGACGGCTCGCCGCTACGCTTCCTGACGACCCAGGAGATCCAGCAGGAGTACAACGGGACGCTCGTCATGGCGCAGCAGCTTGAGACAATCGGTTTTACAGTCGACGTGCAGGTGCTCGACGGAGCGGCGCTGAGCGCTGCCCGCAACGACGAGGGTCGCTGGGAGATGTACTCCGCCTGGGCCAGCTTCCGTCCGGACCCAACCATGCGCAACATCACCGCCAGCGCCACCGGCTGGTGGGAAGACGAGGCGAAAGACCAGTTGCTGGCGGACCTTGGCGCGGAGCTGGACTTCGGCGCCCGCTTCGCCATCTGGGAACAGGTGCAACACCTCTTCTACGAGCAGGTTCCCCGCCTCAAGATCGGGGATAGCCGCCGCATCCTGGTGCGCTCGCCGAAGCTGCGCGGCGCCGGCCCCGACGAGCTGCAACCCGATTTCTCGAACGCGTGGCTTGAGGGGTGATTCCCTACATCACCCGGCGGCTGGCGCTGCTGCTGCCGGTCATGCTGATCGTCGGCACGGTGACCTTCACGCTCATCCATCTCACCCCCGGCGACCCGGCCGCCGTTATGCTGGGGCCGGAGGCGACTCCCGAGGAGGTCGAGCGCCTGCGGCGGCAGATGGGGATGAATGACCCGCTGCCGCTGCAGTACGCGAGCTGGCTCGCGGACGCGGCGCGCTTCGACCTCGGCGACTCCATCTTCCTCAACCGCTCGGTCGCCTCGGCGATCGTCGAGCGTGCTGCCCCTACGCTGCAGCTGGCGTTCTACGCGCTGACGATCGCGCTGCTCGTCGGCGTCCCGGCCGGGATCATCGCGGCTCTGCGCCAGAACTCGCCGGTCGACCGGCTGCTGATGACGCTGTCAATCGGCGGCACGGCCATCGCGGACTTCTTCCTGGGCATCCTGCTCATCCTGCTCTTCTCGGTAACGTTGCGCTGGCTTCCGTCCGGCGGCTACGTGGAATTCACTGTGTCGCCTGTCGCGCACGCTCGCTCGATGGTCCTGCCGTCGCTGGCTCTGGGTCTGTCTATCGCGGGCCTTCCGGCGCGCCTGATCCGCTCGACCATGCTCGACATCCTGCGCGAGGACTACATCCGCACCGCGGTGGCGAAGGGGCTGAGACCCAGCGTCGTGGCCTTCCGTCACGCGTTCCGCAACGCGCTGCTGCCGCTCGTAACAGTCCTCGGCTACACCCTCGGCGATCTGCTGGGCGGCGCCGTTGTCGTCGAGACCGTCTTCAGCCTGCCGGGCATCGGGCAGCTCGTCGTCAACAGCATCGGACGCCGCGACTTTCCCGTCATTCAGGGCGTGGTGATGGTGATCGCCGTCTTCTACCTGCTCTCGAACCTGCTCGTTGACGTGCTCTACGTCTACCTCGACCCACGAGTGCGGCATGTCCGCCGGTAGGGCCGGGGCTGCCGGCAGCGCGAGCATCCGCGGGCGGCCGCGTGGCTGGCGCGCGACGTACCAGCCTGACCGTCGACGGGTCTGGCATCGACTGCTGTTCGCCACTCCCGCGGCGGTCATCAGTCTGGCGTTCCTGATCGCGATCGCGCTGGCGGCGTTCCTGGCCCCTGTCATCGCTCCCCACGATCCCCTGCTCCTCGATCCGGCGGTGCGCCTGCGAGGGCCCTCGGCAACGCACTGGTTCGGGACCGACGCGCTGGGACGCGACGTCTTCAGCCGCGTCATTCACGGCGCGCGCGTGTCGCTGCTGGTCGGCGTCAGCGTCACGGCCATCTCCGCGGCGGCGGGCTCGCTGCTGGGGCTGCTGGCCGGCTACTATCGCCGCCTCGACGGCGTCATCATGCGCGCCATGGACGGCTTCATGGCATTCCCCGGCGTGCTGCTGGCCATCGCCGTCGTCGTCAGCCTCGGCCCCCACGCCAGCAGCGTCGTCCTGGCGCTGACGCTGGTCTACACCCCCGTCGTCGCGCGGCTGGTGCGCAGCACGACGCTGGTAATCCGCGAGTTGCCCTACGTCGAGTCCGCCCGCGCCACCGGCCTACCGGACCACGCGATCCTCTGGCGCTACGTCTTCATCAACTCGATCTCGCCGCTGACGGTGCAGTGCACGTTCATCATCGCCTACGCGATTCTGGCCGAAGCGTCACTGTCCTTTCTCGGCGCCAGCGTTAGCCCGGAGACGGCCACCTGGGGCAACATGCTGCGCGACGGCCAGCGCCTGGTCGCCCGCGCCTGGTGGATCGCCGTTGCTCCCGGCACGATCCTCTTCCTGACCGTGCTTGCCTTCAACCTGCTCGGCGACGCCCTGCGTGACGCGCTCGACCCCCGCTCCCGCGAGCGCCGCGAGGACGCCGTGGTGAAGTGAGCTGAACGGCGCGTGTCGGGTAGACGGGAAATCGAGCCCTGCCATCGCCCATGCGGCTCTCGTTCTTATCGGAAAAACCGATCGATCGATACGGAGACGCGCCGTTGATCAATCAGCGTCGCGTGACTATGCTGTGAACGTATTGGGGATTCGGGGCGCAAGCCGCCGCTCATGGAGACGCGATCATGCTCGACTACAGACGCTACTCGACCTTCACCTTCGACTGCTATGGCACCCTGATCGACTGGGAAACGGGCATCCTCAACGCGTTGCGGCCCGTGCTGCAACGACACGGCCTATCGCTGACCGACGACCAGATCCTCGAACAATTCGGTGAGTTGGAGTCGACCGCCGAATTGCCACCCTACCGGACCTACCGCGATGTCCTCTCCACCGTCGTCGAAGGCTTCGGCGCACGGCTCGGATTCACGGCGACGGACGACGACCGAGCCGCGCTGTCGGAGTCGGTCGGCGACTGGCCCGCGTTCCCGGACACCGCCGAGGCGCTACAACGGCTGGCGCGGCGCCACCGGCTGGTCATCATCTCCAACGTCGACGACGACCTGTTCGCCCGCTCGGCCCTGCGCCTGCCGGTCGCGTTCCACGACGTTATCACGGCCCAGCAGGTCGGTAGCTACAAGCCGAACCTCGACAACTTCCACTTCGCGCTGCGCAAGATCGACACGCCGGTGGAGGACGTGCTGCACGTCGCCCAGAGCCTCTTTCACGACATGGAGCCAGCCAACAAGATCGGCCTGACAACTGTCTGGATCAACCGCAGGCACGACCGCCCCGGGTTCGGCACCACTCCGCCCGCCTCAGCGACACCAGTGGCCGAGTTCCCCGACCTGAAGTCGTTCGCCGATCAGGTTGATGCGGCGCATGCAGCGGCACGGTAGAAAGCAGTAACGATGACTGAGCGCGACAAGGACTCACACGACCACACGGCAGGCTGGGACCTCGACACCCGCCTGATCCACGCCAACCAGGGAGCGGACCCGACGACGGGTGCGATCGTGCCCCCGATCCACCCGGCCTCGACCTTCGTGCGCGCGGCCATCGACGACGACGCGCACTTTCGCTACGCCCGCTCGGCGAACCCGACGCGCGAGACGCTGGAAAACATCCTGCGTGACCTGGAGCACGGCGCGTCGGCGGCCGCCTTCGCCTCAGGCATGGCGGCGGTCACGGCTGCCATGCAGTTGCTCTCCTCGGGCGACCACGCGGTCGTCGGCTACGATTGCTATATCTCGACCTACCAGCTGTTCGCCAACGACCTGCCGCGTTTCGGTATTGCTGCGGACTTCATCGACCTGACCGAACTCGAAGCGGTCGAGCGCGCCATGCGGCCCAACACGCGTATGATCTGGGCGGAGTCGCCGACCAACCCGTTGCTCGATGTCATCGACATGGCCGCGCTGGCGACCATCGCGCAATCGACCGGCGCGATCTCAGTCGTCGACAACACGTTCGCCTCGCCGTACTGCCAGAACCCGATCGACCACGGCATCGACCTCGTCGTCCACAGCACGACCAAGTACCTGGGCGGGCACAGCGATCTCACCGGCGGCGCGGTGGTCTCCCGCACGGAGGAGCTGGGAGCGCGCATCCGCGACCGGCAGTACTACCACGGCGCGGTTCCGAGCGCGTTCGACTGCTGGCTGCTGATGCGGGGCATGCGCACGCTGGGAGTCCGCATGCGGCAGCACATGTCCAACGCGCAGGCGGTCGCGGAGTGGCTGCGCGAGCAGCCGACCGTGCGGCGCGTGCTCTATCCCGGTCTGCCCGATCACCCCGGCCACGACCTGGCGCGGCGGCAGATGACCGGCGGCTTCAGCGGCATGGTGTCGTTCGACGTGGAGGGTGGCTCGGCGGCTGCCCGGCGCGTCTCCAGCGCCACACGCATCTTCCAACTCGCCACCAGCCTGGGCGGCGTCGAGTCGTTGATCTACCCGCCGACCGCCTGGCTGGAGACCGCCCCGGTCCTCATGGCTCAGATCCCCGGCTCCCCATGGGCCCAGCATCCCGGCCTCATCCGCCTCTCCGTCGGCATCGAGTCACCGAAGGACCTCATCGCCGATCTGGAGCAGGCGCTGGCGAGCGGGTAATCACGCGTAGGGGCGCATGGCAATGCGCCCGGCTGGATGCCCAACCCCGCTTGGCCGTCGCGGGCGGTCGGACATCGCGCTGCCGATACGGAGGCGCGTGGTCCGAACCGGGCGCATTGCCATGCGCGCCTACGGGTTGCTCGTAAAGCGAACAAGCCGCACGCGCTTCCGCCCCGCCCGTAAGACCGCCGTCTCACCGTTTGGGGCGAACGCCGCGTTGGCGTCAGGGACGCGCTCGTCGTCGATCGTCATGCCGCCCTGCTCCGCCAGACGACGCGCCTCGTTGCGGCTGCTGACGAGCCCGGCCTGCGTGAACAATTCGGCGAACGTCATGCCCTCCGTAAGCGTGACATCCACGGCCGCGTCGCTGTCCATGACGGCGTCCATCGAGGCATCTCGGGAGAACAACGCGCGCGATGCGGCCGCCGCCTCGCTCGCGGCATCCGCGCCATGCGTCAGCGCCGTAGCCTCCCAGGCCAGCACCGCCTTCGCCTCACGCAGCGCTGAGCCGGTGACAGAGGTGAGGTCATCGACGCGCTCGTCCGGCAGGAAGGTGAACAGACGCATGAAACGCGCGACGTCGTCGTCGGTCGTGTTGATCCAGAACTGGAAGAAGTCGAACGGGCTGAGCTGCTCCGGGTCCAGCCAGATCGCGCCACTCTCCGACTTGCCCATCTTCTGGCCGCTGCTTGTCGTAATCAGCGGCCAGACGAAGGCGAACGCCTTGCCGCCGGCCTGCCGCCGGATCAGGTCAACCCCGGCCACGATGTTGGCCCACTGGTCGGTCCCGCCCGCCTGCACGCGACACGCCTCGTCCTCGAACAGGTGCAGGAAGTCGTATGCCTGCAGCACGCGATAGTTGAATTCGATGAAATTCAGGCCCGTCGTCTCCAATCGCGTGCGGTAGGTGTCGGTCGCCAGCATCTCGTTGACTGAGAAGTGCTTGCCGATGTCGCGCAGGAACGGGATCAACTCCAGCCCCAGCAGCCAATCGGCATTGTTGATCAGCAGGGCGGGCGGGTTGTCGCCGTAGCGGCCGCCCTCGAAGTCGTAGTGATGCGCCAGCTGCTTGCGGATGCCGACCAGATTCTGCTCGATCGTCTCGACCGTCAGCAACTGGCGGGCGTCCGTCTTGCCCGATGGGTCGCCGACCATCACCGTGCCGCCGCCCGCCAGCGCTATCGGTCGATGCCCCAGCCGCTGCAGGTTTGCCAGCGCCATGATGCCGACCAGGTTGCCGACGTGCAGGCTCGTCGCCGTCGGATCGAACCCCACGTAGACCGTCACCGGTCCGCTGGCGAACGCCTCGCGCAGCCCGTCCTCGTCCGTCACATCCTGAATGAAGCCCCGCGAGCGCAGATAGTCGAGCGGGTTCACGCCGGCCCTCCGGGCCAGCTCGGGCCCGGTTTGTGTCCTCGTGTGCGTGTCAACCATCGCTCAACCTCCGTAACGGCCACCGCGCCGATGTGGCGTCAATGATAGCGCGGGGCGAGTGCTGAGTGCTGAAACAACGCAACCCCATGACCTCCTATCTCCCAGAATTGGGAGGTAGGGGCGTGAGGGCGAACCGCTCCCAGGTCGATGCTTCCTGGGCCACAATCGCGTCCGCGAATTCGCGTGCGACCGGCGGCAACTCCTCGACCGACGCGCGGCAGACCAGCGCGATCTCGCGCGTCAGATCGGCTGCGTCGCTGACGTTCAGGGCGACGAGCCTGCTCGACGCGAGGTCATCCGCCACGAGCGACGCCGGCAGAAAGCCAGCGCCGATGCCACGCACGATCAGCTGCTGCATCAGCCCGTGGGGCAGCTCATGATCGTTCCAGCTGCGCTGGGCGGCTCTCGCGATGCGCGCGTCCGCCAGCGTGCCCCAGGCCGTCTCGTGGAACGGGCGTCCTTCACGCTCGACCTCATCGATCGTTGTCCGATCCTGTGCCGCGAGCGGGTGTCCGGGAGCGACGACGGCAACCAGCGGATCGCGGAAGCGGGCGATCAGGTCCAGATCGACCGCGCCGGTAACATAGCTCCACGTCACCAGGCCCAGCCGCACGACGCCGTCCGCCAGTTCCTCAACGATCTGCGGCGTGTGGCCGGTGCGGACCGAAATGACGACCGCTGGATGATCCGACTGGAAGCGGGCGACGACGGGGACCAGCAGCCCATTCGCGACTGAGTCGATCGCGCCGACGGTGACCCGGCCGTACTGGCCGCTGTGCTCCTGCCGCGCGGTCTCAACGCCCTCCGACATCTCCGCCAGCGCCCGTCGCGCGTAGGGCAGGAACGTCTCACCCGCCCCGGTCAACGTCACCTTCCGGCCCCCACGCACGAACAGCGACGCGCCGATCTCCGCCTCCAGCGCCTGAATCCGCCCGCTGATCGCCGCCTGGGACATGTCGAGCGAGCGGGCCGCCCGGCTGAAGCTCCCTTCCCGAGCGATGCGTTCGAACGAAACGAGCTGGTTCTGGTCCACTACCCGGCCCTCGCCGCGTCGCTAGCCAGGTCTCCCAGCGCGTTTGTCAACAGCTCGACCTCGTCTTCCAGCGCGAAGAACGGGATGCTTACCCGAATGCCAGGCGCCGCGTTCGGGATCGGCTTGACGATGATGTTCCAGCGCTCGCGCAATTCTCCCGTGATCTCGGCCCCGCTCAAGCCGCGCAGTTCGAAGCTGACGAGCGCGGCGGAACGGCCCGGCGCGGTCGGCGTGTGCAGCGTCGCGCCGGGGATCTCGCGCAGGCCGTCCTTGAGCATCATCGTCAGCGCGGCGGTGCGCTGCCAGATGTCGTTCAGCCCGATGTCCGTCACCCAGTCGGCGGCGAAGGCCCATGTGTGGACGAGCGGCCACGACCACGGCCCGAACTGGAAACGCTCCGTGGAGTCATGCAGCTCGTAGGTGTCGGCCTGCCAATCCATCGCCGACTCCGCCCGCCCACCGGCGTACGTCACCTGCAACGCGTCCAGCCGCTCGCGCCGAACGTAGAGCAGGCCGGCGGCGTATGGGCTGTACATCCACTTATAGGAAAGGATCCCCGCGAAGTCGCAGCCAAGCTCGCGCAGGCTCATCGGCCACAGCCCGGCCGAGTGCGCCAGATCGACGAATGTCAGCACTCCCCGCTCCCGGGCCGCCGCGCAGATGCGCTCGACCGGCAGCCGGAAGCCCAGGTCGGTTGTGACGTGCGAGATCGCCACCAGCCGGGTGCGCTCGCTCAGCAGCGCCGCCACCGCCGCGACCTGCCCGTCCTCGTCCTCGACCAGCGGCGCCTTGCGCACCACGACCCCATGCCGGTCGCGCAGGTGCAGGCTCGGCAGGAAGAGCGCCGCCTCCTCGTCGGAGGTGACGATCACCTCATCGCCCGGCTGCCACTCCAGCCCGCGCAACACCGTTAGATACGCCTCGCTGACCCCGCGCATCAGCGCCAGCTCACCCGCGTCAACACCAAAGAAGCGCGCCAACCGCGCGACGCTCTCCTTGCGGCGCGGGTACTCCTCGTCCGGGTAGACGATGTGCATCGGGCCCCGCTCGTACAGCTCCCGCATCAGCCGCGCGTGCTCCTCGGCAATCGGCGCCGGGGTAATGCTCACGCCGCCGTTCTGGAACCAGACGTAGTCCTTCAAAGCCGGGAACGCAGCCCGAGCCGCCGTCACGTCAATCGTCAACCTTTCACCGCTTCCCCATGCTCACCCCGCCACGCCGCAGTAGCCCATCGCCGCCAACGCATAGACCCGCGCCGCGTTCGCCACGCGTTGCACCGACACCCACTCGGTGTCGGCGTGCGCCGTCTCGTTCGACGGACCGTAATAGAACGTCGGGACCCCGCTGCCATGCACGTAGAGGTTCGCGTCGCCGACGATGCGCAGGCCGATTGCTTCCGCGTTGCGGCCCATCAGCGCCCGATGCGCCGCGGCCACCGCGATCACCGCCGGGTCGTCGAGCGGCGTCTCGAACGGCTCGCGCTCGTGCTCCATCGTCACCTCGAACGTCAGCTCACCCGCCGCCGCGATGGGCCGCACGAGGTGCCGCAGCTCTTCCAGCACCTCGCTAGCGTTCCGTCCCGGACCCCAGCGACGCGTGCCGGTCATGACGACATCGTTTGGCGTGCGGTTGAAGTAGTCGCCGGAGCGCACGATGCCGAGATCGATGCGTTCGGGACCGGCCAGCGCGTGCGCTTCCCCGGCGTCCAGCGCCTCCTGGAAACGGTCGACGCGCCCGATCAGCTCACCGGCGAACCGGATCGGGTTCTCGCTGAACGGCACGTACTGCGTGTGCGTTCCGCCCCGGTCCGACAGCATCCGGATGTGGAACACCATCGAGCCCATGCTCATCACCCATAGCGCGTCGCGCCCCTCGACGATCAGGATGCGGTCGCCGCCGATGCGACCCGAGAGCCGGTCGGCGATCAGCGCCAGCGGGCCATCCTTCTGCGCCTCCGGCTCCTCGTGCCCGACGATGGCCGTCAGCCACAGGTCGCCCCGCAGCGTCACCCTCGCCTCCCGCAGCGCCTTCGCTGCACCAAGGATCGCCGCCATCCCCGACTTCATATCGGTCGCGCCGCGTCCGTAGATGCGGTCGCCCTCGCGCCTCGGCGGCCAGGCCGCGCCGATGGGAATGGTGTCGAGATGCCCGTTGAGCATCAGCGCCGGACCGCCCCCGCTGCCTTTGACGCGGGCGTACAGGTTGTTGCGCCCTGGCGACACCTCGCGAACGTCGACATCGAGCCCCAGCTCGCGCATCTGCGTCTCGTACAGCGCGCAGACCGCCGCCTCGTCCAGTGTCACACTCGGGACCTCGACCAATGCGAGTGTCCGCTCGGCGAGCCACCCCGCGTCGACCGCGTCCGCGACGGCTTGCCATGCGGCGTCCATCAGGCGTCCAGTTCGTAGGTCGTGAACGGGCTGGAGCAAGGGTTGCCCGGAGCGATGTGCAGCCGTCCCTGCTCCGGCTCGGCGATCAACGCGGCGGCGGTGACGCCCGCCGTCTCGAAGCCGTCGTCCGGGTTGCTCGAGCTCGCGTGACGGCAGATGCTGGTCGGATAGTTCGCGTGATCGGAAAGCGCGGCCCGCAGATCGCCGACGGAGAAGGAGCCGGAACGGTCGGCCAGAAACGCGTTGATGCGCGCGAGACGGGGGAAGGAATCGGCGTAGGTGGCGGCGGCGTTCTCCTCCGTCGCGTAGCGGGCGGAGCAGTAGTGGTTCGTGTGCGTGATGTAACCGCGTCCGTCGTCCTCGATCAGCTCAGGCCCAGCGCTCGTGGCCTCGATATCGAGGATGCTCCCAGCTCCGTCGCAGAGCACGTAGTTGCCGTTGGACCAGAGCGGGACGCGCCGCAGCAGGGCGACGACCTCCGCGACGGTCGTGCACTCATACATCATACGCTTTACCGGATAATGCGGCATCGCGAAGCGCCTGCCCGGCCCGCCGTCGCCCAGGTCGTTGGCCATGTGGGCCACGCCCAGTGCGTTCAGCCCGTGATAGCCGATCATCCCGCCAAAGGTCCACATCAGCATCGCGGTCTTGTCCACCGGATGCAGGCGCAGCACGTAGGCGAAGTCGATCGTTTCCGGCAGCATGTCGCTGGTCTGCCCGATCAGCACCTCTCCCTGTTCGGCCGCCTCGCGTCCAATGACGAACGCGGTGCAGCCGCCGTCCACTGCAGCGTTCGGAGCGCCCAGCGCGCCGCGCGTGTTGATCGCCAGCCCGCCCGCGAACGAGATGCCCGCGCCGCGCGCCAGCCCCTCAATCTCCTCAACCAGATGCGGGCAGTGCTCCTCGAACAGCGGCTGGAACGCCAGCGCCCGCTCCTCGAAAGCCGCCGTCGCCAGCCCCAGCGAGCGCTGCAACGCGTCGAGATGGGCGCGAATCTGCTCGCGGGCCTGCTCGCCATGTTGCAAGCCCAGGTCGCGGTTGCTCCCGCGCGCGCTGTAGAGCGGGAACGGTTGGACTGCCGGGGTCGTCGTCATCGCCATGCCGGCGCCTGCCTTTGCCTGTGCGTTACTGCTTTTCCAACGGGTTCATCTGCCGCGAGAAGACGTGCTGCGAGACCTCGCGGTTGCGTCCCGCGATCATCCCTTCGAGGTACTCGACCGTCTTGGCCACCGCCAGCTCGGTCAGTAGCGCGCCCTTCGCCGCCGTCGCCTCCAGCGGCAGGCGGTCCTGCTGATCCTGCAGGGCGTCGTGCCGCACCTTCTCCGGGAAGAACGCGAGCGCCATCGAGGTCTCGTACTCCTGCGCGTGGCCGGGAACGCCCGTCAGGCTGATGTGCTCCGCCTCGACGCGCGATAGGTTCCAGTACGAGTGGAACTGCAGGTTAACCTCCGGCGCGACGGTGCCGAAATAGAGCTGCCACTGCCGCAGGATGCCGTAGACCGGAGCCTCGTTGCCGCCGTGCCCGTTGAGAACCAGCACGTTGCGCACACCGTGGCGCGTCAGGCTCTCAACGGCGTCGAAGACGACGCTCAGCCACGAACCGGGCTTGGCGGTGAGCGATCCGGGATGCATCATGTGGTGTTCGGAGATGCCGATGCTGACGGGCGCCGCCACGACGACCGCCGGATGCAGCCGTCGCGCCGCCTGCTCGGCGACCCACGTCGCCGCGCTGATGTCATAGTCCATTGCCAGGTGCTCGAGGTGCTGCTCGATCGAGCCGGTCGCCACAATGGCCGTCGTAAACCAGCCGCGTTCCAGCGCCTCGCGGAACTCCCGGCGAGTCATCCGTCCGAGC
>DATKCN010000073.1:0-3041 GCA_035513175.1 Thermomicrobiales bacterium
GCCTTCTCCGGTGAGGTGGAAGCAGTCGGCCCCCTCGACCAGCGCTCCCGAGCGGACCAGCCCATCGACCAGCCCGATGCCGAGCGTCCCGGCAATGTGGTCGTAGCACATGCGCGCATGCCGCATGTGCGCCGGGCGTGGACCGAAGCGGGCCTCACGGGGGCGCGGCCGCTCGGCGAGCACTAGCAGCGACTCCAGCAGCTCGGCGATGCCCGCTCCCGCCAGCCGGTAGTAACGATGCCGCCCCTGTCTGTCCACCCGCAGGACGCGCCCCTCCAGCATCTGCGACAGGTGAAAGCTCGCCGTGGGGCGGGCCGTCTCGGCGATGTCAGCCAGCTCGGTGGCGGTCCGTCCCCGCCCGTCCAGCAGCGCGAGCAACATCGCGGCCCGTGTTGGCTGCCCGATCAGCATCCCGAGCGTGACGATGTCCGGTCCGTCGTCCATAATTCGACTCCTCTCGAAATATGCAATGCGCTTCCAGCATACTCTGCTCCCCGGCACAATCACAGCCGTCTTATGGGGAATCGAGAGCGTGTATGCGGCTGGCCGGTCTCGCCGCGATCGCGTCCGGCGGTCAGTCGCTCCGGGCCGTGGACGCCGTCATGTCCCCCACATCACCGACGTAATCCACCGCTGCTGACGGCTAGTGCCGCGTCAGCCGCTCGACCAGCGAGCGGCCGTCCGGCGCCGTCCCACGCTCGGCGGAGCGTTCGTCGAGCTTCTGGAAGCCGCGCTGGACGTAGCGCACGCCGAGGAAGCGCAGCGGCTCCGGCTCCCACTGGCGGCCGGTCCGGTTGACGAACGGCAGCCGGGCGATGTCGCTGTCAACGCCGGTGATGAGGTCCGCCAGCATGCGGCCAAAGAGGTTGGAGGGCGCAACGCCGGTTCCGGTGTAGCCGTAGGCCGCCGCCAGCCCGTCCCTCGCGTCGTAGCTGACGGTCGGGATGTAGTCACGCGGCCATCCCAGCGGGCCGCCCCAGGTGTGCGTGAACTTTACGTCCATCAGCAACGGGAACCAGTCGCGCGCCTGATCCTGCAACATGCGGTGCGTGGCGGGATCGCGGTCGTACTCGTCGCGGATCGACGAGCCGAGGTGATAGGGCGCGCCGCGCCCGCCGAACAGGATGCGTCCATCCGAAGTCTTGGTCAGGTAGTTGACCAGCATGGCGGCTGACGACAGACCCTCGCGCGCTTCCCAGCCGATCTCCTGCCATTCGGCGGTTGAAAGCGGCTCGGTGGCGGTAATCAGCGAGTAGACCGGCAGCACGTTGCGGCGCAGCTTCGGGAAGCGCGAGAGGTAGGCTTCCCCGGCCAGCACGATGGTCTTCGCGCGCACATGGCCCCGCTCCGTGTGCAACGCCGGGTAGGCGCCGGTGGTGTAGTCCGTGACCGCCGTGCCCTCGTAGATGGTCGCGCCCCGCCGCTCGACGGCCCGCGCCAGCCCGCGCACCAGCTTGGCTGGATGCAGCTTGCCGCTGTTGCCGGTGAACAGCGAGCCGACCACGCCGCTGACCGAGACGCGCTCGGCCGTCTCGCGCGCGTCGAGCTGCTGGACCCGGTCCCCGAAACCGAAGCGCTCGAAGGCGCGCCGCTCGCGCTCGATCGCCTCAAGCTGATGCGACCCGCGCGCCAGCCGCAGGTAGCCGCCGCGCGTGAAGTCCATCTCGATGCCCTCGGCTACGGCGACGCGAGCGATCTCGTCGACCATGCCGTCCAGCGCGTGTTGCAGGTCCAGCGCGGCCTGGCGTCCGTAGAGCTGCTCCATGCGGGTCAGGCTGACCGAGAAGCGGTTGCTGACGCCGCCGCCGTTGCGGCCGGAGGCTCCGAAGCCCGCGATTTCCTTTTCGAGGATCGCGACGCGCAGCGAGGGGTCGCGCGATAGCAGGTAGTACGCCGTCCACAGGCCGGTGAAACCCGCGCCGAGAATCGCCACATCCGCGTCGACCGTCCCACGCAGCGACGGGCGGGGCGTGAGGTCGTCGCCGCAGGTTTCGAGCCAGTAGCTGTACGAGGCGTAATCCTTCACCGGGCGCGACTCCCATTCAGCACGGCGCAGTCAGCCCGCCTCGATGGGCGGAGGCGCCGTTACCGTGATCGGCGGCAGCGGGCCGTGCCAGCGTTCGACATCGACCAGCACGCGCTGCCCGACGCAACCCTGCGCCAGCTTCGATGTGCCCCGGTCGAGAGTCAGCACGTTCGGGTTGCCGTGCACGCACATGCTGTCGGGATCGGACGGGTCGAGCGGATCGTGCCAGGCGCCGGTCGAAACCTGCATGACGCGTGGCCGCATATTGGCGCTCAGCACTGCCCCTGCCAGAAAGCTGCCCCGGTCGTTGAAGACGCGCACCACCTCGCCATCGGCGATGCCGCGCGCCGCCGCGTCGTCCGGATGCAGGCGCGCCGGTTCGCGTCCCTGCACCTTGGACGCCTGGCTGTGGTCGCCGACATCGAGCTGGCTGTGCAGCCGGGCGCGGGGGTTGTTAGCGATCATCAGCAGTGGGAACTCCTGCGCCCGCTGCCCGCCGAGCCACTCGCTCGGCTCCAGCCAGGCCGGATGGCCGGGGCAGTCGTCGTAACCGAACCCGGCGATGGTGTCGGAAAACAGCTCGATGCGCCCGCTGGGGGTCGTCAGCGGCGCGGCCTCGGGGTCCTCGATGAAGGCGCCGAACAGGTTGCGCCCCTCGTCGAATGGCAGCTCCAGCACGCCCTCGGACCAGAACTGGTCGAACTCGGGAAAGACGTAGCCATGCTGGCGCGCGTGCTCCAGCCACGTGCCGTACAGCCGCCGCAGCCAGCCCATCTCGTCGAGCGACTCGGTGAAGGCGTCCGCAACGCCCAGCGCCGAAGCCAGGTCGGAGAAGCTCTCGTAGTCGTTGCGGGCCTGGGCGTGTGGCGCCACGACCTGCCGCATGGCCGCCAGGTAGGCGTCGCTGTTGGCGCCGCCGATGTCGTTGCGCTCCAGCGTGATCGTGCTGGGCATGACGATGTCGGCGTGGCGGGCGGACGCGGTCCAGAACGGGTCATGCACGACGATGGTGTCG
>DATKCN010000074.1:0-4492 GCA_035513175.1 Thermomicrobiales bacterium
GGCAGCCACTCACTCGGCGACGGCTGGCGCTTCCTGAAGATCAACTTCGGCTGGCTGCTGCGCTATCTCTACGGCTGGCCGGGCCGGACGAGCCTGATTCCCGCCGCGCTGGCCTCGCTCGTCGCGCTTGGCCAGCTGACGCACCGCGCCCTGGTCTGGGCTGATCGCGGGCGTCGCGCGCATCCTGCCGCGCCCGCCGTCGGGAGCGCCCCGTCGCCGCACGCTTGGGACCTGCTGCTGGCCGGGACGCTGGCCGGCATCGTGTTCGCGCACCTGGCGTATTCGACGCCGGGATTCATGTATGGACCGCGTTACTACTTCGAGGCGCTCGGCGGGTTGACGCTGCTGACCGCGCGGGGCGTTTGTCACATCCTCGCCTCGCTACGTTATCTGCTGCGTCCGCTCTTTACGCGGCCCGACCTGGCGCGGCTCGTGTCGATGGGCGTCGTGCTGCTGCTTGCTGGCGGGCTGACGCTGCACGCCTACACGCACTTCGCCGCGGACGAGTTCCGCAAGTTCACCGGCTGGAACGGCGTGAGCGGCGACGGGCTGCGCTACGTGCAATCCCAGGACCTGTCGAACGCCGTCGTGTTCGTGCAGCGCGACGCCTGGACCGGCTACGCGCCGTTCTTCCTGGCCAACGATCCGCGTCTCGACGGCGATGTGATCTACGCCATCGACCTCGGCCCCGGCCGCAACGGCGACCTGATGGCGCTGTATCCGGGGCGGGAGTTTTACCGGTTTGAAGCCGGGGTGTTGGAGCGGGTGGCATGGCCGTAGGGGCGCATGGCAATGCGCCCGCTTCGCCGCCACCGAACATCGGGATATGCGCCGCGCTCGTCTTGCCCGTGTTCGCGACCGTCCAAGGGCGGGGCCGCTGGGGCGTCGCTGCCGATCGACGGTAGTGGGGGCGAGCCGGGCGCATCGCCATGCGCCTGTACGGAGGCGTGGCGCGTTAGCGTTCGACCAGCACCCAGCACGTGTCGAGCGCCGTGTCGGGTGTGAGGGTCCAGTGACCGGCGGGGCGGTCGGCGTGCGGGGCGCTGTACTCGACCTGAACGCGGAAGTTGCCGGGCGGGAGCAGGGCTTCCTCGGAGGGCGTGTCGTCGCGGCAGGCGAGCGGGGGCTGGGCGCGCGGGTAGACGACGCAGCCCTCGCAGGGTGGGATAGTGAACACCACGCTGATCGGGCCGTCGACCGTCATCGTCAGCGCGTAGGGCGTCTGGTTGCTCATGCGGAAGTAGATGAGGCCGTTGTGGTTGACATCCCAGGCATCGAGGGGAGTCGCCGGGAGCGGATCGGAGCCCGGATCGACCGGCGGCGCCTCTGCCGGGACATCAATGCCGTAGCGCCAGACGAAGTAGTGGCGTCCGACATTGCCCATCTCGACCTGCCATCCGGGGTCGTTGGTGGGCGTCCAGGTCAGGCACCGGCGCTCGAAGCACTGCACCAGCACGTCCTGCGGCGCGCCGAGAACGCGGACCGTCGTCCAGTACGCCTCGCTGATCGGCAGGCCCGTGGCGTACCAGGCGTCCGGGAACAGCCGCCCGTTGACGGAGCGGCCACCGACCGAGATGGCGCCCTCGCTGTTGATGTAGTCCCAGAAGACGGACGCGACGCGGTGGTCGATGGCCCAATCCTGAACCCGCTCGGTCGCTGTCACGCCGTGGACGGCTAGCGCGGCGTCGTCCGTCACCGCGCCGTCGCGGGCCAGACGCGCAGTGATCGTCGCGCCCTCGGCGGCGGGCGGGGCCGAGCGCAGGGCGGCGAAGGTAGCGTAGGTGGGGCCGTCCGGGTCGTCGGGATCACCGGCGACGTTGACGTGTGCCGGTTCACGCTGCTCGAAGGCGTTGTCGGCGCTCTGAAGCATGCCGCTGACCAGCTCGACGACCAGCAGGCCGTTGGTGACGTGCCAGCCGCTGGTTCGGTCGCCGTTCGGCCGGGTGATTTCCATGCGAGCTTTGTCGAAGTACTGCACGACGCGGGCGCCGCCGGGTGAGTCGGCGTACGGCTCGAACATGGCGGCGGTGAAAGCCTCAGGTCCCCAGACCCAGGTGCGGGCGGCTTGACCGTCAGTGACTGGGGCGTCGGCGCGGGCCCAGGTGCGCTGGAAGGGGTCCGAGCCGGGGACGATCGCGTAAGTCGTCAGCGCCGAGCTCGTGGCCAGCAGCGCGACCGCCGCGGCCAGCGCCAGCAGCCCGCGTCGACGGACGTTCATTGAACTCACCTCCAGCGCCGTCGACGTGATGACCGCCCAATGTAGATCATAGCCGCCCCGCTGGCACAGGTCATGGGCTGATGGCTGTCAGCCGCTTCGTACGGGAGACATGCTAGGCTTGCGGAAACGTTCCCAGCCGCGCGGAGTTGTTCAACTGGTTTAGATACGCCGCAGGGAGTGGGCGGCCGATGGCAGCCGGATTGCCCTCCGATCTCAGCTCCGATCGGGAAGCGGACGCGGGCGGCGTTCCAGTGATTCGCGTCCATCTACTTGGCGCATTCGATGTCTCAGTCGCAGGGCAGGTGGTTTCGGAGAATGCCTGGCGACAGCGCAAGGCGGCGGCCGTTGTCAAGCTGCTGGCGCTTGATCCCGCCAACCGCCTGCATCGCGAGCGGCTGATCGATCTGCTCTGGCCGGAACTCGACTACGACGCCGGGCTCAACAACCTGCGCCAGGCGCTCTACCACGCGCGCCGGGAGCTGCAACGGGGCGGCATGCCGGCCGGCTCCGTCCTGCGGCGCGACGGCGAGATGGTCGTCCTGGCCGCTGGCGATGGCGTCTGGGTCGATGTCCAGGCGTACGAGCGGGCCGCGCGGCAGGCGTGGCGGGCGCCGTCACCCGATAGCATCCGGGCGGCCATCGACCTGTATGCCGGCGACCTGCTGCCTGACGATGTGTACGAGGAGTGGACTGAGCCGCTCCGGACGACGCTGCGGGCCGGCTACCTGGCGCTACTGACCCGGCTTGGCGAGCTGCACGTCGAGCGAGGTCAGCCGGATCGGGCCATCGACGCCTGGCAGCGGCTGGTCCAGGCCGAACAGGGGCTGGAATCGGCGCACCGCTCGCTGATGCGCGCGTATGCCGAAACCGGTCAGCCGGAGATGGCGCTGCGCCAGTACGACCGGCTTGCGACGATTCTCGCGCGTGACCTCGATGAGCATCCCGAGCCGGCCACCCGCGAGCTGGCGCGCGCTATCGCCGAGGGTCAAATCCCGGTTGTTATTAGTTCGTCAGCTTCGTCCGAACGCGCGCATCCGGTGATGAATCTGCCATCTCCAGTCAGCTCGCTCGTCGGGCGGACGCGTGAGGTGGCCGAGGTGCGGCAGCTGCTGTCGACGGAACGACTCGTTACCTTGACGGGACCCGGCGGCATCGGCAAGACACGGCTGGCGATCGAAGCCGCACGCGGCGTCACTGACGACTTCCCGGACGGCGTCGCCTTCATCGACTTGTCGTCGCTTGCCGATCCGGAACTGGTCATCCCTGCTATTGCCCAGGCTTTGAGCGTTCGTGAAACCGCTGGCGAAGCATTGGGTGCGACACTGGTCGCGACGGTGCGCGACAGGAATCTGCTGCTCGTCCTCGACAATTTCGAGCGTGTTACCGGAGCCGGCCGGGACATCGCCTCGCTTCTGGAGCAGGCGCCGTCACTGAAGGCGCTCGTCACCAGCCGCGTCCGGCTTCGATTGCGTGGTGAGCGGGAATACCCTGTCCCGCCGCTGGCGAACGCTGACGACGCCGAGCCGGGTACGGTTACCGATGCCGTTGCGCTCTTCGTTGAGCGGTCGCGAGCGGTTCAGCCCCAGTTCCAGTTGACGGATGAGAACGCCGTGACCGTCGACGCGATCTGCCGCCGCCTGGCAGGTCTGCCGCTGGCAATCGAACTGGCGGCCGCCCGTAGCAGGCTGCTCAAACCGGAAGCCATCCTAAACCGGCTGAAACGTCCATTGGAGCTGTTGGCATCCGGACCGCTCGATCTTCCGGCACGGCAGCAGACGATTCGCGCGACGATCCAATGGAGCGCCGATCTGCTCGATGCGGGTGCGCAACAGTTCTTCACACGTCTGAGCGCGTTCGCCGGTGGCTGGACGCTCGAGGCGGCCGAGGCAGTGGCGGGTGATTCCAGCGCCTCCCCCGACGCCCTTGGATATCTGGAAGCATTGGTCGACCAGAACCTTGTTACCCAGCTGGTTCAGCCTGATGGAGAGGTTCGCTTCGGGATGTTGGAGACGATTCGTGAGTTCGGGCTCGAGCGGCTGGCAGATAGTGGCGAGGAAGAGGCTATCCGAGATCGGCACGCTGCCTGGGTTGTCCGGCTGGCCGAGCAGGCCGAGCCAAATCTCGAAGGAACCGAGCAGGCCAGATGGTTGGCGAGGCTGGAGCAGGAAGCCGACAACATCCGTGCCGCGCTGGCGTGGTTACGCGAGCAAGGCAACGCGGAGCCAGCCTTGAGACTGGTCAGCGTTCTGCGGCTTACGTGGTTCAGTCGCGGTC
>DATKCN010000075.1:0-6140 GCA_035513175.1 Thermomicrobiales bacterium
GCCGTGCTGTACATCCGCTTTCTACGCGGGCGCGGCTCGTTCGCGGCCCTGGAGCGGTGGCAGACGAACTACCTGCCGGTCTATGCCGTCTGGGCGGCTATCGTCGTGATCGTCTTTCCGCTGCTGTTCGGGTTCGACTGACGTCCGAGACCATCGCTGGAACCCATGAAGTGCAGGGCAAATCTTTCATCACCAAAAGTGACACAGTTTTCGGCCCTCAATCCGTTCGGTGTATCAGACGGCAAGCTGCGCCACCGTCACGTCCCCGGATGCATGCGGGAGCGTCGCTCTCAGCAGCCTGCCAACGTGATCATGACAGATACGACGCCAGGGTTGGTGTGTCGGATCATGCAGAATGACGTATCGTACGGCGCATGTGATGACGCGAAAAGGCGTCGTGTAGGGGCGCATCGAATGCGCCCTGCTGGGGGCTGACCACGCCCGATCGGCAGCCAGGCGTCAGGGCACTTTCGTGACAGCGATGGTGGTGCGGTGCCACCCGGGCGCATTCGAGGCGCCCCTACGGCTTGACGGTGACTCTCCGCGCCTTCTGAGAGTCGCATGCGGTGGACGCGTGGGTTATTGGGGCTCGGGCGGCGCGGTCTCGGGCATGGGGTGGCGGGGGGTTCCTGGCTGACGGGCGACGTGGGCGGCTACCTCGTCGCAGCGGGCGAACCAGACGCCGTCGTGCTGACGGATGTGGTCGAGCAGGCGTTCGAGGGCCAGGACGCGGGCCGGTCTGCCGCTGTAGCGCGGGTGGCAGACGAGCATGAACGAGCCGGTCAGCTGCCAGGCGGCGTCGAACTCGTCGGTCCACAGGTCGATGACGTCGCGGGGATGCCGTATGACGCCGGGGTGGGCGAAGTAGACGGCGTCATCGAGGGTCCAGGTCCACGGCAGCTCGACGAGCGTGGAGGCCGCGTCCGGGCCGGTCTGGAGCAGGTACGGGCAGTCGTCATCGGCCATCGAGCTGTCGTAGGCGTAGCCCGCGCCGCGCAGCAGCCCGAGGGTCGAGGGGGTCATCAGACCGCCGGGGGAGCGCCAGCCACGGGGCGGGGCGCCCAACACATCGGCGATGGCCGTGGTGGCGCGCTCGATGAGGTCCCGCTCGTCGCTGGCGGGCAGCGTATTCCAGCGCTCGTGCAGCCAGCCGTGGGCGGCGATCTCATGGCCGCGCGCGGCGATCTCCCGCAGCAGACCGGTGTACTTGCGCGCGTTCCAGCCCTCGACGAAGAAGGTGGCGGGCAGGCCGTGGCGCTCGAGCAGGTCCAGCACGCGCTCGATGCCGCGCCGGGGGGCGTAGACGCCGTCCGCCAGCGCGCCAAACGCGTGGCCGTAGCGCAGCAGGTCGAACGACTCGCCGAAGTTGTCGAAGGTGAGGGTCACGGCGCAGCGCGCGTCGCCGGGCCAGACAGGGCGCTCGTATGACATTGCGATTCCCTCCTTGCAGCTATGGCTCAGCCCGCTGGCGGCACGCGAGATGGGCCGTCATGGGCGCGGTGGTAGTCTAGGGCGTGCGGGGCGGAGTGGCGAGAGGGGGACGCGTGCTGGCTTTCACGGGCGAGACGGTGCTGGTGACGGGCGCGGGGGCGGGCATCGGGTTTGGGATGGCACAGGCGTTCCACGAAGCTGGCGCGCGGGTGGCGATCGGCGACAACCGGCCGGCGGCGGTCGAGCGCGCGGCGTCGCGGCTGGACGACCGGGAGCGGGTGTTTGCCGCGACGGTCGATGTGCGCGACGCGGCGTCGGTGGCTGCCTTCGTGGCGGGGGCGGAGGAGGCGCTGGGGCCGGTGACGGTCGCGGTGGCGAACGCGGGGATCTACCCGAACACGCCGGTGCTGGACATGTCGGTTGAGGAATGGGACCGGGTGATGGAGACGAACGTGCGCGGCGTCTTTCTTACCTGTCAGGCTGTGGCGCGGGGCATGGTCGCGCGTGGGACGCTGGGCCGGATCATCACGATCTCGTCCGGCGCGTACCAGAGCGGGCGGGTCGGGGCCGCGCACTACTGCGCCTCGAAGGCCGGGGTGGTGATGTTCACCAAGGTGCTGGCGCTGGAGCTGGCGAAGCACCGGATCAACGTGAATTGCATCGCGCCGGGGCTGGTCGAGGTGAACAGCGAGGTCTCGCCCATTTCGGAGGAGTATTTCAGGACGCTGGCAGCGGGGATTCCGCTGGGCCGGGTCGGGACGCCGCAGGACATCGCCAACGCGGCCATGATGCTGGCGTCGCCCTACGCGGAGTTCATCACCGGCGAGGTGTTGATGGTCAACGGAGGCAGCTCGGCCGGGAGGGCGTTTCTGCCGTTGAGCACGCCGAGGCCGTCAGGCTGACCTGCCACGCCGGAGCCGTCACGACAGGCTGAATCGCTTCGAGCGCGCTGCGTGCGTCCACCGCCGATGCGCTTCAGGCTACGGATTGTCCGGGCGTTGCGATGGCGGCGTGTGCGGAGTCCGGCGCATGGCTGGTGTGGAGAGCGCGGCGGCCGGCATGGGGGTTGGGCCGGCGGGCAACCCCGCGAACGGCGTGGCGGCCAACCGGGGGAGGCCACGCCGGGCCTCCCCTGCGCGCTCAGGGTGTTCCGCCACGTCCACGGCGAGACCGTATACGGCAATTGCCCCTCAGGTCGGCAGCGTCATCGCCGATCCTGGCACCTGACCCTTCGTGTCGTCAGAAAAACACGAGCTCAGCCCCGGCGCGACTCCCAGCGCTCCTGTTCCTGATGGGATTGAGACGCATAGGCACGCCCCTGCCCCGGGGTGACTTATGCGCCGGTCGTCTGGCAGAGGGCGTAGACGGTCAGGGTGGCGCTGCTGCCTTCGCCGAGCTCCGTCCAGCGCTGGACGATGACGGTCCAGCGGGTGCTTGTCGACGGGTAGTTGCTCATGACGGCGTCGAAGTAGCCGTTGCTGAGGGACCAGCCGCCGCCAACGACGATCTCGCCTGCCAGGCACGATCGATGGACCGCAAGCCCGAGGGTGCCGGAGGTGCTGTCACCGGTTACTATCGCCGTTGCGGTGCGGATCGTGGTCGCAGGCGCGCCGCCGCCGCCAGTGTCGCCGTCTGCGCCCGCCGGTCCCTCGGGACCCTGTGCGCCTCGCGCGGCGAGCAGATCCCATTGCTGCGATGCGTCTCCAGGGACGCCCGTGTTGTCGTCGACGAGCGAGATCCAGGCGTCGCCGTCGTGGTGGACGGCGTCATCGGCGCCATACGGATAGTGTGGGTTTTCGGGGGCATCGTTCCAGTCGCCACGCCACATCAGCCCGCGCGGTCCGGGCGCGCCATCCTGTCCGGGCGCGCCGTCGTTGCCGTCCGCTCCATCGCTGCCGTCCGCGCCGCTAGAGCCCCGCGCGGCCAACAGCTGCCAGCCGTCGCTGACTCCTGGACGGTCGTCGGGGCCGGTCAAGCCATCATCGACCGCGATGTAAGCGCTGCCCTCGTGTCCGACCGCGTCGTGCTCGGAGTAAGCCGCGTTCTCGTCCCACAGTCCGCGCCAGATCAGGCCGGGCGTTCCTGGCTCACCGTCATCGCCGGGCGCGCCGTTGCTGCCGTGCGCTCCATCGGAGCCCCGCGCGGCGAGCAGTTGCCAGCCGTCGCTGACTCCCGGCAGATCGTCCGGGCCGGTGAGGTCGTTCGCGACCGCGATGAAGGCGCTGCCCTCGTGACTGACGGCGTCGCGCTCGACGTAGATTGCGCTTTCGTCCCAGGGACCGCGCCAGATCAGCCCGGGCGGACCGGGATCGCCGTCATTGCCGGGCGCGCCATCCAGCCCAGGCTGGCCGGGGCTGCCATCGAGGCCGGGTTGCCCGGGGCTTCCGTCCTGTCCCGGCTGGCCGTCGACGCCGTTCTGTCCGGGTTGCCCGTCCGTTCCGTCCGCGCCGTCGGCTCCGTCCGCGCCCTTCTCCGCCAGCAGGCTCCATGAGAGGGCTCCTTCGTCGACGCCCGGCTCGTCATCGTTGTCGTTGACGAGGGAGATCCAGGCTCGCCCGCCGTGCTGGGCCGCGTCATCGATCGCGTAGGTTTCGTCCGGCGACCAGGCGCCGCGCCAGCTGAGCCCCTTTGGCCCGGGAGCGCCCGGCGCCCCGTCGAGGCCCGGCTGTCCGGGGGCTCCGTCAGTTCCTGGCTGGCCTGGCTGGCCGTCCTCGCCATCGAGACCGTCCTCGCCATTGATGCCGGGGAGACCCTGAGGACCGGGCGGCCCCTGCTGGCTCCACGACACGGCCGCGCCCCGGCCGCAATTCGGCGGGCTGCCACTGGCGCTGACCTGTGACAGGGTGCCCGCGTAGAGGCAGGCGTGGTAGGTCGTGCTGTTCGCGTTCTGTGCCCGCGCGAGTAACGCCGAGCCGGCGAGGAGCACGGTCATGGCTATCAAAGCAGGGACAACGAACTTCGCGGTGCGCAAGACATCCCCCTCGCCACGTGCGACGCCTTTCGCGTCAGCCATATGCAGAGGCTTCCAATTGCGGCCGCATTGTAAAGCGCAAGTCGTGATCGTCAAGGCCTGTATGAGATTTCGCGGCAATGACGCAGTTGACGCAAGCATCCCGCAGCTACAGCCGCGTTGCGGATGGTAGGGATATTCCGCCTGCGTGACTTCCAGCCGATTTTGTGGAGTAGTGGCAGGTCATCAGTTCTCGACCGCGCTTCGCTGTCGATGGCGTGAAACCGGTGATGGACATCGACCCGGGTCGGCCAGGCGGCATCAGGAGACGGGCTCTCATGCGTTCCGCGGAGTGCAGCCCTTCGCCTTCGCTCAGGACAGGCTCCGCGGAACGTAGTCGAAGGACCTGCTCCGCTGCTGACAACCTGGCATCAAGTAGGTCCTTCGACTCCACTTCGTTGCGCTCAGGATGACAGGAAAAAGGGGTGCACTCGGTGACAAGATCACCATGGCGGACTACTCGGGATGACAACCTCTCTGCAAGCCGCTGTAGCGTCCCGGCAGAGCGCGCTTAGTTTCCTAACCGATTGGCGACATTTCAAATTGCCCCTTGCCAAACAGTCAATATGTCTGTACGCTGTGTACGTACACTGCCACGTCGCCGGACGACGGTGATTTGCAGACGCGTGATCGGGGCCGCACGACCGCCTTGTCGGGGGCGGGAGAGGCCGTGACCGGTCGGGCGAACACAGAGGGGCATTTCCCACATGCGCACGACATTGACGCGTTCGCGCCGCGTGCTGGCCCTGGTGGCCATCGCACTGGTCGCCAGCACGCTGCTGATGCTGCCGGCCTCCGCCGATCCCAACCTGAGCCTGGGCGGGCTGGCAATGGTGGTCGACACCAATGGGGACGGGCTGAACCTGCGCACCGGCCCTTCGACCGGCTTCGCGGTGCAGGTCACGATGCCGGAGGGCTCGATCGTGCAGGTCGTTGAAACCGGGCTGACCGACGACACGGGCCTGGGTTGGACCCAGGTGCGCTACTCCGGGCTGACCGGCTACGCCGCGACGATGTATCTGGCCGCCGCGTCCGGGTTGATCGACCCGCCGCCGGTTGCGCCGGACCCACCGGCCGCCGATCCGCAACCGAACGGGCTGGCGGCAGGATCGCGGGCGACGGTGTCCGGCACGGGCGGCGACGGGCTCAACGTGCGCTCGGCGCCGGGCACGTCGGCGACCGTCCTGACCGCGATTCATGAGGGCGCGCGGGTCACCATTCTGGGCGGTCCGGAGCAGGACGCGTCCGGCAACTCCTGGTATCAGATCGAGACGGTCGTCGTGGGCTGGGCGCATGGCAGCTACCTGATCGCCGACGATCCGGCCGTCGCGCCGGACCCGGTGGATCCACCGGCGGGTGGGACGAGCGAGCCGCCACCTGCCGCATCGGCCGCCGGTCAGGCGCTGGTCGACGAGGCGATGCTGCACTACGGCACGCCGTATGTGTGGGCGGGCACGACGCCGGGAAGCTTCGACTGCTCGGGGTTCACCTACTACGTCGTCAACACGGTGCTGCAGAACAATTTCCCGCGGGCGCTCAGCGAGCAGGTCATGTTCGGGGTGTTCGTGTCGCGCTCCGAATTGCAACCGGGCGATCTGGTTTTCTTCCAGAACACCTACGAGTGGGGGCTGTCACACGTCGGCATCTACACCGGCAACGGCATGTTCATTAACGCGGGCAACGAGGACGATCACGTCGG
>DATKCN010000076.1:0-12592 GCA_035513175.1 Thermomicrobiales bacterium
GACCCTAGGCACCGTGGGAGATCGGTCGATATGGTGTACCCATGTAAGACGAGTCGATTGGGGAGCAAAGGTCCATCCGAGATGCACAAACGAATCTTCCACCGATCAATAGCCCATGATCCTGTGATCACCGCGAGGTTATCTGCCATCGTGTCAAATCAGAGAGCGGCGCGCGACGAGGGGCCAGTGTCGACTGAGTCCCTTCTATCCACCGTTCCGGTGATGCAGCCTATGCTGCGCACGGCAACGCTCCGTGACGCTGCCGGAGGACTTGTCGCGACAATCTCGTGCGCTGCCGAGGTGGGCCGCATCGTCCTTGGGCGAGGTGATGGCGCGACCATTCGCGTTGACGATCCGGCGGTGTCATCCGTTCACGCGGTGATCGCATGGGACGCCGAGCGCTGCGCGCATGTCATCCATGATCAGGGCAGCACAAATGGGACGTTTGTCAATGGGCGGCGTGTTCGGGGCGACACGATCGTGCCAAATCTTGCCGTGATTAAGTTGGGGGGCGCCAAGCTACGGTACTGTCAGAACGCCCCGGGACTGCGCCAAACTGTTGGCCGTGACGCGGTGACATGCTCGTCTGGAGCGAGTACGATGGGCGTCAGCTAGACGGGGAATCCATGATCACGGGTCGTTCTCCGCGCGCGGGTCTAATCTGAACCCAGCCAATCGAGATCGCCAGGAAAAACAGATGCACCCGATTGGTGAGCCCCCACTTGCTGAGAATGTTAGTGACATGGTTCTTGACGGTTGCTTCGCTGAGGAAAAGGTTCTCGGCAGAGGTTCGGTAACGATGGCCCTGCACCACGCAGTCGAGCACCGCGGCTTCGCGTGCCGTCAGTGGTTCAAGTGCCATGCCATCGTCACGATTGATGGCGCTGTAGTCGTGCCAAGCATCCAAGGGAGCTGGACCGTGTTCGGCGAGGCTGGCGCGCTCGGCGAGACATTTCACGATTGGCGAGTTACCCATCATCACCGACGCCATAGTGTGCGGCAGCTCGCCCACATCCTGGCCCTTTGTCACATAGGCTCCTGCGCCCGCCTGCATCGCGTCGCGTATGTGCTGGTCAGTATCGTAGGCCGATAGAAACACGATCCGACTGTGTGGCGTGCGACGAGCGAGGATTGGTGCGATGACCAGGCCGGTGACACCCGGGAGGTGATAATCCAGCAGAATCACGTCCGGGCGATGCTGCTCAGCAGCTTGGATGGCCTCGTACCCGCACGACGCCTCGGCAACTACACGGAAGCGTCCGTGCTGCTCGATGATTGCTCGTAACCCCTGTCGAAATCCTGGATGGTCATCAACGAGCATGACACTCGGTCGTGGCGCACTGTCGGCGCTGTCACGTCGAGTTATACTCCGCATGCGAAGCTCCTCCCAGTTGTCCGACCAGCACACCTGTGGCGATCACGTGGCGCAACACAAAACCGGCGCGATGCATCACATCGACCGATTAAACCACTCGCTCGGCGCGGGCGACGCGTCCAAGGATTACAGCCGGCGGGTCGTCACGTCCTGGGTTGTGCGAGAGCCAAACCATACACACAAGTGCGTCGTGAATCAATGACACACATTGTCAGGCATGCCGTAATCGTTAGCCCAGGGCGAAGTGTTGTGCTCAGCATGACCAGGGCGGCTAGGTCTACGTCACTGGAACCAGGCGCAGACGAGTCGACCCGCGACCTCACGATCATTCAGGCGCCAAGACCGAAGCAGACTGCCACGCGCGATGGCCACACGGGCGCTACCCATGAGACTGGCGCGACCCGCCATTCGTCGGTACAGTAGATGCACCGGCGATGGGTGTGCGCCTGGGAATGGTGGCCGCGGGGGCCCGGAGAGCGAGCGCCGCATGCGAAATGTCACTGGCCCGTATCGGACACGCTACGCGGATGTGTTTCGCGCCTTGGGCTACTATCTCGACACCTCAGATTTTCATGATCTCACCGTGGTCGAGACCTCGGGAGGTTTTGTGATCACGGGTTACCGTGTCACGCTCACCGAGCGTGGACCGGCGCCTGAGCTGCAGTCGTACCTGTTTGCCGATACGGACATCGAGGCGCTGATTGAGCAAGCGTTCGAGCGGCGTGACGCAGCGCTCCCGCACCGACCGCTGCTGGCCGCGGTCCCGGTGCGGGACGGTCGCGGACGCTACGAGGATGTGCTGCGTGGTATCGGAACTCTGATCGACGAACGCAACTGGCAGGCGGTGACGGTCGTCCAGACGCACGCAGGCTTCCAGGTCAAGGGCTTCCATGGCGATAAGGCCAACGACACGTTCCTTGACGCTGCGGCGCTGCGCAAGATGCTCGACGAATTGCCGAGCCAACGCAAACGGACATGGCACAAACGCTTCCGGTGGTGAACGGCGCATCATGCGACGTACCCGGGGCAGCAGACAGCGCCCCAAGACGACGACTGACGCGGCCTGGTGGCAGATCTGGAGGCGAGAATGAGTGGCGAGCAGCAGCATCCATGGCAAGCGATCCATACCCCTGTTGCTGAGCGAACTCGCCGTGGCTGGCGCGAATCCTGGCGCAAGGGCGATCCGCCGCGAATGCGCATGTGGATGAAGACTCCGGATGGCGCGCCGTTAGGAATGGTTGTCCAGGATGTGAACCTGGCGGGGCGGCGCGTCTGCATCGACGTCCTGATCGATGACACCGGACAGGCAGTCCCGGTTCCTGTTCCCTGCGATAGCGAGTGACGAGCAGCATTCCCCCTGTGCATCATGATCGGAGGCGGCGATGCTGAGCAATGACAACCACACAGACGCCACGAGCAAAGTGCTCAATCTGGAAACCGGGGAAGAGTATGAATGTGAGCTCGCTGCCCTCGAAGCTGCGGGCATCCCGCACCGGGCGCTAGGTGGCCACGCGGGCGGGCTGCAGAATCTACGCGGCGACGCGCCGCCTCAGCGTCAGCAGTCGCGTATCGTCGTCTACCCGAAGCCGAGCGATCTGGAATAGCGGCGACATATCTCAGCTATTCTGCCCACTCCCAACCTGCTTTCCATAGCGGGACCGCGTATTTTGCGTTCTCCGCGATGCGAGGTGTGGCATGCCTGCGAATCACCGCGCACCGCACGCGCGCCGGGACGCGGCCACACGGGGGCGTGGGATACTGCCGCACATGGACCGTCTCAACATAGAGAGAGGTGAGCCTCATGGATGGATGGGCTGAGTTGACTGACCCGCAGCGGGCAGCCGGAGCGATCGCGCGGCTCCGCCGGCGGTGGTGGGTGGCACTGAGGCTGATCCTGGGGCACCAGAGGTGTGTGAGGCGATTGCGCAAGGTGTCATCGACGCCAACGCCCTGCCTGCCACCAGGGGGCATGCTGCTCTGCGCTGAGTACCGCGGTATCGTTGGATAATGGAGCGAAAGAGTTGCCCTGATGGAGAGGCGCTGAACCAGATGGCCAACGGCGATGCCAGTCTGATGAGCGCGATCTGGGCGCATAACAAAGACGTGACCGCGCTGCACCCGATCGGTGAGCGCAATGAGGGCTGGGGCGAGACCCGGTCCACTTTCGAGCAGGTCGGCTCAATCGCCAGCGGCGGCCAGATCCGGCTGCGCGGCCAGCTGATCCAGGTCGGGACAGACCTGGCCTACGAGGTCGGAACCGAGGAGGGGGAGATCACGCTGGCGGGCGAGCGAGTCTCGATCAGTCACCGCGTCACGAATGTCTACCGGCGTGGAGATGGAGCGTGGAAGATGGTCCATCACCATACCGATCTCTCACCCACAATGATTGACCTGCTCAGCAGACTACAGGCGTCTGCATCGTAGGCGGGAGAGAGAAACGTCGTATCCGTCGGCGAATGCTCGCAATGAGAATTGTGAGGGACCGGCAACCGGCTCTTGCCCACGAGCAAGTTGCGTTCCGCCTCCTCAATACAGTCGGCACTGGCTGGCCGGCTCGACAGTGAGCTTGAGGCCTGGCGGGAGCACGGGCTGTCGGCGTCGAGCTATCTGTACGTCAGGATCGATGCCCGCTAAGAGCATGTCCCGGTCGACGGACGGGTCGTCAGCCAGGGGGATGTTGCTGGTAACGGGGCTGCGCGGCGACGACGGTCGGCGGGAGATCCTCGGCGTCAGTGTCGTGGACACGGAAAGTGAGGCCACCTACCAGGAACTGTTCCGCGCGCTGAAGGCGCGGGGGCTGATCGGGGTGCAGCCAGGATATGACGCATGCATGTGCGACGATACACGCAATGCTGCGCTCCGCCGCGATCCTGCTCCTCTGCCTCGTTCTAGCATCGTGTGGCGGCTCTGCCGCGCCGACTCCCACGGCCACGTCTGCCCCAACGGCTGGTCCGATTGTGATCGCCGGCACGGTCTCGCATGACACGACTGATCGTATCAGGCAGGAGCTGAGCGTCGTCATTGCCGACTGGTCCGACCGCGCCACCGTCGAGGGCCTGCTGGTCGATCTCGCGGTGTCGTTTCTGACGGACAGCGGCGCCGACGCGGTCGTCGGAGTGCCTGGGACGATCCGACGCTGGTGAACGTCGCGCCGTTCAACGTGGGCCGCGCGCAGCTCTCACGCGATGACCGAGGCTCGGATGGCGACGGGCTGCCTAATTCACGTTACTGGCAGATGCCACGAAGTGCGCGATACTGCGCGGCATGAACATTCACGACTTCCAAGCCAAGTGGCGTGGCTCGACGCTCAAAGAGCGATCGGCCGCGCAGGAACACTTCATCGACCTGTGCCGTGTGCTGGGGATGCCGACACCGGTAGAGGCGGACAAGACCGGCAGCTTCTACACCTTCGAGAAGGGCGCGGCGAAATCGGCCGGCGGGCAGGGCTTCGCTGACGTGTGGTGGCGCGGGCGATTCGGCTGGGAGTACAAGGGGCCGCGCGCGGACCTGAACGGCGCCTACCAGCAGCTCCTGCAATATCGAAAAGACCTCGACAATCCGCCGTTGCTGGTTGTGTGCGACCTGCACCGCTTCGAGGTGGATACGAACTTCACCGGCACCGGCAAGTTCATCTATGCCTTCACCGTCGATGACCTGTCCGAGCCGGTCCCCATTCTTCCGAGCAGCCTGAGCGCACGCGAAATCCTGCGAGCCGTCTTTGACGATCCCGAGCGGTTGCGCCCGGAAGCGACGGTCGAACGCATCACGAAGGACGCGGCCGGCTACTTTGGATCGATCGCGCTGTCCCTTGCCGAGCGCGGCGTCGAGCCGCACCCGGCCGCGCACTACCTGATGCAACTGCTGTTTTGCATGTTCTCAGAGGACGTTGGACTGCTTCCCAAGGGGCTGTTTTCGCAGCTCGTGACATTCGGCGCGACGTACCCGGAGCGTTTCACGCGCGAGGTCGGAGCGCTGTTGCTCGCGATGCGCGATGGCGGCTTCTACAACCTGCAACCGATCGAGCGCTTCAACGGCGGGCTGTTTGCCGAGATTCACGTCGAGCCGTTGACCGCTGGCGACCTGGAGCGGCTGTCGCAAGCGTCGCGGCTGGACTGGAGCAGCGTCGAGCCAGCCATCTTCGGCACGCTGTTTGAGCGCTCGCTCGATCCGGCGAAGCGCTCACAGCTCGGAGCGCACTACACGGGCCGCAGCGACATCAAGCGGGTGGTCGAGCCGGTCGTCATGCAGCCCTTGCGGCGCCGCTGGGAGGTCGTGCGGGCTGAGGCGGACGCGCTGAAGGCGGCCTGGGATGCGGCGGAGACACCGGCCGAACGCAACCGGCGGCGGCAAGCATTCGCGAACCGGCTGTTCGCCTTTCAGGAAGAGCTGGCGGCGCTACGCATTATGGATGTCGCCTGCGGCAGCGGGAACTTCCTGTACGTGGCGTTGGCGGCGCTGATGGACCTGGAGAAAGAGGTGGGCCTGTACGGAGCTGCCAATGGGCTTCCGATGATGTTCCCGCGTGTGTCGCCGGCGCAGCTCTACGGGCTGGAAATCAACCAGTACGCGCAGGAGCTGACGCAGGTCGTCGTGTGGATTGGTTATCTGCAATGGATGACGACCAACGGCTTCCAGCCCAGCCGCGACCCGGTGCTGCAACCGCTCAACACGATCCGGCTGCGGGACGCGCTATTGGACCTGAGCGATCCGGACTACCCGAAGGAAGCCGAATGGCCCAGGGCTGACTTCATCATCGGCAACCCGCCGTTCCTGGGTGGCAAACGGCTGCGCTCTGAGCTAGGCGACGCGTACGTCGATGACCTGTTCGCGGTTTACCATGGACGTGTGGCACGTGAAGCGGACCTGGTCTGCTACTTCTTCGAGAAGGCCCGCGCCAAAATCGAACGCGGCACAGTGAACCGGACGGGACTGCTGGCCACAAACTCAATTCGTGGCGGCGCGAACCGGCGCGTGCTGGAACGCGTCAAGCAGTCTGGCGACATCTTCGCCGCCTGGTCTGACGAGCCGTGGATTCTTGATGGCGCTGCTGTGCGGATCTCCATCGTTGGCTTCGATGACGGTTCAGATGCGCGCCGCAGGCTCAATGGCCACGAGGTTGCTGCCATTAACGCCGACCTGACGGGGCTGACTGATATCACGTCAGCGCATCGGCTGCCCGAAAACGTGGGCGTCGCGTTCATGGGTACGACCAAGGGTGGCGCGTTTGACATCCCTGGGGACTTCGCTCGGTTCTGGCTCGCTCTGCCAGTGAATACGAATGGACGACCAAGTAGCGACGTCGTCCGACCGTGGTCACCGGCTTGGACATTGCACGTCGTCCACGCGACATGTGGATCGTTGACTTTGGCATTGATATGCCAGTGGACGATGCAGCCCTGTATGAAGCCCCGTTCGAGTATGTCCGGAGTCACATACGGCCCATTCGCGAACAGACCAATCGCGCTCTGTATAGAGAACGTTGGTGGCTGCATATGGAGACGAGGCCCGGAATGCGGTCGGCGCTTCACTGACTACAGCGCTTCATCTGTACGCACCGACTAGCATCATATAGATTATTCGCGTGGCTGGATGGCAATACGCTACCGGATAGCGCCACGATCAGTTTCGCACGTGATGACGACTACTTTTTCGGCGTGCTGCACTCTCGGGCGCACGAGGTCTGGTCGCTACGCATGGGCACTTTGCTGGAAGATCGACCGCGCTATACGCCGACGACCACCTTCGAGACCTTCCCCTTCCCCCGCCCCAGCGACAAGCAACGCGAGGCCATCGCCGAAGCAGCCAAACGCCTGGACGATCTGCGCCGCGCCTGGCTGAATCCGGAAGGTGCGAGCGAGGCGGAGTTGAAAAAGCGTACGCTGACGAACCTGTACAGCGCCCGGCCAGCATGGCAGGCGAACGCGCATGCGGAGCTTAACCGCGCGGTCTGGGCCGCCTATGGCTGGGACGAAGGCCCGGACGCCACCGAAGATGACACGATTCTAAGCCTGCTTCTGGCGCTCAATCTCGAACGCGTTAGTGCGTAGTGCGCTCGTGAGCGATGCACCGTACTCAGTGCGCCAGGGTCGCGGCATCCGCCGCGTGTCGGCGCCGACTATGCTTTGCCCGCTGCGTCGCGTCGCATTGTCCGCGAGGTTTTAGCCGTCGTTCCATCGCGGCTCTTGCGTCAGCGTCCCTGGACGCCTCTCGAGCGCCAAACTCAGGGGATCGAGAAAACGCGGACAAACCACCTGTGCCCATTCAGGACTGATGACTCCCCTCACGACGGGAACCGATTGATATTCTGTTCATACCGGGCGAGACGCGCGACGTTTGGTTAGGGCTAGTGTGGGATGTCAAGATCAATCTTCCGCCAGCCACCGACCGCACAAGACCCTACCATCGCTGCCAGGCTGGCGGCCATCGTGTCGCGCGAGAGAGCTATGCGCAGCGAGCCACCGGCGTCAGACGCGTCGATGCGGTCCATCGATTCGAACGAGCACGCCAACCTTCGAACAGCGACGCTGTGTGACGCTACCGGACGCGTGCTCACCACGTTCTCATGCGCTGCCGAGGTCGGTCGGATCACGATTGGTCGAGGCTCCGAGGCGCATGTCCGGGTGAACGATCTGTCCGTGTCAACCCTTCACGCGGCGATTACGTGGGAAGCGCCGCGCGGCGCGCATCTCATCTGCGACACCGGCAGCACGAATGGAACGTTTGTCAACGGGCAGCGTATTCGTGGCGACGCGCCCTTGCAGCATGGGGCCACCATCCGCGTTGGCCGGACGGTGCTGCGCTACTGCCACGACGATTCAGCATAGCGACTTCCTGTCGGCGCGGCGCTCAGGCGCCTGACTCGATTGCGCTCGCCGTGGCGCCCGGCGTAGGGGTGGCTGGCCAGCGTGGCGCTGCATGGGCTATCATGCCATCCTGCCTCGCGCAGCCGCCTCTCGATCTTCTGGTTCCCCGATCAGCCTCGACGCCACCCACCACCGCCGGCAGGGACGCGCGATCTCTCCGGCTGCCCGGAGCGAGCGGCTATCTCGGAAATCGACCACGCGGCCGTGAGGTCCACTCGTGCGTGCCAGTGTGGGGCTCGTGTCCTGACGCTCAGGCGCGGGCGTCCTATCGGGGCGATCGCGGTGTGTCACGGAGACGTGGCAGTGTTTCTCGGCAGCGAGTCTGTGGAAATCGTCAGATATTCGCGTCACGCTACGCATTTCGGTATCGGTGAATTCTGCTATGGTCGCTGAGGATATGGGACATCGCACCAGCAACGCGGGAGGCGTCGTGGCGCCACACGCTGACGGTTCTGACGCCGATGTCAGCGAGCAATGGACGATCAGCCGGTCCGCGCTTGTCCTGACCGGCTCCGTTGCAGACCTCGCGGCGATCGCGCGACGCCTCGGGCTGCCGGACGGCAGCGTCGTCGAGACACGTCACGGGCAGGCCGCGCTTGGGCTCTGGGGCGAGGCGCTTGCCGCGTACCAGAGACTCAGTCATCGAGCGGTTCAGGACCACTCCGGACGCGGCCGGACCACGTGAGCTGGTCTGCCAGAGATCGGACGATGGCGGCGTAGCGCTCCCATGCATCGCTCGTCCAGTGGTTCTCTCCCCGGAGCGGCATCGGGCCGAGTGCCAGGAGTTGCCCTTCTAGGACGTCGATGATGCTGCGCATGTCGTCACGAGGATCGTCGAACGAAGGCAGTGACACGGCGATCCCTTTCGATGCGTACCCGCAAGCAGGTCACACCTCAGTCGGGTTCGCCACTCACTCCCCCTGGCGCATCAGCGACCACGTACACCCATGCGGGCAACGCCAAGGATCATCGCATCCGAGGTACTGCTAATCATCGCAGTAATCTCCGCCGGGAGCAACATGTACGTACAAGTATATTGGTTCATGGAAGCTATTCTCGTGCTATACGTGACGCGTACGGGGAGGCACGGCGCCGCGATGATGTGACCGACGATGAGCTTCTCACGATGGGTTGCAGCGCTCGTGACCACTAATCCCGTGGTGCGCCGGGGAAGCACGAGTGCTTCCCCGGTCTCCCTGTCCGCGTTGCTAGCAGAGTGCGTCACGCACGACTGCCGGCTCGCGTACTCCGAGCGCACGGCACAGGTCAGCGTACACCGACGCCATGCTCACGGACTGCCGGCCAGCAGTTGCGAAATCGCGAGCGCTTGCAGCGGGCATGCCGGCTTCCTCAGCGAACGCGGCGATGGCGTTGAACATCGCCGCGTGTAGGTCTGCGATCGCATCGTCACGGTGGACGAATGTGGCCGGCTCACTGATCGTGGTGGACATCCTCGGCGCTCCTGTCGTGTTATGTGTTGACGGGCTGGGGAGCCCCCCAGCCCGGCTTCGATCCGCTACGCTGCTGCCTTACGGTCGTCCATGATGAGCGACAGACCGAGTTCCGTTGGGGGAGTCTTGCGCTTGGCTGGGGGCGGCTGCTGGGGGCGGTCCCCCCAGCGCCAACTCCGCCGCGAGAATGTGCTTGTAGGGGAGGCCGGCCTTGCCCTGCCGATGGGCGAAGTCCGGGCACGTGCACCGCTCGTACCAGGACTCGAACCGAACGAAGTACATCGAGTCGCCGTCGCCGTTGCGCACGACCGCGTACCCTACCAAACCAGCGACCGAGAAGACCGCGCCGTCAGCGACCAGTGCTTCCGCTCGCGCCAGCCGATCCGCCAGACCCTTGACCGTCGTCGCCGTAACCATCGTGTGTGCTCCTTCCGAGCTTGTGATCCCTGATAGGTGATCGCTTTCTCTATCTCTCAGCATCTTTCGATATCTGATAGAATCACATCGACGGGAAGGAGTAACCATGCGTGAGTTCATCACGATGACGGAAGCAGCCAAGCGGGCTGGTGTCAGCCTCGTGACGCTACGGAAGATCGTTCGCGAGCGTGGGATCGTGCTCTATCGTAATCCGCGCGACGCGCGCGAGAAGCTGGTAGACGCGGTTGATGTCGATGTGGCGATGAAACCCACACCGATCGAATCGTCAGAGGCGCAATCAAAAAAAGTGGCGGCGTGAGCTAGCACGCCGCCAAGCGATCACCTATCCGTCGGGATCAGCGTCGGATAGGCCAGGAAGGATTGTACCCACATGGAAGATCTCGAAGCGATACCCAAGTGCTTCATCATCTCGCCGATTGGTCAACCGGAATCTGAGGCCCGAAGACGCTCGGATAAAGTCCCCCGCCACATCATCGAGCCCATCGTTGATCAGTGCGGATACACGCCAATTCGAGCAGACAAAATCGATGCTCCCGAAATGATCACGAACCAGATAATACGCTTGGTCGTTGAGTCAGACATCGTCATCGCAGATTTGACTGGGCACAATCCGAACGTGATGTATGAGCTGGTAATTCGACACAGCACACGAAAGCCAGCGATTCATGTCCTTGCGAAGGGCGAGCAGCTCCCGTTCGACATTGGAGGCAATCGCACGATCTTCGTTGATCATTCGGACTTGGGCAGCGCGGCTGATTGCAGGTCCGAACTCATCAACCAGATCAAAGTGATCGAGAAAGACCCCGATGCGGTGGACAACCCTATTACGATCTCATTCGACTTGATGGCTATGAAGGCGAGCGAGGGACCAGTGGACCACACACTCGCAGCCATGGCCGAATCCATACAAGACATCCAGGCACAAATGCGCCGACTGCGAGTTAGACCAACACGCCAGATGCCGCAACCACACGCTGAGCGATCGATGGCAGATTATCGTGAGCACCCGCCGGACTTTGATGAAAGTGAGTCCCGGCGAAGTTTGTTGACAATACAACGTCTGATCGTCGAAGGCAACGTGCCGCAGGAGACAGCCGAAGGGATGCGCCGCCGTATGGTGCAGCTAGCGTCAACGCTGGAGACCACCACCGAGTACGATCGACTTTGGGAAGATGTCAACGCGATGGTAGACCAGTTGCCATTGGAGGATTGGTGATCAGACCAAACATCACGAGTGTGCCGCGTAGAGCAGCGCTCTACATTCGCGTGTCTTCCGAGGAACAGGTCGACGGCTACAGCCTCGATGCGCAGCAGCGGGCAGGACGCGCTTACTGTGAAGCGCACGGCTGGGAGATCGTCAACGAATACCGCGACGAAGGCAAGAGCGCACGAACGGAAGACCTGACTAAGCGACCAGCCTTCGCCGCGATGCTCGCCGATTCCCAGCGTGGTTCATTCGACATCATTGTCGTACATAAGCTCGACCGTTTCAGCCGCAACCTGAAGGTAACGCTCGAAACACTCGACCGGCTGAACACATCAGGCGTTGCGTTCGTATCGATCAACGAGAACATGGACTTTTCGACCCCCATCGGCAAGGTGATTCTCGTCACACTAGGAGCGTTCGCGCAGTACTACTCCGACAATTCGAGCGCGCGCAGCGCATGCGCGAGAACAACCGGCGCAACCGTGGCAGCCTGAGTAGTCGGCCACAGTGATTGTGACATGGAGGGTGAGCCACATTTTGTCATTCTGAGGCCGCAGCCGAAGAATCTCCTGGCGCCAGATGCGACGCGGTTCGCCCGACCAGAAGCCGGAGTCACCGAGGTTGGGAGATGTTTCGGTTGCGACCTCAGCATGACAAGCCAAACCACCTATCTCATGACAAGATCACTGTGGCGGACTACTGAGCGTGCCACGCGGCGCGACGGTGTACGCGCTGTCAGGGCTTACTCGCTGCCGCCACTGTGGCGGACCCGCGCACATCACGAATGAACGTGGAAGAGCGCGCGTCTATTGCTACAACCGACGACAGGGGAGCGGCTGTGCGCAGCCGTCCGTGTACCTCGATGCGCTGGAAGCGCATCTGAGCGCGTATCTCGCCACCTTCCGGCCACCGGCTGACCCCGACGCCATCGTTGCCCTGTTCACGAGCGAGCGTCAGAGCGTGAACCTTGACGAGCGTCGGCGCCAGATCGACGGCGAGCTCGACCGGCTCAAGACGCTTTTCAGGCTGGGGGACGTCGACGAAACGGAGTATCGCCGCCAGCGCGACGAGCTCATGCGGGCGCGCGACGCGCTGCAACCGGCCGGGGATCGATCGGCGACACTCGCGACCATGGCGGCATTCCTGGCGGACCTGACTTCGGCATGGGGCGCGGCCACTCCGGACGAGCGTAACCGGCTGGCGCGGACGATGTTCGAGCGCTTGACCCTGAAAGACAATCAGATCGAGAGCGTTCGCC
>DATKCN010000077.1:0-2041 GCA_035513175.1 Thermomicrobiales bacterium
CCAATGATCCTGCCCTCGGTGGGATTCTCGCTGATCCAGACGCGGTTGCCCTGTCCCACGGGCAGCGGCGCGGAGCATTCGCCGTCGATCCTGCATGTGGGGCTGATGTGCAGCAACCCTGAGCCGGTCTCGAAGTCGAACCGCAGCATCCCCCGCGAGCGGTCGGGCTGTGCGAACGCATCGTATCTGGCCGTGGGGCTGTCAAGGGGGTTGTGATCGCTCGTCGGGGCGGCGCCGTGGTCATGGCCGCGGACGCGGTGGACTGGCGGCGGGAGGTGGCGGCTGAGCCGGGGTGCCGGCGGGCCCTCGATGGGCTATGCAGTCTGTCCCTGAGCGGGGCGACTAGCTGGCGACGTGCGGGCTCCGCGAAAGAGGCGAGAGGCCGGGTCCCAAGATACTCAGACGGCGTGACCGCAAAGGGTCCGCCATATCCCCGTCGGGATCGGTCCGGCCTCTCGTCCGGGTCAGCCTTTCACGCCCGACCGCGGTTGTGAAGGTCGCAGCGGCTACCTCCAGCGCCGGGCGTCGTAGGGCTGCCGGTCTTTGACCATGGCGTAGGCGATGCGGTTGGCGCGGTTGGCCATGACTGTCCAGATGATCATGGAGTGCTTGCCCTGGGCGGCCAGCTGGGCGGCACGGACCCGTGCGGCGTGTTCGTGGTGGCGCAGCCCTTGACCGAGCTCGAGCAGCGCGTGGCGCAACGTCACCGACCCTTCGCGGCTGATCTCGCCGTCGCGTCGCCGGCCGGCGGATTCGTGCACTGACGGCGTCAGTCCGGACGCGCGGTAGATCTTGCGCGCCGATGACCAACGGCGGGGGTCGCCCACGCCGGCGCCGTACAGGCTGGCGCGCACCGTCGCCCAGCCAGGAGTCGTGGTCAGCACCGCGTACGGCGTGGCTGGCAGCAACTGCTCGAGCTGTTCTTCGGCGATGGCGATCTGTGACTGCAGTTCGGCCATGACACGCAGATCGGCAGCGACCGCCTCCCGCGCCACGGCTGCGTCGGCGCTGGGCAGCGCCTGGCGGGCGGCTTCAACCAGCTTCTCAGCGTTGTTGGCGCTCACGCGCACGCCGCGGGTCCTGGCGAAGGTCTGGAACCGCGACACGCCCATTCGGGCCAGACGCTGCGGATCGGTGAACTCGTCGATCACCAGACGTCCGGCTCGCGTGCCCAACAGCTGATTGAAACAGCTGCTGACGCCCGGGAAGGCGCGGTCCATCTGGCTGATGAGGTGATTGCCGATCGCGCGCTTGAGCGCCACTCGGCTGCGGCGCAGATGAACCCAGCCAGCCAGCTCGACGATCATGGTGTCGGCCCGGCTGACGACGTGGCCGCGGCCGGCCACCAACAGGTCGAACATCGCGGTGGCATCCACCAGGTCGGTCTTGACCGTACGCTGGCCGTTGACGCGTCGTTGCATCGCCACGTGCGCAGGGTTGAGCTCCACCATGGCCCACGACGCCGGCAGCAGATCCGGTGTCAGCAACGGCAGGTGATAGCCGCTGGCCTCAACGCCGCAGCGAACCAACCGAACGTCACGGTCCGCGGTCGCCGCTCCGATGCGATCGATCAGTCCGGTGATGCCCGAGCGGTTCATCGTGAATTTCACCGGCGGGCACAACCGCTCACCCGTGAAGTCCGCGACCAACGCAACCGCCTCGGCCTTGCCTGTGTCAATCGCTACAACCACGGACTGAGCGGCCGGCGCGCCGCCCGCCGCCGCAACTTGCTGCTGCACACGACGCCCGTGCACATGCACCATAGAAACCACCTCCGGGGGGTTCAGGGGTTGCTCTCACAACTCCCTTGAACACCTCCGGAGGGACTAAGGGAACCGCTACTGCTTTATGCCATCCCCGGATGTCGGAACGGCCGCCGAGGCTGAAGCCAGCCAGGGAGGGTCGGCCCGTGCGCACACGATCGCTGTGGGATCAGGATCGCTGCCACCAAGAAGGCCCAGGGAGCGGAAACCGCCTCTCATCTGGGCTTTTGTCTTGGAGCGGGTGAGGGGAATCGAACCCCCGTTGCGAGCTTGGGAAC
>DATKCN010000078.1:0-27370 GCA_035513175.1 Thermomicrobiales bacterium
CCGGCCCCCTCCCCCAAAGGGAGAGGGGGAGATTGTGGATTGGTATTGCATTGGGATCGGCAGTGCAGAATGCGAGAGCGTCACCCCCTCTCCGCGCCGGGGAGGGGGCCGGGGGGTGGGGTTCGCTGCTCGACCGCCCAGGCTGCGACCTGTGTGCGCGAGGTGAAGCCGAGCTTATTGAGGATATTGGTGACGTGCGTCTCGACGGTGCGCGGGCCGACGAACAGCTCGGCCGCGATCTCGCGGTTCGTCTTGCCCCGCGTCAGCAGCAGGACGACGTCACGTTCCCGTGGGGTCAGCAGCTTGAGCACGGAGTCCACATCGTCCACGGCTGGAGTTGGACGTGGCGAGTTCTCAGCCACCCGGCTCAAGTACGCGTCACGCATCTTCTCGTCCGAAAGCGTGACGGCCATCTCCTCGGTGAGTTCCCACGCCTGCCGCAACTCCGCGTCTGCCTGCTCGAAACGCCCCGCCTGCTGGTGCAGCGTCGCGAACATGCGGTGGATGCGGGCCTGCATCGGGCGCGCGCCACGGGCACGGACCGTCAACAAGGCCGCGTCCAGCGCGGCCACAGCCTCATCCAGCCGCTGCGACGACATGAGGCACGTAGCACGCAGCATTGCCAGCAGCGGGATATCCCCCTCGCCGCGCACGTTGAGGGCCGTTGCGTACAGTCCATCGACAATCTCCTGCGTGGCTGACGCGTCCCCGCGCGCCAGCGCCAGTTCGGCCCGCGCATACCAGATCTGTCGCTGGGACACCGTCAGCATCGGCAGGTCAGGCGCCGCCTGCTCGAGCACTGCGTCCGCCTCATCCAGCTTGCCAGTCGCTGCCAGCGAGGACGCCAGGGACGCGATGGCCAGGTTGGTCCAGTGCATGGAGCCAACACCACGCGCCAGAGTTACCGCCTGCCGAAAGTGATCTTCGGCCACCCGATCGTCCAGCAGATCCACAGCCAGAACTCCGGCGGCGATGTGCCCACCGGCCAGCCACTCGCGGTGCTCGATGTCGTTCGCGATCGCCAGAGTCAACTGCATGAAGTCGTTGGCGCGCCCATAATCGCCATGAAATGTCTGCCGCAACGACAGATTCAACGCGGCGTACGCCTCGCCCGAGCGCCAGCCAATGTCGCGCGCGATGCGCAGCGCTTCCTCGCCGTACCAGTCCGCCTCCGCGCTCGGCAGGTCCGCCGGGACAACGGTCGAGAAGACGACCACATACGCTCCCGTCGCGCTCACCGACGCGTAGGCTGACGACAGGCCGCGACGGTCGTTGAGGTCGCGATACAGGGCAGCGGCCTGCTCGAGCCGCTGCCGCATGCTGAAGATGTCGCCTCCGACGTCAGCCACCACGCCGAGCAGATCGACCGTCTCGGCCGCTCCACGGGCGTCACCAATCGAGTCGAACATCTCCAGCGCGGATGAGAGCGACTGCTCGGCTTCCTCCAGCCGCTCGACGTTGACGAGCCAGTTGCCAAGCTGCAACAGGCTGCGGGCGATCGACTGCTGGTCGGCGATCTCCCGCGCCAGATCGAGCGCCAGCTGAAACGAAACGCCCGCCTGCTCGTAGTCGAGCCCGGCCCACATCTCGCCGAGATCGACCATCGACTGCCATTCCCCCAGGCGGTCTCCATCGCGACGGGCACATTCCAGCGCCCGCTCATAGTCAGCCCGCGCGAGCCGGAACTCGCCGAGCGTGGCCCAGGCGCGCGCCCTGTCCCGGCACAGATCGCCGGACGCCGCGAGCCCCAGCCGCTCGTTCGCCTCCATCGCGCGCGTCAGGTGCTCGGCGGCCGCCGAAGGGGCATAGCGCCCCAGCTCCCGCTCCCCTGCGCGCCGGGCATAATCCAGCGTCTTTTCCCATTCCTCCGCAGCGTGAAAATGGTACGACAGGTCGCCGAGTCGCTGCGCTGCCGTTCCCGCGGACAGCCGCTCGATCGCTGCGCCGATCTGCCGGTGCAGATCACGCCGCTCGCGCGCCAGCAGCCCCCCATACACCGCCTCGCGGGTGAGCGCGTGCCGGAACGCGAACTGCTCGGTCGACACCTCCGTCACCAGGCTGGCCCCGATCAGCTCGCTGATCAGGTTCAGGATGTCGCGCTCCGGCAGCCCGGTCAGCTCCGCGATCACCGCGAAATCAAAGCGCTGCCCGGCGACGGCGGCCAGCCGCAGCACCGCGCGCGCCTCGACCGAGAGCTGGTCGACGCGCCGCTGCACGGCGTCCTGCACGCTGTGAGGGATGCGCAGGTCCGGCACGTCCTTGCGAATCCAGACGTTGCCGGAGCGGTAGATGTCGCCGGACGCGATCAGGGCGCTCAACACTTCCTCGATAAAAAACGGATTCCCGTCGGTCAGCTCGACCAGAGCATGCAGGAAATTGGCGCGGATCGGCTGCGCCTGCTGGAAAATCGCGCGCACCATGCGCTCAACGTCATCCGGGTCGAGCCGTTGAAGCACCAGCTCCGTCGCCAGCCGCTCGCGGCGCACGCCCCCCAGCAGCTCTCTGAGGTTGCTCGCCGCCTCGTCGCCACGGTATGTCAGCGCCAGCAGACTGGGCTGGTCCCCGATCCGGCGAACGAAGCGCGTGAGAAATTCCAGGCTGACGTCATCACACCAGTGCAGGTCCTCGATGACGATCAGCAGCGGCATGCGCTCACTCAGCCGGGTAGCGACGTGGATGATGGCCTCGAACAGGCGGCGCTTCTCCTGCTCGGGCTCCAGGGCCGGGCTGGGGACGAGGCCGGGGACGCTGAAGGCCAGCTCCGGCAGCAGCTTTACCAGTTCGGGCCCCGCCGGACCGAGCACGTCCGCCGGATCGCCGTCCGGCTGCTTCGTCAGGTGGGCGCGCAGCAGATCGATCAGCGGGGCGTACGGCAGCGTCCGGTCATTCTCGAAGCAGCGCCCGATCAGGATCGGCCCGCCGCCCGCGAAACGTCCCCGCAGCTCGGCGATCAGACGCGATTTGCCGATGCCCGCCTCGCCACTGACCAGCAGCGTCGCGCCATGCCCGCCGCGGACACGCTCGATGAGCGCGTCGAGCGCGCGCAGCTGCTCGTCGCGCCCGACGATGATGGGGGAAACGACCGGCTGCAGGACTGACGTCGACATCGGCAGCGTCCCAGGTCAGCGTGCCAGCGTGCGGATCGCGGGTGGCGCGTATCGTAGCACGTGCGAGAATAGGCGCTGGGATTCGGGACGCGGAACGCGCATCCGGTACGGGAGGCCCCGCGTGGTCCCGGTTGGACCGAGCCACTAGCGAACGACGCGAGCCCGCCATCCCCGCGTTACACGTTACGAAAGGACAAGCGACATGGACGAATTGATTGAGAAGCTGAAGTCTCAGGCGGGCCTGTCACCCGAGCAGGCGAAGAAGGCGGCCGGGGTCGTGGCCGACTTCCTGGAGACGAAGATGTCGGGCGACCAGCTCCAGAGCTTGGCCGCGAACATCCCCGGCCTGGGCCAGTTCTCCAACAAGATCCCCGACGACGCGGGGGAGAAGCTGGGCGGCATGCTGCGCGGATTCCGCGACAAGAAGGATTAGCACGACACTTCGTGGGGGCGCATTTGCGCCGCGAGCCCAGCGGGAACCAGGCAGCGTTGTCAACACAACGAGGGAGGGGCCGTTCTGGCTCCTCCCTCGTTGCTGTATGTCAAGGCCGGACTGAGCTGGGGTCCCCACCACTCAACCGAGTCCGGCCGGCGGTGTATGCGGCTTAGTGCGGCGCCTCGATGACCGCGAAGACGTCCGGGTTCTCCTCGCCCTCGACCTCGATCATGCCCACCGCGCCCTTGTGCAGGCGGCCCAGGCTGTGGTCGACGATCATCAGCGTGCCGGGGACTTCGCAGGTGAAGTCCACGATCGTCGCGCCACCGGCTGGCACCAGCGTCGTCTGCACGTTGGTGGACCATTCGGTCGCGCCTTCCTGCATCACCCGGTCGAAGATCTCGCCGATGACGTGGAAGCTGGAGACCAGATTCGGCCCGCCGACGCCGAAGAAGATGCGCACCGTCTCGCCGACCTCCGCCTTGAAGGCCCGCTCCCCGGCGATCGACCCCGCCGCGCCGTTCAGCACGACGTAGTCCGGCCGCTCGTCGAGCATCTTGTCCATCGAGAAGGGCCGCAGCCCCTTTTCGCCCCGCGCGCCTTCCAGATACAGGTCGCCCTGCATGACGTAGAACTCCCTGTCGACCGGCGGCAGCCCGCCCTCCGGCTCGACTACGATCAGCCCGTACATGCCGCTGGAGATGTGGTGCGGGATCGGCGCGACCGCGCAGTGGTAGACGTAGACGCCGGGGTTCATGGCCTTGAAGCGGAAGGAAGCCGACTGGCCGGGCGCAACGTTCGTCACCTTCGCGCCGCCGCCGGGGCCGGTTACCGCGTGCAGATCGATGTTGTGCGTCGCCTTGCTGTCCGCCGCGTTCTTCAGCGTCAGCTCGACCGTGTCGCCAACCCGCACCCGCAGCATCGTGCCGGGCACCGTGCCGTCGAAGGTCCAGAACTCGTAGGCGACACCCTCGTCCAGCTTGCCGATCACCTCGCGCGTTTCGATCTCAAATGTCACCAGTTCGGGACCACGGTTGCCGACCGGCGGCGCGACAACCGGCATCGGCAGGAAGTCCGCCTCATACGGCTCGCCGCCCGCGTTGGCCGGGGCCGTGACGACGTGCGGGTCGTGGTAGTCGCTGGCTGCCGCGCCGCCCTCGCCGCTGACGCTGAACGTGCCGCGCATGCCGGCCTCCTTGTGGGCCGGGACGGCGCAGATCATCTCGAACTCTCCCGCTGCCGGGGGCGTGAACTCAATGACCATCTGCTCGCCGCCCATGCCGCCCGCGTACGGGATGCCCTGCGCCAGCGCGTTATTCAGCAGATCGGTCATGCGCGCGCTCAATGTCGCAGGCTGGCTGACGACAGTCAGATCGGCGCCGGTCAGCGTCGGAACTTCCCAGTCGTGCTCGATCGCGCCTTCATTAAGGAAGGTGAGGCGCACCGGGCGCCCGGCTTCAACGGTCAGCGTCGTGGGATCGAAGCTGATGTCGCGCGCGGTGATCGTCAGCTCGAGCGGCTCGGTGTTGACCACCTGCGCGGCCAGCGGCGCGCTGCCGGCTGGCTGCCGGCTGGCTTCCGCCGTCGCCGCGCGGGACTCGGCAATCGGCGCCGACTGCCCGCAGGCGCTGATCAGCATGCCGGAGACCGGCAGTCCAACGCCCAGCAGCCCTGCCCGCTTCAGCAGCGATCGGCGGTTCATGCGGGATTCGTTCAATGACTGAGGACGCTGTGTATCCATGCGGTTTATCCTTTCGCCTGACTCGCAAGCTGTCCATTGACGGCTCACGGTGGGGAGTCAGTGCTGCTTCCTGCTACCCATCCTATTCTTCGCTCGTGGGTCTGGCTGTGACATTTGTCTCATCGGCGTACCAATGTCGTCACAAACCAGCGCAGCGTGAGAGGCTCGACACGCATGGAGGAACCGTCGCGATGAGCGCCGAGCGGCGTCGGGAGCTACTGCAAAGCTGCGCCTACTTCGCGCGGCTGGAGCCGCAGCTGCTCGACCGCATCGGGCTCATGCTCGTCCAGCGGCGGTTCCGCGCGGGAGAACGCATCTTCGCCGAAGGTGATGACGAGGGAGCGGCGGCGCTGCACATCGTCGATTCCGGCGTGGTGCGCATCTTCAAGCTATCGCTGGAAGGGCGCGAGCAGGTGCTGCGGCTGATGCGTCCCGGCGACACCTTCGCCGACGTGCCCGCCTTCGACGGCGGTCCCTATCCAGCCAACGCCGACGCGCTGGAACCCGCGACCGTCTACATCCTGCCCCGCCGGGCGCTGCTGGCCCTGCTGCGCGAGCACCCCGACATCGCCGTCGGCTCGCTACAGATCATGGCTGCCCGGCTGCGTCACATGACCGGGCTGGTCGAGGACCTTTCGCTGCGGCGCGTCATGGCCCGCGTGGCGCGGCTGATTCTGGAGAACCAGGGCAACGCCAGCCTCTCGCAATCGCAGATGGCCGCCATGGTCGGCACGGCCCGCGAGATGGTGAACCGCTCGCTGCACACCCTCGCCGAACGCGGCGCGATCTCGCTCGACGGCCCTGCCATCGTGGTGCTCGATGCCGAGGCGCTGTCGGAGATCGTCGAGAGCGGGTAGCGGACCCCATCCCCCCGGCCCCCTCCCCGACGCGGAGAGGGGGTGACGGTGGTGGCAGCCGTTCTGCCGATCCCAATCAATACCGGTACCAATCCTCAATCTCCCCCGCTCCCCGCGGGCCGGAGATGGGATCCTATCCGGTGACGCGGCGGACGAGGTCGAGGTAGTTGCGGCCCAGGATGCCGCGGATCTCGTCGTCGGAATAGCCACGGCTGACGAGGCCGCGGGTGATCTGGACGCAGTTCAGGTAGCTGTCCAGCTCGCCGAGCGACCCGCCCATCTTCATGCCGTGTTCCTCACGGAAGCCACGGCGCGCGAACTCGGCGTGGATGCCGGCCTGCAGCGGCTCCGGCAGGTCGGCGGTCCAAGAGCCCCAGTCCGTCCCGATGCCGACGCGCTGGATGCCGACGATGCTCGCGGCGTGGTCGAGGTGGTCCAGCATGACGTCGAGGCCGGGGTTGGGGTCGTCGGACAGGAAGAACGGGACGACGTAGATGCCGACGTAGCCGTCGCGCTCGGCGAGGGCGCGGAGCTGGTCGTCGGTCTTGCTGCGCGGGTGGTCGTAGAGGGCCCGGCAGCCGGTATGGCTGAAGGCAATCGGGCGCTCCGACACCTCGATGGCGTCGAAGGTGGTCTGCTCTCCGCAGTGGGAGACGTCGACGACGATGCCCAGCTCGTTCATGCGCTTGACGACGGCAACGCCGAGGTGCGATAGCCCGCTCTGCACCCGCTCGGTGCAGCCGTCGCCGACGAGGCTGCGGCTGTTGTAGGTGAGCTGGATCATGCGCACGCCGAAGTTGTAGAGCACGTCGAGGTTCTCCAGCCCCGGATCGATCCAGTTGGTGTCCTGCAGGTTGAACCAGACGCCGACCTTGCCGCTTTCGACAGTGCGCTCGAGGTCGCCGGCGGTCAGGCAGTGGGTGAGGTAGTCGGCGACCTGAAAGCGGCGGGACCAGCGGGCGATGTCGCGCATGAGCAGGTACATGGGCTCGAAGCGGGAATCGAGGCCGCCGAGGGTGCAGGTCACGGCGTTGACGCCGGTCCGTTCCCACATCCGCCGCATGCGCTCGGACGCGGCGGGGTCGGCGGCGAGGTCGCGGGTGCGCTGTTCCTTGATGAGGGCAATAGCCCCGCCGGACGGTATCCCCCGGCCGAGCGCATCGTGCATCACCGCTTCCTCGGACGGACTGAGGAGCATCGGCTCCCCGGCGGGAAAGAAATCGAAGAAGAACGAGGAGGCGTGCAGGCGCCGGGCGCGCTCCTCCTGCTCGGGCGATAGCTGGATCATCGGGCAATCCCCTCCCTCATGGGCCGCCGACGCGGGCAGCGGCTCGACTGGCGATGGCGCTACTGTACATCGGAGGGCTGGCGGTCGGGGGAGTCGGGGCGCGGGATGCGGGATGCGGGGCGCGGGATGCGTGGGGGCGTAACGGGTAACGCGGGAGGGGTCGGGTAGCTGGTCTGAAAGGCAGCAAGGGTCGCCCAGGGACTTTTGGGGCCGGGAAAGCGCGGGGCACATCCGGCCGGGTCGCGCGACGGCGAAGCGTCACGGGCGAGGAGCCCCGAGGGACTCGAACGCGCCGGTGGCGGGCGCAGCAGGGTGCGCCGGACCACGGCGGGCGTTGCCATAGTATAGAACATATGTTCTATAGCGTCAAGAGGATGGAGCGAGACGGGTGCGCGTCACGTTTCCGCGCTCGGGTGGAATTGAGCAGGAGCGCGGGGTCGAGGCCGGTCGATCGCGTCGCGGGGGCGCCGTGCCAGGACGGAAGCGTGTGGCGAGGTCCGTCACGACAGGGCTGCGTCGGTCCGGCATAGGAGCATGCGGCCAGCGGGCCGCGGGCTGGGCAAGCCGCAGCCACTACGACGTGGGTGGCACAGGTCGAACGCGGAACCATGACGCACACCCGAGCGGCGAACCCCACCCCCCGGCCCCCTCCCCCGCACGTGTGCGGCGGCACGTGTGCGGCAGCACGTGTGCGGCAGCACTTGAGGGGGAGATTGGGGATTGATTGGTGGGACGTTGCAGTGCATGCACTACATGCCAACCGGGGCGCAAGGGGGTGAGGCGCACCCGAGTGAGATTCGGCACGCGCGCAGTTGCGCGACCTGGGCTATGATCGCGCCATCCAGGGTTCAGCGGGGCGCGCACTCAGAGGGGGGCGGGACATGATCGACGTCAGCAGGGCCACGCGGGGGAAGTACACCAACATCGAGCGTCTGACGGAGACTATCGCCAACGGGCCGTACGACGCGGTCATCGTTATGTCACATGAGAACGTGCCCTATTACAGCGGCTTCTACAACATGGACCTGCGCTTCATCCCGGAGCGCATGCACTTCGTCGTCTGGCCTTGCGATGGGGAGCCCTCCTTCGTCGTGACCGAGGTGCGGGCGCGCTACCTGCAATCCGGCGACACCTTCCTGACCGACATCGTGACCTACGCGGGCGAGGGGCTGGACTCGATGCGGGCCGTGGCCGACACGCTGGCGAAGCAGGGGGTGACGTCGGGCAGGGTCGGGATCGAGGGGCGCAACTTCCCCGGCGGGCATCTGCTGGAGCTGCAGCGGCGCTGTCCCGGCATCGAGTTCGTGGACGCCTTCGCCTTCCTGGAAAGCCCGCGCCTGATCAAGACCCCGGCCGAGGTGGAGCTGCTGACGACGCTGGTCGACTGGACGACGGCCGCAATCGACACCGCCTTCGGCGCGGCGCGGGTGGGCGACACGGAGCGGTCGATCGCCGCGCGGATGCAGTACGAGCTGTTGAAGAACGGCGCCGACCTGATCGCCGCGCCGGTGTTCGGGGCGGGGCAGCGGGCCGGGGCGTTCCACCCCATCGCGAGCGACCAGCCGGTCGAGAGCGGGATGCTGGTCTACACCGACTTCGGCGGCTACCTGAGCGGGTATTACTCCGACGTGGCGCGCACGGCGGTGATGGGCAGGGCCACCGACAGGCAGCGCGACCTGTACGCGAAGGTGTGGGAGATCAAGGACGCCATCGTCGACTACATCCAGCCGGGGATGCCGGTGTCGGAGGCAGCGAACTACGGGCGCAGGCAGTATGCCGAGCGGGGGCTGGAGTACAAGTGGTCGATCATCGGGCACAGCATCGGCCTCGGCATCCACGAATCCCCGCAGATCTACCCATGGTTCGACGAGCCCATCCTGCCGGACATGGTCATGATGATCGAACTGGGCTATCACGACTACCCGAACGACAGCATCCACGTCGAGGACATGGTCGTCATCACCGACGCAGGGGCGGAGTACCGCAGCGATTTCTCGAAGCACCAGACGTTGTGGGAACTGGGGGGTTAGGTTCCTCAGTCAGCCGCTGCCGCCACCGGCTCCTGCTCGAACTGCGTGTGGTACAGCTCTTCGTAACGGCCGCCGGCGGCCAGCAGGTCGGCGTGCCGGCCACGTTCGATAATGCGCCCATCCTCGATCACCAGAATGAGGTCCGCCGCCCGCACCGTCGAGAGCCGGTGCGCGATGACCAGCACGGTGCGCCCGGAGAGCGCCTCGGCCAGCGCCTCGGAGAGGGCAACCTCGGAGGTCGAGTCCAGATGCGCGGTCGCCTCGTCGAGAATCACGACCCGTGGGCGGGCCAGCAGCAGTCGCGCGATAGTCAGCCGCTGGCGCTCGCCACCGGAGAGCCGGTAGCCCCGCTCGCCGACCACCGTGTCCAGCCCGTCCGGCAGCGCCGCGATGACATCCAGCATCCGCGCGCGGCGGATGGCGTCCCACAGGTCGTCCTCGGAGGCGTCCGGTTGCGCCAGCAGCAGGTTGGCCCGGATCGACTCGTGGAACAGGTGCCCGTCCTGCGTCACCATGCCGAGCGTCTCGCGGATCGAGTCGAACGTCAGGTCGCGCACGTCGACGCCGGCCAGGCGCACCGCGCCGCTGTCCACGTCGTACAGGCGCGGCGCCAGTTGCGCGATGGTCGACTTCCCGGCCCCCGACGACCCGACCAGCGCCACCATCTGGCCCGGCTCGGTCCGGAACGACACGCCGTGCAGCACTTCGACGCCGCCACGCGTGTCGATCTCGGCCACCTCCTCCAGCGAGGCGATCGACACCTTGTCCGGCGCAGGGTAGCTGAAATGCACGTCGTCGAACTCGACGGAGACCGGCCCGGCGGGCACGCGGACGGCGTCCGGCTTCTCTGCGATCAGCGGCGGCAGGTCCAGCACCTCGAACACCCGCTCGAAGCTGACCAGCGCCCCCATGACCTCCACCCGCGCGTTGGCCAGCGCCGTCAGCGGCGAGTAGAGCCGGGTCAGCAGCAACGCCAGCGCGACGACCGAGCCGGGCTCCAGCTCGCCCCGCAGCGCGTAGAAGCCGCCCAGCCCGTAGACGACGGCCAGCGCCAGCGACGACACCAGCACCAGCGCCGTGACGAACACCCATTGCAGCATCGCCATGCGCACGCCGATGTCGCGCACCCGGCGGGCCCGCTGGGCGAACTCGGTCGATTCCTCGGCGGGTCGCCCATAGAGCTTCACCAGCGTCGCGCCGGGCGCGGAGAAGCGCTCGGTCATGCGCGTCGTCATGGCGGCGTTGTGGTTGGCCGCCTCGCGCCGTAGCGCCGCCAGTCGCGAACCCATGCGCCGGGCCGGCAGCACGAAGACCGGCAGCAGCACCAGCGCCAGCAGCGTGATCTGCCACGAGATGCGCAGCATCACCACCAGCGTCAGCGCCAGCATCACGACGTTGCTGGCCACGCCGGACAGCGTGTCGCTGAAGGCCCGCTGCGCGCCCATCACGTCGCTGTTGAGCCGGCTGACCAGCGCGCCGGTGCGGGTGCGGGTGAAGAAGGCGATCGGCATGCGCTGCACGTGGTCGAACACCGCCGTGCGCAGGCTGAGGATCAGACCCTCGCCGATGTTGGCCGACAGCCAGCGCGCTGCCAGCCCCAGCGCGGCCTCCGCCAGCGCGATGCCGGCGATCAGCGCCGCCAGCCGGATCACCGTCCCGTGCGACGCGCCCTCGATGATGGCGTCGACGACGCGCCCCGCCAGCACCGGCGTCGCGACCGCCAGCGCCGCCGTCACGACGCTGAGCAGCAGGAACAGCGCCAGCCGCCAGCGATGTGGCCGCGCGAATGCGCCGATGCGCCGCAGGGTGACCCTGGAGACCGGCCTCGTCTCCTGCTTCGCGCTCATCGATCTATGGAGCGCCATCCAGGCGGTTGATTCCATTGCAGGTTCCTGTCTGAGAGCCGTCCCCGCGCCACGTCGCGCTGCTGGACGGCCAGAGAGTAACGTTACCGGACGATACACCCTCAACCAAGGTTGAAGTCAAGCGGCGGCGGCGACATGGACCCGGCAGCGTCTGTTACGGGCCGTGGCGCCGTAGGGGCGCCTCCCACTCTTCCCGCAGCACGCCCATATAGACGGCGTCGTCGTAGCGGCCGTTGCTGTAGACGTGCTGGCGCAGGCGGCCCTCCTCGACGAAGCCGCACGACTGGTAGGCGCGGATGCCCCGCTCGTTGTCGGCGTGCGCCCACAGCCAGACTCGGCGGAAGTTGCGGTAGCGGAAGGCGTACTCCAGCAGCAGCGACACCGCCTCGCGCCCGTACCCCTGGCCCCAGTGCAGCGTGTCGCCGATCGCGATGCCCAGCTCGCAGGTGTGCGAGGTCTCGTTGAAGTTCGAGAGCCCGCAGATGCCGATGTACGCGCCATCGACCTCGATAGCGAACACCGCCCCGTCGCGGCCGCCGCTGGCTGCCTGCCGCTCGAAATCCGCCACCACCCGCTCGAACGACTGCGGCATCGGCGGGTCTCCGCCGCCGGCCAGCTCGACAGCGAGGTCGTTATTGAAACGCCAGACCAGCGGCAGGTCTTCCCGCGTGATCCCCCGCAACGTCACCCGTTCCCCCTTGAGCATCGTGGGTGTCCTTTCCAGGCGGGACGCGCAAGAACCCCTTCCCCCAGCCCCCTCAAGTGCTGCGGCGCCCCCACGGGGAGGGCTTTTCACCCTTGCGCGACGTCGGCCCAAGGGCGAATGCGGCGTTGCAGGCGTGCTGTCAGGCGCCAAGCTCCTCGCGCCGCGCGACGACGACGGCGGACAGGTCACGCAACGCCGCCAGGATGTCGTCGTAGCGCTTGCTGCCCAGGCGCCGGCGCCACTCCTGGTCTTCCCGCGCCAGGATCGTGAAGACGACCTCGTCGGCGGCACGGCCGCGGTCCGTGCGCCGGATGATGCTGGCGCGGCCGTCGGACGCATCGGGCACGCGCTCGAGGTATCCCCGCCGCTCCAGCTCGGCGACCAGATAACCGATCGCCTGCTTCGTTGCCTGCGCCCGCCGCGCGATGTCGGTCAGCCTCGCGCCGTGCCGGGGCAGGTGTTCGAAGACGCGCAAGTGCGCGGGCCGCAGGTCTCCAAACCCTGCCGCCGCCAGGCCGTCCTGCAGTTGCGTTTCGACGACACGGCTTGCCCAACCGTATAGCCGCGGGATGTGCCAGGCAATCGTAAAATCGCCGTGCTCTTCCACCGTGACGCGTCCCTTGACAAATGATCAAAAACCTTTACTATCCCTGTGGAGTGTACTCAAACACATGGAGAGGGTGTAATCGTGAAAATTCTCGCAATGGCGCTGGCTCTTGTATTGGCGCTGACCGCCGTGGCCTGCGGTGGGGACGACGAGCCGGTGGCGATCGCCGACGCCACCAACTGCGAGCAGGTCATGGACGCGTTCATCCCGCTGATGCAGGAAATTCTGGACTCCATGTCCGACCTGACCATGGCGGACCTGATGTCCGATGACACGCCCGAACCGCTGCTCGACTTCGAGGAGCGGATGGAAGAGATCGGCGCCAAGGCCGAAGATCTCGATTGCAGCGACGACGAAATGGCCTCAATGCTCGAGGACCGAGTCGATGAGCTGGAGGCTGAAGGACCGGTGGCGGAGTTCGTGCTCGAAATCCTCAAGGAAGGTGATTTCGACTAACCGCGCGTCACACCAGCTCCCGCCGGCAGTCCGCGCCGCTTCCATCTGAGCGGGGCGGACGGCCATTTCGTTCCCGCGTCATCCCCGCTGCAAGCGCGTCAGGTAATGCTGCGAATCGCGCCGCCATCCACCTGCAACGTAGCGCCGCTGATGTAGGAGGCAGCGTCGGAGAAGAGGAAGACCGCCGCCTTGGCGTACTCCTCCGGGTCGCCCAGCCGCCCCATCGGGATGGCAGCCTCCGAGCGGCGGCGCACCTCGTCCAGCGAGAGCCCCTGGCGCTGGGCGTTTGCCTCGTCCAGCTCGCGGATGCGGTCAGTCGAGATGCGGCCCGGCACGAGCTGGTTGACGCGGATGTGGTCGCCGGCCCACTCGGTCGCCAGCGTCTTCGAGATGGCCGACACGCTGGCGCGCAGCACGGTCGAGAGGGTCAGGTTCTGGATCGGCTCCTTGACCGAGGAGGAGGTCGACATCACGATCGCCCCGCCGCCGCGCGACTGCATGGAGGGGTAAACGCCGCGCACCATGCGCACGACGCTCATCACCAGCAGGTCGAAGGCGTTCTGCCAGGCGGCGTCATCGAACTGCATGAAGCCCCCGGCGGGCGGGCCGCCGGTGTTGGTGAACAGCAGGTCCACCGCACCGAAGCGCTCCAGCGTCGCCTCGCGCCAGGCGTCGATGCCTGCTGCCGAGCGCAAGTCGGCCGCCATCGCCAGCACGTCGCCGCCGCTCTCCCTTTCGATCTGCGCCTTCGCCTCGTTGATGCGCCCCTCGTCACGCGAGGCGATAGAGACCGACACCCCTTCGGCGGCCAGCAGCCGGGCCACGTTGAAGCCCAGCCCCTTGCTGCCACCCCCGACCATCGCCACCTTGCCGCTCAACCCCAGATCCATTGTGCTACTCCCTTCCCGCTCCTGCATTCATCGTTACGATGATCGCATCACTTGTCGCCGTGTGCCTGCCGCGCCGCCGCTCACGGGCGTCAGCAATTCTCCACGCCGTTCGTGTCTACGTGCGCTGCTGCCGGGTCCGTGGTAGCGACTCCCGGCGCCTCGGTTGCCCCGCGAACGGTTACACCGGTCATGACACACGGTACGTCGCCCGTGACACGCCATGCATGCGCCGTCCCGCGCTGGACAACGGAATCTCCCGGCTTCAGATGCGCCACCTGCCCACTGTCCAGCTCGAGGTCCACCTCGCCGGAAAGAACCACGATGACATCGAGCGTCGGCGTGCTGTGCATGTTCGGGCGGTCGGGCAACTCCTCCATCTCGGCGTAGTCCCGCCGCGAATGACGCGCCTCGATTTCCGCATCTGAGAGTCGCGCCAGCACCGCCTGTGGTTGCAGTGTGACGACCCGCACCACTACCTCGTCACCGCTAGGGACAAGCCGCACGATCCCATCCGAGGTCGTTTCCGTGACGTCTAGTGGCGCGGGAATCCTGGTGATGACCCACAGGTAATCGTCATAGTCATTCTCACCCCGGTCCCACTGCCCTGGCCAGGGACCGTCATTAACAATGACGGAGCGCCCATGACTATCGACGCCGGTAACGAGGCGCTTACGGGTCATGCGATGTCCCCCGATCTCGATGTCGAATACCGAAAAACAGCGGGAGAACACTGACAGGAACCCGATGGGACGGCAGTATCGCACAGCCTTCCGAGGACAGCCGGTCCGTCCGGAGCCGCTACACTTGTGATTTCAAGCGGTCCAGTAGTCCGGTCGCCAGCCGTTCCAGCCGCACCATCCCGATGTCTCGGGCCAGCGCCAGCGCCTCATCGAGCAGCGCGAGGGCACGCTCACGGTCGCCTGGACCGTCGCGCCGGTGGAGCATGTCGGCCCAGCCGTACTGGGTATAGGCGACGTAGGGCCGCACGCCCCACTCCCGGTTCATGCGTAGAGCGTCCTCGAAGTGCCGCTCGGCGGCGTCCCAGCGTTCCATCACCGTGGCCAACAGCCCGAGATGATAGGAGACGGAGCCGCCAGTGTAGTCGGTGGAGTTGCTGTTGTGATTCCAGCCTGCTGAGGGCAGCATGTGGTCGTATAGAGCCTCGGTCCAGGCTGCCATCCCGAGCTCCGCCGACGCCTCGGCATACCAGCTGAGGCTGCGCAATTGAAGCCTGGGGTCCAGCAGGTCGTCGACCGTTACCTGGTGAAACGCAGCCTGAGCCGATTGCGTTTGCCCGGCATCCAGCAGACAGAGAACGTACAGTCCGGAGGAGAAGTGGATCAGCAAGGAGGACATATTGGTAATTCGTTCCGCAAGCGTCACGGCTTCGTCAATCCGCCCCAGCTCGCGACACAGCGTGATCCGGCCATAGGTGGCGGCTCCGGATAGTGGTTGGATTCTGTCCGCCTCGTCGAGCCAGCGTTCGGCGTCAAGGAATCGTCCAGCGCGCAACGCCGCGCCCGACTCAGCCGTCGCGTGAGCCCAGGTGAGGAATGGAAGCTGCAAGCGGCGCGCCGCCTCGCCAAGCGCATCGCGAGCATCCTGAGACGCCCGCGTGTTGCCGCAGCCAAATTGCTGCCGTTGGATGGCGATCAGTGCCCAGCACAGCAGCGTGGGATCGTTAGTTCGTCTGGCGATCGACAGCATCTCATCCGCGATGGCCTGCAGCTCGTCACTGGAATGGAGGAGTATTTGCATCCCACGCATCGTCAGCGCGTAACCGAGCGCAGCGGGGTCACGAAGACGGCGAGCCATCACGATGGACGCGTCGCTTCGCTGGAGAATCTGTTCGGTAAGCTCGTCCGTAAGCGGAATCAAACCACCATAGCAGGCCAGCATATAGGTATCGGTGCCCAAGCGGGTCAGCAGTCGCACCCGAAGGTCACTGTCGCGTTCTGACAGTAGCCGCAGCGCCTCCTCCAGCAGCGTGATTCCCTCCAGACCACCCTGCTGGGCATGAGGATTGAACCCGACGACACCGAGAGCCGCCCGTCCCAGGTGTTCGGGTAGCTCTGAGGAGCGAGCGATTGCGGCAGCGCGCCAGAAGGTGTCGCGCCCGGCGAGTGAGGCGCCAGCGCCCAGCATGATCGATGTGCCCGTTGTCACCCGCCCCGCCGCGCCCTGGTTCTGTGCCTCGCCGAGCGCCAGCAGCACCTCGCAGTGAAGCACCGGGTCCGGTTGCCCCTGGCGCTCCAGCAGCTCCAGCGAGCGCTCGTAACGCTGGATGGCGACGTCCCAGGCGAAGCGGCTCATGGCGCGGTCGCCGGCCCGCGCGAGCCACTCCAGCGCGCGGGGATCGTGAGCGTGCTCCAGGTGGGTGACGACCGAGTCGGGATCGGGGCGCGCCTCACCGATCAGCGTGTCGGCGACCCGACGGTGCCAGTCCCGCCGCTGCAGCGGGCCGATGCCCGCGTAGAGGGCCTCGCGGATGAGGGCATGGCGGAATTTCAACGTGTCGGCGTCAGACTCTTCAAGCAGGTTGGCGTCGAACGCCGCCGACATCACGGCATTGAGCGCGCTGGCTTCCCCACCGCTGACCTGCTGCCAGAGATCGATCGGCACATCATGACCGATGGCCGCTGCGACCTCCAGCAGGGAGCGGTCGCTCTGTTCCAGCCGCTGGAGGCGATCTTCGATGACCTGGCGGAGCAGCGGGGGGACGGACAGCTCGGATAGCTCACCCAGTCGCCAACCGTCATCCTTCCGCCGCAGCACGCTCTCCTCTTGGAGCGTGTTGAGCACTTCGCTGGCGAAGAAGGGGTTGCCCTCGCTCATCCGCTGGAGATACTCGACCAGCCGGTTCCCGTCGTCGTTCGCCAATGCGTAACGCTCCTCGACCAGCGCCCGCGTGCCATCGAGGTACAGCCGTCTCAACAGCATCCGTGTTGTGCCCGGTTCGCGCGCCAGACGCGGCAGCAGATCGAAGAGCGGGTGGCGGCGGGTCAGCTCGTCGTCGCGATAGGTCGCGATGACGAGAATCGAGAGGCCGCTCAGGAAGCGGGCAAAGAAGCGCAGCAGGTCGAGCGTCGACTGATCGGCCCAGTGCAGGTCTTCGAGCACGAGCAGCAGCGGGCGCTGCTCGCTGATCTCGGCGAAGAACTCGCCGACGATCTCAAAGAGCGCCGCCTGGCTGGGGATCGCGGCCAGCTTCGCCTCGTCGCGGATGTGCTCGGGGACTGGCGGCAGGCCGTCCCGCGGCTCATAGGCGCGCAGGATTTCGACCCACGGGCCATACGGCGGGGTGGTCGTCAGGTCGTAACAGCCGCCGAGCAGGGAGAGCGCGCCCTGCTCGACCGCCTGGGCCTGCAGCCAGCGGGTGAGCGTCGTCTTGCCGATGCCCGCCTCGCCGCCGAGCAGGATCAGCCCGCCCTGGCCGGTGACGGTGTCCGAGAGAGCGGCCTGCAGACGCTGCTGCTCCGGCTCGCGCCCAGCCAGGCGTGGCGCGGACCGCTGCCGGGACAGCGCGCGTCGCAGCCGCGAACCGGCTTGAGCCGACACCGGCTCGCGCATCCCGTGGGACGGCGCCGGACGCTGGTCCTCGGCGTCCGCGCCATCCTCCGCTGCGCCTGGAGTAGATGCCATGGGCTGGGCCAATGCCTCGCGCAGCACGTCGAAGGCCGCGTCGCGATCCACGGTGACGTCGATGTAGTTGAGCGAGACATAGTGGAACGGCACGTCGCAGGGCTCGACCAGCATGAGGATCAGCCGCCGTCCGTTGGCGATCGCCCAGTCCCACTCGTTGAGCACGTTCGTGGACCGGACGGCGCCCGGCGAGAGAAGGCCGATGACGACCTCCGACGCCTTCAGCGCCCGGTCGATTTCCGTCGGCCACCGCGCTCCGGCCGGGATGTCGAACAGGTCCATCCAGGGTTGATGGCCCTGCCGGACCAGCCACTCGCGCAGCTCGCGGGCGAAATCACTGTCCCCGCGAGCGTAGGATATGAAGATACGCTGCTGTCCTGCTGGCGCCATCACGAGGCCTCGCGCGTGTCTGCAGGGTCCGGGGCAAAACCGGCTTTCGACTCACTGCCTGCTCGGATACAAGGTACGCGAGAGCGGGCGCGTTCGCAACCGATGATCGCGTTGCGGGGTGATGGCGGCGACGGCTGAAGCGGCCCGCGCTAATTCACGTCCCCCAGGTACACCGGCACGCCGTCCCACTCCCCCGCCGCCAGAGCGCGGGCCAGCGAGAGGGGATAGAGCCGCTCGCGTTCCAGGTCCGCCAGCGGGACCCAGACGACGCCAAGCTGCCCCTCATCCGGCATCGAGCCGTTGCCAATCCGCGCTCCCGGCGCGAGGGCGCAGGCGAACATGAAGTCGATGTTGTGCAGGTCCGGCTCCTCGTGGGCGAACTCGTGATTGTTGCTGATGTACTCGCGCACGAAGCGCAGATCGCCGATCTCGACCTCGGCGCCGATCTCCTCCAGGCACTCGCGGCGCAGGGTGTCGCGCAGCGGCTCCTGCCTCTCCTGCCCGCCGCCCGGCAGGATCAGGTAGCCGCCCTGCTCGTCTTCCTTCTGGATGCACAGCAGCCGCCTGTCCTCGACGATCACGGCTTTGGCTGAGTTTCGGATGGGTTTCACTGGTTGATGAACCCTAACCTTATGCCATCTCCGACATTGATGTGTTCAGCGCGCCTGGTTGCTAAGGTCGATGACCACGGATTGCAGGCCTGGCACACGCTGGAAATCCCGGTCAACCGTCACGACAGTGAGATTGCGTTCGAGAGCGGTTGCCGCGATGAGGGTATCGATGTCGCCAATCAATCCCGGTCCATATGGAGGCCGCAGCGAACGACGAATCTCCGCGTACCGCTCCATGATGCGATAGGTTGGAAAGAAGGGATGAATCCATCGCATGAGCGTCTGCAATGATCGCAGACTTGTCGGGTAATTCTGATGGCCTTTGAGATACTCGATCACGTCGCCGTACAAGAGGATGCTCGTCGTGGCTTCGTGGGGCTGTATCCACGGACTGATCAGTGAGACAGTTGCCGACCGCGACCTCCCGCCAGCTCCACTGTTCGAGCCGGAGCGGCGCGGCCTGAGCCGGTTCTGGTGATTGAACTGCCTGCCATCTTCTCATTAAGTTATATCGAATGACATCGAGATCGGTTGCCATCGGTATGGGCGGTTGGTTTATCATGGCGCCCCAGCCGGCGCGGCGGGGCGTTGCCGGCTGATTCGCTCGAATCTGGGAACCTTGGGAATCGGAGACTGTCGATGCGATCCGGGCATCGTGGCGAAACCGCCAACCCGGCCGTTCAACAACCGGAAACGGCCGAGGCCGCCGCGGCGCGCAGGCGGCGTGACATGCGCTCGATCGGCGTCATGCTCGTCGCCGGGATCATGTACATCGGGCTGGGCGTGGCGATCCCGGAACTGCTCTTCTCGTGGTTCGAGGGCGCCGCCTTCCTGGCGCTCTTCGCCGCGGCGTTGCATCGCTGGGAACGGGGCCGGGCATGAGCTGGGCGGCCCACGACCTCGAACCCTATTTCATGCAGAAGCATCTCGGCGTCCGCGTCGCCTTCATCCCGCTGCTGATCGGCTCCTACTCGCCCGACATCCTGACCAAGTGGTTCGTCTACGGCATCCACGTCTTCGGGATCGGCCTCAAGGCGGACGAGCCGCAGGCCTTCCATCGCGGCTGGCCGGGGATCGGCTTCACCCACTCACTGCTCTTCGGCGTCGTCATCGCCTTGCTCATCTTCACCATCTCGCGCAGCCGGATCTGGGCCTTCAGCTTCATGATCGGCCAGTGGGCGCACGCGCTGACCGACACCGGCGACACGATGGGGACGATGCTCTTCTTCCCGCTGACGACCGAGCGTGTCTCGCTCGGCGCCTGGCAGTACGCCGGCCAGACCGGTCGTTATGTCGACGCCGCCGCCTACTTCAGCGGCCTCGGCTGGGTCTGGGACGGCGTCTGGGTGGTCGTCGCCATCTTCAGCTGGCGGGTAATCACCCGCGACTACTTCTACAAGGTGGTCGCGGCCGCCGACGGCAGTTGGGGCTGGCTGCTTCAGCGTGTCCCGGAGGAAGTTGTCCTCTCGCTCTACCGCGCCAGCTACTTCTACGGCATCACCCGCTGGGTGGCCTGGCTGCTCTGGGCGCATGTCCTGCACTCCTACAGCTTCGACCTCAGCTGGGGCGGGCCGGACTGGGTCGTCGAGTACATGCGGACAATGAACTTCCTGCTTGGCCCCGGCGGCTGCCCGCTCTGCTCCGGGCCGCCGGTCGGCTGCGGCTGCACGAACGCCGCGGGACGCTGAGCCTGCGATGGACGCGCCGGCCGGCTCGATCGTCGTCGCGACGCTCAATGTCCGCAACCGGGCCGACCGCTGGAAAGAACGCTCCGGCCTGCTGATCGACCAGCTCATCGCCCTCCAGCCGGACATCATTGGCCTTCAGGAAGTGATCCGCCCGGTCCGCCAGGCAGCCTGGATCCGCCGCGAGGTGAACCGGCGGCTGCCGCCGGGTGAGCCGCGCTACGAGATCGTTTGCGCCTGGAAGAGCGGCATCCGCCGCTTCTGGGAGGGGATCGCGATCATGTCGCGGCTGCCGAACCTGGAAACCGAGCGGCTGGCACTGGCTGGTGGCTCGCGGGTTGCCCAGCGGGCGCGGGTGCGGCTACCGTCCGGCGGGCTGCTCGACTTCTACAACACCCACCTGCATCACCCCTACGACGCCGACGACCTGCGGCTGGCGCAAGCGCGGCAGACCGTGGCCTGGATCGAGCGGCACGGCGACACAGCGAGGGTGCTGGTCGGCGATTTCAATTCGGAACCGGACTCGGAGGCTGTCCGCTTCATCACCGGCACGCTGCGCTCGGCCTTCGGCGCCGTCCACGGCTTCGAGCCGGAGCTGACCTCGCCTACGCTGCTCAACCGCCGGGAGGATGCCCATCTGGCGGTTATCGACTTCATCTTCGTCGACCCCCGGCTGACGATCCACGATGCCTGGCTGACCTTCGACCTGCCCCACGACGACGACGACCACCTCTTCCCCTCCGACCACTTCGGCCTGGCGGCGCGGATCGCGGAGGGATGAGGGAAGCCATCTTCCGGTACTGGCGAGGCAGTGCTGCTGTCTGACGATAGAGCTGCATGGATACTCTGCCTTGAGAAGTGACCGATGTGTCGTCGCGCAGCGGGAGAGGAAAAAGGGGGCCTGCTACCTGACCGTCGTGCGGGCCGCGCCCTATGCGCCGCGACGTCCGCGTTCCATCTTCGACAACCATCAGCTACGACTGTTCTCTGACGAACAGGATGACGTTGCGACGAGTTGAGACGTTCGTCGAATCCATCACCCCGACTGCGCGTATGCGGAGCAGATCACGGCACGCGAGATGAGCAACGATGAGCCACTCGACGACGTTGCCAGAACTGCCAGGGACCATCGCGTCGCGGCGCGAGCACTTGAAGCGGTCCGTTGTGATGGGCGCGGCAATACCCGTCTTGGGTTCCCTGCTCGCCGCCTGTGGTGGTGATGCCGAGCACCCAACCGCGGGCGCGCTGAGTATCACTGATGGCGCCGTCGAGTGGTCCGTGCGCTCCCCGGACGAGGCATATCGGACCGTTATCGGGGCGAGCGATGACATCGGGCCCTTCGAGGCGAGCGGCACAGCACAGACGCGTTCCATCACCGCGTACCAGCGCGGCCTCGATCTGGCCCGGCAGCAGCTCGATGAGGCTGACTGGCAAGCAGCCTGGACGGAGGGACAGCGGCTGCCGATCGATGACCTGGCGGCCGAAATGCTGATGGAGCGCGCACCGTCAACATCGTGAGCACGCGGCGCGCCGAAACCGCCTCCCCCGATCATCGCGAGACATCGATACAGCGAGTCGCAAGAAACTGAGGTTTCTACGACTCAGCGCGACTGGTCGCTTCCATACATCGTGGGGATGCGGACCGAGCCATGACATAGTGGATCTTCCGCAGCGAGGGTGAAGCGATTGGAGCGGCATGCGCGCCCGAGGCCGGACCCAGGCAGATCCGGCCTCAGGGTGATGATCGACCGCTGGCTACTCCGTCCACGCCGCTGCCCAGAGCGTCATGTGCGCTCAGCGAGTGTGGACGGGCTGACAGAGCCCGGCGAGTTCGACACAGTCGCCGGGCGCATCGGATGACTGCCAGATGCGGACAGGCTGACACAGGCCGGCGAGCTCGACACAGCCCATGGAGATCTCGAACGCCTGCGTCGCGGCTGATCCCGCTCGCGAATCTCGGGACAGCAAGTCGTGACTGGCCCCGACGAGCTGCGCGTCAGCCAGTGGAGCGGTTCGCGGCGTCGTGTTCGCGACGGACGCGTTGGGCTGTTCGGCGACCGCGGCGGTCGCAGGACTCCGCAGCGCCACGAACGCTGTCGCGCCGATGGCGACAACTACCGCGATGCTGAGGATCGCGATGGCAGCGTGACGCTGCGCGCGTGCGCATGACCAAGCCTGAAGCGGCGCCTGCATGCTGTGCCTCCAGTGCTGCTGACCAGCGGCTGTGGTCATTCCCTCAACCATGTCCGCAGCATGCGCCTCACGGCGGCGCAGCACATCCGCGCCAACACGGAATCAGCAGACGATGGGGGATCAGTAGTTCTACGGAGCGGGGCCGTAGCGTATGCGGAGTGGGTCAGACAAGTCCATGGCGAACGGCATAGACCGGGACGCCCGCACGTGAGTCCAGGCCGAGCTTGCCAAGGACGTTCGCGACGTGGGATTCAGCGGTGCGGGGGCTGATAAAAAGCGCGGCAGCGATCGCCTGGTTGGACATGCCCTCAACGAGCAGCTGCAGGACCTCCCGCTCACGCGGGGTAAGGCCTTGCAGGGCGCCGGGCGTCGAAGCGGGGCGCTCGGCTGCGGTGATATCCGACGCAGGGGCGTGCTCGGTCAGCCTGAGTGCGAGCGCTTCGTCGATCGCCGCATCGATCGACAACGCCGCGCCTCGATCGCGTGAGACGCGGGCCTGCGCGTCACCGAGCGCCGCTTGCGCCGCGTCGTTGAACGCATCGTGGAGCACACGATCGCGTGGCAGGACCGCCAGGCCGATGCGCTCACGAAACGCCGCTGCCGCGCCATGGAGCCGGACGGCGTGTTCGACCTGCTGCCACCGCAGCGCGATCCGCGCAACGTCCTCCAGGTTCTCCACGACCAACCAGAGGAGTCCCAGATCGCGGCACGCGGCGAGGCTCTGCTGGAACCACGCAAGCGCGTCAGCATCAGCGTCAGCGTCAGGCAGCAGCACGATGACCCGGCCGAGGCGGTGCAGCGCCACGGCCGTGGTCGACGTGTCATCTGCCTGCCGCGCCGTCTCCAGGCTCTCCTGGAGCAGCACCCGTGCCTGCTCAGTGTGTCCATGCTGTTGTGCCAGCCCGCCCAGACTGATGAGGATGCGAGCCAGTTGTCGCAGGTCGCCGATGTCGCGAGCACAGGCGCGACCGCGCTCCATGTACCGCTGGGCCGCAGGGAAGTCGCCTTGTCTGACGGCGCCCTCCCCGAGAATCTCGAGGGTGAACGGCGCCTCTTCAACGAGCCCCAGCTCATCGAAGATCCTGAGGGCTTCCTCGACCATGGTGCGTGACGCCGGTACCTGGTCTTGAAATCGAGCAAGGTAGCCCGCTGCCCGCAGCCCGGCCGCACGGGCGGCGGTCGGCGCCGCGGCGTCAGGCAGCGCGAGGAACGCCTGCGCTGTCGACAACCCTTCGCGCAGGTGATTGCGGAACAACCAGAACTCGGGCAGCAATCCCGCCAGGCGCAAGCCACGCTCAACCTCGCCGCGGTCGAGCAGCCAGCGCAGGGCCGCGCGTATATTGCCCAGCTCGGTTTCAAGGCGATCGAGCCAGAGGACTTCGTCAGGACCAGGGAGCTGCCTGACGGCGTCGGCTACGAAGGCCGCGACCGCGTCAGCGTGCCGTTGGCTGACCGCTTCCACCTCATTGGAGTCGCGCAGTTGCTCCAACGCGTACTCGCGAATCGTCTCGAGCATCCCGTAGCGCGTCGATCCATCAGGTTGCTCGATCTGCTGGATCAGGCTGTGGTCGATGAGCGTGCTCAGCCCATCGAGCACCGTCAGGTCTGCGTCAGCGACCGCCTCGGCCGCCGCCAGGGTCCATCCACCGACGAAGACCGCCAGTTGACGCAGGAGGCGCTGTTCGGATGGCTGCAGCAGGTCATGGCTCCAGGCTATGGCGTCGCGCATCGTGCGCTGGCGGCTGGGCGCGTCACGCGGTCCGCCCGTCAACAGCTGCAGCCGCTGATCCAGCCGCTCCCGCAGCGCCGACAACGAGAGGAGCTTCAGACGGGCAGCGGCCAGCTCCAGTGCCAACGGCAGGCCATCGAGGCGCCGGCAGATGTCGACGACGATGGTTGCATTGTCGGGTGTCAGGGTGAAGTCGGGTGTGCTCTGCTGCGCGCGGCGAGTGAACAACGCGACAGCGCCTGACTGCTGGAGCAATGCGAGGGACGCTGGCGCGCTGGCGGGCAGCGTGAGTGGCGGGACCGGATACTCCTGCTCATCAACGAGCTGCAACGGCCTGCGACTGGTGACCAGGATCGTGAGCCGTGGACAGGCGGCCAGCAGGTCGGCCACGAACGGGGCAGCGTCTACTACCTGCTCGAAGTTGTCGAGCACCAGCAGCACCTGGCGTGGCGCGAGAAAGGCGCCGAGCTGCTCGGCGGTCGGTCGAAGACCGGCCTCGCGCAATCCCAGCGTCTGGGCGATCGTCGCGGACACCAGCCCAGGATCGGTGACGGCGGCCAGGGCGACAAAGACCGTGCCGTCGGCAAACGTGTCGCCCAATGTGCCCGCGACCTGCAGCGCCAGCCGCGTCTTGCCAACGCCACCGGGACCGGTCAGGGTGACGAGTGGAACATCGTCGCGCTGCAGCAGCGCCGCAACAGCAGCGACCTCCTGTTCGCGACCGATCAGAGGCGCGCGGGGGATAGGCACGCGAGGGAGTGAAAGTGGGTGGTCGGAAGGTGGAATCGTCGCCATGGCGCCGACCTTCACAGCGGAGCGGTTGCTACCGCGTCATGATGCGCGCAACGCCCCACCGTCGTCAACCCCGGCGCCTGAGTTCGGTGCGTGCCGTGTGTCCGTGCCCTGTGTCTCAGCACTCACCGGCGTTGCCAGCGTTTGACACGACCTGGCACGGGCACAGCAATGCCAGCTCCCCTGGATCAACGGTCAGGAAGCCGGTCCAGCGGCGGCTGCAATGCGCGCTATTCAGACATCTGCTCCGCGAATCGCGAACGACCGGTCTGAGACGCAGGCGTGCAGGCCGTGAGGTAGCGCCGGCTCATCGACGGATATCCATGCGCAGCAGGTCGGACTCGTCCGAGATGGTTGGAGGAGTCTTGGTGGCTGGCGGCAGCAGCGACCAGACATCCCCCTTCGGCGCCAGCCGAGGGGACACCAGCTCGATCTCCCTGCCACCGATGAGGAGGCGGGCCGATCCAGCCATCAGCACGTTTCTGACCCAGTCGGTGCGCGGTCCGTACATCGGGATGAACAGATACCCATCGGGAAGAGGATGTGCGTCGAGAGGGGTCCGGTAGGACTTTCCTGACGTGCGGCCCACGTGGATCAACACCGGCTGGACGCCCCGGCGGATCGTCAACGGATTGAAGACCCGCTTGTTGATCTGTGCCAACCAGCGTGGCATTGGCATCAGGGGTCCCGCCTTTCATCGTCCGCTCCCAGCCGGCTCAGCGCCGGGAAGAGAGGTCGCAGCTGGCGATAGAGATCGCGGTAGATGGCATAGCCCTCGCGGTAGCGGGCGACAGCCTCTCGCTGCGGTCGGTACATCGGGCCAGGCTCGATGAAGCGCCCGATATCATCCCACGACTCAAAAGCCCCCACGCCCATGCCAGCCACGAAGGCTGCCCCAAGCGCGGAAGCCGCTTCACCTGCGATGACCTGCACGTCGTGGCCGGTGACATCGGCAGCGATCTGCATCCAGAGCGCGCTGCGGCTCCCGCCGTCCGCTGCCAGCACGCGGCGCACCGGCCGCCCCGACTCCGCCAGCAACTCCAGATGATGCTGGAAGCCGTAGCAGACCGACTCCAGCACGGCCCGGAACAGATGGGCCCGCGTGTGATGCAGCATGACCCCGGCAAACACCCCACGGGCCGTGGGATCGAAGATCGGCGTCTTCTCCCCCAGCACATAGGGCAGCACCACGATGCCGCCTGAGCCGGGCGGGATATCCGTAGCCTCACGGTCCAGCTCCGCCAGCGACGCTCCTTCCGCCAGCTCAGCCGCGAACCACTTCACCAGCGAGCCGCTGGCCGCCATGCAGCCGTTGATGAGGGTCAGGCCGGGGATGTCGTGGTAGTCGAAGTAGAAGTGCGGGTCGGGGTCCGGGCGCTCGGCGCAGTAGAGGATGTCGCCAGCCCCGCCGAACTTCAAAAGCAGATCGCCCGCCCGCGTCAGTCCGGAGGCCAGCGCGGCCGCCACATGGTCGGCGCTGCCCGCCACGACCGGTGTGCCCGCGCGCAGCCCGGTTGCGGTCGCGGCCTCAGGGGTGATGCCCCCAACGATCTCCGACGGCTCCCGCACCGGCGGCAGCGCAGCGAGCGTGATGCCAGCCTGCTCCAGATACGGCGCGTGCCAGGCGCGTCGCGTGATGTCGTACAGTCCGCTCTCGGCAGCCCAGTTCAGCTCCAGCGAACGCTCGCCGGTCAGCTTCATGACGATGTAGTCATACGAGCCGCACATGGTGGCCGTGCGCTCGATCGCTTCCGGCTCATGCCGCGCCAGCCAGCCCCAACGGGGAGCGATGTTCTGCTGGTTCGGCGTGCCGCCAGTGATGGCGAAAAACTCGTCGGTATCAACTGCATCACGCAGTTCATCAACCTCGCGGGCCGAGCGGGCGTCGTTCTGCTGGATGCTGGGACGGATGACAGCGCCGTTGCCGTCCAACAGCACCAGCGCCGGAACCATGCCGGTGATGGCGACCGCCGCGATGCGCTCCGCCGGGATGCTGCCGACAATCTCTTTGATGGCCTCGACGGTTGTCTGCCACCACTCGGCGGGGTCTTCCTCAGCCCAGCCGGGATGCGGCGAACGCAGGGTGTGCGGGCGCTGCGCCTGCGCGATGACACCACGCTGCGGGTCGAGCACGACGGCCTTCAGCGCCGTCGTGCCGATGTCGATGCCGAGCAGGTAGCCTGTGCCGGTCGCCAGGTCTCATCCCATCCAGACTCTCCGAGAGTATAGGTCGTCACCGAGCGCCTGCTCCCTGCTCAGCCAGCGCGCTGGCCTACCGAGAGGTCCGCCTGCGCGCATGTCCCGGAGGTAATGCACTGCGCCAGCGCCAGGTAGGCGCCGACTGA
>DATKCN010000079.1:0-13131 GCA_035513175.1 Thermomicrobiales bacterium
TCGCTGTTGGCGCCGCCGATGTCGTTGCGCTCCAGCGTGATCGTGCTGGGCATGACGATGTCGGCGTGGCGGGCGGACGCGGTCCAGAACGGGTCATGCACGACGATGGTGTCGACGCGCGCCAGCCCGCGTTGCAGCTTAGCGAGGTGCTGGTGGTGATGGAACGGGTTGCCGCCGGCCCAATAGACGAGCCGGATGTCGGGGAATGTGTAGCGCCCGCCGTTGTAGTCGAACTCCGCGCCGGGATTGAGCAGCATGTCGGAGACGCGCGCGACCGGAATGAAGGAGCCGGAGCGGTTCCTGCCCTGCGAGAGCACCGGAACGTTGAGCCCGGGCATCACGAAGCCCGCGCCGATGCGGTCAACGCAGCCGTACCCGAAGCCGTAGCCGCCGCCCGACTGCCCGATCTGCCCGAGGATCGCCGCCAGCGCGACCCCCATCCAGGGGACCTGCTCGCCGAACTCGCTGCGCTGCAACGACCAGGTGGTGGTCACGAACACCCGCTTGCCCGCCAGCCGCAGCGCCAGCGAGCGCAAGGTTCCAGCCGGAATCTCGGCCAGCGGCGCGGCCCACTCCGGGCTCTTGGGCTGCCCGTCGTCCAGCCCGAGGATGTAGCGCTCCAGCCGCTCGAAGCCGACGCAGTAGCGGTCGAGGAAGGCGCGGTCGTGCAGTCCTTCGGTGATGAGCGTGTGCGCCAGCGCCAGCATCACGGCCACGTCGGCCCCCGGCGACACCGGCAGCCAGGTGGCCGAGGCCACGCCGTCCATGTCGTCCCGTTGCGGGCTGAGCAGCACGAACTCGGCGCCCCGCTCGACGGCGCGGTCGAGGAAGCCCCGCACGCGGTGGCGGAAGACGCCCCCGTTGCTGACGGCCGTGTTCTTCAGCGGCAGCCCGCCGAAGCACAGGAACACGTCAGTCCGCTCGGCCAGCACCTTCCAGGGCGGGCCGAAGGAGAGCATCGAGTCCGCGCTGGCGATCACGCGGGGCAGGATGACGTTGCCGGCCGCCGTGCTGTAGGAATCGACCGAGCCGGTGTAGCCGCCGAGGCAGTTCAGGAAGCGGTGCAACTGGCTCTGCGCGTGATGAAAGCGGCCCGCGCTGGCCCAGCCGTAGGAGCCGCCGTAGACCGCTGGGGCTCCATGGTCGCGGTAGACCCGCCCCAGCTCCGTCGAGAGCAACTCGGCGACCGTGTCCCACGAGACAGGCACGAACGGCTCCGCGCCCCGCCGCTCGCTCGGACCCGGACCATGCTCCAGCCAGCCCTTGCGGACCATCGGCTGTGTCACCCGCGTCGCGTGCCGCGCGCTACGGATGACGTTATCCAGCAGCGGCGATGGGTCAGGATCGTGGGCGAAGGGGCGGATCGCCGTCAGGGCGCCGCCTTCGACGGTTGTCTCGAACGCCCCCCAGTGCGAGAGGTGCAGCCCAGGCGAACGCGTTGCCATGTCGCTCATTCCTTTGATAGATGCCCGAACGTGTCTGGCGCAACTATACGCGGGTCTCGCGTCGGCAGGACGCAGGGAAGCTCGGCGCGGTAAAGGACGACAACTGGCGGTGTAAGGGTTTGTCGTCCTTTACCTGCTCAAGAAAGACATGTGCATCGCGCACATGTGCTTGAGCCCCGGTCGCGTCCATCATAATAGAATGCAGGCTGACGCGCCCGGGAGGCGAGCGCCACCGCATACAGGAGGGCCATGCGTCCGCTGCCAGACAACGCCGCGCTGCTCGCGATCAATGTACAGATCGGCATGGACGACCCGCGCCGTCCGCCGCTGTCGTGCACGCCATGTCGATGATGAACCTGCACGAGGAGTTCGCCACGATCACGACGACTGACGCGCTGCTCGCGGCGTTGGCTGAACGGGCGGGCGCGCGGCGCTTGCAGGGCGCCCGTTGACACGCCACGCGGAGCCGGCCAATCTCGACCCGCTGCGCATTCTGGCGGTCGATGTCGGGGGCGGCACGCAGGACGTGCTGATCTACGACAGCAGCCGCGCCATCGAGAACTGTGTCAAGCTGGTGCTGCCGTCGCAAACGCACGTCACCGCCGCGCGGGTCCGGCGCGCGACGCGGGCCGGGAGGGATGTCTACCTTGCCGGCTCGGTCATGGGCGGCGGCGCGTCGAGCGAGGCGATTCTCCAGCACATCACGGCCGGTTTGCGGGTCTGCGCCGCGCCGGAACCGGCCCGCACGCTGCACAACGACATCGCCCGCGTGCAAGCCATGGGCGTCGAGCTGCGCGACACGCCCCCGCCCGGCGCGGAGGTGATCCGCCTGTGCGACGTGGACATCGACGGGCTGGCCGCGGCGCTAACGCGCTTCGGAGTCGAGCTGCCGTCAATCTACGCCATCGCGGTGCAGGATCACGGCTACCTGCCCGACGCCGGGGGCCGCGAATTCCGCTACGAATACCTGCAATCGCTACTGCGCGGGGGCGGTGAAGCGCGCGACATGATCTTCCGCGAGCCGCCGGACTACATGATCCGCATGCGGGCCGTTACGCGCGATCTGCCCGGCGCGGTGGTGATGGACACCGGCGCGGCGGCGGTGCTGGGGTCGCTGGGCGACCCGCTGGTTGCGGCGCGGGCGGGCGCGGAGGGCGCGGTGCTGGTGAACGTGGGGAACATGCACACGTTCGCCGCAGCGTTCCGGGGTGACCGCATCCATGGGCAGTTCGAGCATCACACCGGCGGGATCACGCCCGAACTGCTGGCCCGTCTGGTCGGCAAGCTGGCGCACGGAACGCTGACAGAGGGCGACGTGGAACTGGACGGCGGGCATGGCGCAGCCTTCGGGAACGATTACGCGGCGCTGGCGCCATACCCGTTCGTCGCCATCACCGGCCCAAACCGACGCATCGCGACCGGACTCGGCTATCATGAAGCGGCGCCACACGGAGACATGATGCTGTCCGGCGCGTTCGGGCTGGTTGACGGCTGCCTGCAGCTCTTGCGGTCCGAGGGTTATCATCTACCTGCTACATCGCTGCATCCCGACAGTTGAGCGACGCGCGTACTGGCAGCGCGCGTGTTACTGCTGGACGACCACTGAGCGCCACATGGCGCGCCAACCCGCCCGCGCGCGGCTGAAGGAGACAGACTTGTCCGGCAATATCGAAGACGAGGTCCTCGAATGGCTGCGGGCGCACCCCCGCGAGGACGGCTACGAGTTGCGCGAGATCGCGCGACAGTTCAGCATCTCCCCCGAACGCCTGCGCGACCGCCTGCGGCGCCTGGTTGACGACGGGTCGATCACGCAGAGCGATCCGGTGCACGGCTTCTCGGACGGCAATCCCATCTATAGGCTGGTGGACAGCGCCGCTGGCTAAGCGATGCGAACCGGAGATACGGTTACGTCCTTCCCAGCTGGCCCATCAGCATCATGATGTTGAGCGCTCCAGGTGCGTTTGTGCCGAATCGTAGTTGTGCTTGTAGCGATTGTGTCGCATAATGTCGTCGTGATGATTCGCGCGCAGGGACGCGGACGCGCCAGGATTTCGCGAGATGTCGATGGGAGAGTTCAGAGCATGATCGCGGCAGAACGGGAACCAGCCGCCGCTTCCGTCCGAGAGCAGGCACAGCTTCAAGAGCTCCAAGAGTTCTATCGCGATCGAGAGTTGCGGGCGTCAGGGCCAACCACGCTCATCAGTCCCAGCGGCCGGGCGTATGAGCTTCCTGAGACGGTTGTGCGCCTGCTTGCGGAAGTCGTGAACGCGCTCGCGCGCGGCGAGGCTGTCTCGGTCGTCCCGGTTCAGCAGGAGCTGACGACACAGGAGGCGGCTGATCTGCTCAACGTTTCCCGGCAGTATCTCGTCCGCCTGCTCGACAGGGGCGATATCCCCTGTCACAAGGTCGGAACGCACCGGCGGATCAGCTTGGGCGACCTGATGGACTACAAGCGAAGCCGCGATCGTGCGCGCCATCAGGGCTTCGACGAGCTTGCCCAACTGAGCCAGGAGTTAGGACTGTACGACGAATAGGTGGCGCCGGTGTTGCCAGTAGCCGTCGTCGTCGACGCCTGCGTGTTGATCAAAGCTTCGGTGCGCGACACGCTGATCCGCGCATATGGAGCCGATCTCTATATCGGCTGCACTGGACGGATGACATCCTCGCTGAAGTGGAACGTAATCTTGCCGCGACTGGTATGACGACGTCTGAGGGAGCCGAGCGACTTGTCGCCAGGTTCCGCGAGGTGCTCGCGGACGCGCGTGTGACTGGCTATGAGCGGCTCATTGCGAGCATGACCAACGATCCGAAAGATCGCCATGTTCTGGCTGCTGCCGTCGTATCCGGCTCACAGTTGATTATCATGGACAACCTGCGTGACTTCCCCGCGCACGCCATCGCAGACCTTGGCATCGACGCGCGTAGCCCGGATGACTTCCTGGTGGACCTGTTTGCTATGGAACCAGCGCTCATGGCTGAGATTGTCAATAATCAGGCGCGCGCATTGCGCCGGCCGTCGCTCACTACGGCTACGGTGCTGGCCAATCTGGCCCGGGACGGCGTTCCCACGTTTGCCGGCATGGTTCGCGCCCACATCGAATCTCGTCAATCGTGACCGGCGCCGCGAAAGGCACGCAATTGGTCGGACGTGTGACCATCCGCCCCGCCCGCCCCGGCGAGCACGTCGCGCTCACCGCCCTCGTCATGCGCTCGGCGCAGCAACACTGGGGCTATTCGACGGAGTTCATGGCGTGGGAGCCGCAGCATCTGGAGATCGAGCCTGAGCACATCACGGATGCCGTCACGAACGTGCTGGAGATCGACGGGCGCGCCATCGGCGTCTACATGCTGCGCGGCGCGCCGCCCGAGATCGAGCTGTCGCGCATGATGCTCGAGCCGTCCGCCATCGGGTCCGGTCTCGGCAGGCGCATGTGGGAGCATGCCGTCTGCACGGCGCGGGACCTCGGGGCGCGGGTCATCATGCTCGACAGCGACCCGAACGCGGAGGGGTTTTACCAGCGCATGGGGGCAGTGACGGTCGGGGAGCACGACTGGACGCCGCCGATGATGCCGGACTGGCGGGTCAAGATCATGCGCTTTGAGATTCCGGATCGATCCGAGTAACTGCCCAGGGTCGGCTCCCGGCGCCCAAGAAGTGATCCCGCGAGGCGTGATAGCCCGCGAACCAGGAGGAGACATGGGGCCAGAATCCCGCATCGAGGCAACCGGCTACCGTGACAGGCAGGTCCCCAACACCTTCGTCCGTCAGGGCGACGCGTCCGACCGGCTCGCCGTCTTCCTTCCAGGCTTCGGCTACTCCTGTGACATGCCGCTGTTCTACTACGCCGAGTTGCTGCTCCTCTCAGCCGGCGTGGAGGTGCTGAGGGTTGAATACGCGTACAACCGTGAGCCGGACTTTCGCGATCTTCCGGCTGAGGAGCAGCGCGCATGGCTGCTCACGGACGCGGCCGCGGCCCTGCGCGCCGGGCTTGGCGAGGGCGAGTACTGCCAGTTGATTCTCATCGGCAAATCGATCGGGACCCGCGCCATGGGGCACATCCTCACTGCCGAGCCTGTTCCGCCGAACACGCGCGCGGTCTGGCTCACGCCGCTCCTGCGCGACACAGTCCTTCGAGAGCACCTGCGGAAAATCACGACGCCGTCGCTCCTGGTTGTTGGCGCCGCGGACGATCATTACGACGCAGCCTGTCTTCAGGAAATCGAAGACTCCCGCGGTCATGTGGCGCTCGTCGTCGCCGGAGCCGACCACAGCCTGGATATCGTGGGGGACGCGGTCGGATCCGCGCGGGCCATGGCGGATGTGCTTATGGCGATCGCGGCGTTTCTCGACCTCAGACGGTGAACCGACCTGGGCGTTGAAGGAACCCCTCGCCTCTCGCTCCGGGGCATGACACGATCCGTTATGTCGCGGTGATGAGGATGTCATACAGCCGTTGCAGATCGCTCCAGCCGTACGCGACCACCAGCAGCGTTGCCCCGCCGAATGTCTCCTCCTTCTCCGCGACCACGATCCCGCCCAGCCGCTCGTAGAAGCGCCGGAACGTGCTCCCGGCAAACACCCAGAGCAGCATCGACGAGTGCCCACGCGCCAGCAGTTCGCGCGCGACTTCACGCGTCAGGCGGCGTCCAATGCCCTGCCGCTGCCAGTCCTCCAGCAGGTAGATCGCGTACAGCTCGCCGGTGTACTCAGAACTCCCCTGCTGCTCGGGTCCACCGCTGACAAAGCCGATGATCTCCCCATCCGGAGACTGCGCGACGTAGATGAACTCAGGCGCATCCGGGTTAGCGATGATGCCTCCCCAGTACCGTTCCCGTGGCGCGACAGCCAGCCGATCCAGCAGGCCGTCCGGCACTAACCCGCGATAGGTCGTGCGCCACGACGCAACGTGCACCCGGGCGATTGAAGCGGCGTCGTCAAGGGTCGCAGCCCGAATCGTGATAGTCATGCGTTACTTCCAATCTCCTGCGTGCCGCGCCCGAACGCAACAGGCTGCTTGAAGCATGGGATGATACCGCCGAGTGAAGGAGGAGATGATGACCGACAACCGCGACACGAGCGCCGCCATCGCGTTCCACAACGCGACGAAGTACTCGCTGATCAACCAGGGGCAGGAGGACGCCAACATCCTGATGGGCACGCCGCCTCATCTGGAGAACGCGATCTGGCAGGAGGACTGGTCGATCGAGCCCAGCCCATTCAAGCACTACACGACGGCTGAGACGATCGCCCTGCCCCGCGAGTTTGCCCCCTTTACCCTGTCGATCCTCGACGCCATCGCCGACACAGGCGATCTGGCGGGCGGCGGCACGCCGGATCTCGACGCGCTGGCCCGCATCTGCCTGCTCTCGAACGGCATCTTGAAAACCGGCGGGCACGGCACGGGCCGCGTGATCGAGTACCGCGCGGCAGGCGGCACCGGCGCGCGCTATCATCTGGAGTTGTACATCGTCTGTGGGGACCTGCCGGGGCTTGACGCCGGGGTCTATCACTACGACGCGAAGAAGCACGCCTTCCGCACGCTGCGGCGTGGCGACTACCGCGCCGCGCTGGTCGAGGCCAGCGGTGACGAGCCGTCGGTCGCGTCGGCCCCGGCGGTGCTCGTCGCCGCCAGCACCTACTGGCGCAACGCATGGCGCTACAAGGGCCGCGCCTACCGCCACGTCTACTGGGACCTCGGCACGACCCTCGCCAACATCCTTGCCGTCGCGGCCGCCTCAGACCTCTCGTCGGCGGTCGTCATGGGTTACGTCGACCAGGACGTGAACCGGTTGCTCGGTGTTGATGGCGAGCGGGAGTCGGCCGTCTGCCTCGTGCCGCTGGGGCGCGGAGACGGACCAACAACCACGCAGCTCGTCGAGCCGCTGGCGCTGGAGACCGTCCCAATCTCCGCGCGCGAGGTCGAATTTCCCCACATCACCGCAATCAACCGGTCGACGCAGCTGACGGACGCCGACGAGGCCGTCCGGTGGCGGTCGGCCCCGCTGCATCGCGTGGACGCGCAGCCGACCGGCGATCTCGTCCCGCTCAGGCCGCTGCTGGCGAACGATGTGCCGCGCATGACCGTCGATGACGCAATCCGCCGCCGTCGCTCGACCCGCCACTACGCTGTCGAGACGCCGATCCCGTTCGGCGCCGTCTCAACCCTGCTGGAGCGCGCGAACCGGGGCGTGGCGCTCGACTGCGCGCCCGCGCTGCCGTTGGTCGACCCCTACCTGATCGTCAACAACGTCGAGGAGCTGGCGCAGGGCGCGTACGCCTACCATCCGGAGCACGCGGCGCTGGAGCGGCTGCGACCGGGAAGCCTGCGCGAGCAGGCCACGGCGCTGGCCTGCGGGCAGGGTTACGCCGGGGAGTCGCACGTCAACCTCTACTACCTGGCTGACCTGGAGCCGATCCTCGAACGCTACGGCAATCGGGGCTACCGGTTGGCGCAGGTTCAGTCCGCCCTGCTGGCGAGCCGCCTGCATCTCGGCACGCACGCCTTCGGGCTCGGCGCGGTCGGCTCCACGTCGGTCGACGACGAGGTCACCGCCTTCTTCGCGCCCCACGCAGCCGGCAAGAGCTTCATGTTCATTCTGACGTTTGGGAAGCGACGCCGCCGCGGAGCGTGACGTCCGTTGGATGGTGGTAATCTGCCGGCGCGCTGACATCGTCTCGCGCGTGTGTAATCACGTCACTGCCAAGGAGGCACGGAATGGCATTCCGCACGCTGTATCGACGCGCCCCACGCGGCCTGCTCCACGCGCTGACCGTGTTTGTCGTGCTCCTCGCGGGCGCGGGCATCGGCGCCGGAGCGTTCGCCCTCGCGCATGGCGGGGACACGACGCGCGTCCACGGCTGTGTCAACACGGGTTCCGGGGCGCTCCGCGTCATCGACGCCAGCGGGCAGTGCCGCAACAACGAGCAGGCGCTGGACTGGAGCATCGAAGGCCCGGCCGGACCGCAGGGTGAGCGGGGTGAATCGGGCGATCAGGGTCCTTCGGGCGACTTCACCGGCGTCTTCACCAGCGACAACGGCCTGTACTCGCTCAGCGTCACCGATGACGGCATCGTGCTGACCAGCCCGACCGGCAGCCTTCGGATGACCGACTTCAACACCACCCTGACGGACAGGACGGTTCGAATCGAGGGTGAGGCAACGACACGCGTCAATGGCGGCGTGGTGATCCTGAATTGCGGCCCGACAGACGGTGGGTTCCCGGTGGCGCGTGTCAACGACCAGGTTCTCATCTCGTCCCCGGTGTCGGGGGCAATCATGAGTGGGTCACAGACCGTCACGGCATGCTGATGGCCGTCCCAGCGCAGGCGGCGCGCGTCATCCGTAACCGACTGTGCGGTGATGGCGCGCCCCCGCTTCAAGCTACAACGCGCTGGCGGCGCTGACCTGGTCGATGTGTTCAACCGGACGAACCTGGCACAGATACGCGCGGTGCGGGACCGAGCCGCTGACCGCGTCGATCCACTCATTCCCGATGATCAGATTGAAGTTCGCGCCGTCCGCGCTGAACGGTTCATAGCCCGGAGCGCCGATCTCGTCGCACGCCTGCCACCACCCGTGCTGACCGCAGACGACGTCGGGATGCAGGTCTTCGTTCAGCTTCGCTCTGGCCCGCACGCTCCCGTTGGGCGTCTCGATGCTCACCCAGTCGCCCGCGTTGATGCCGCGAGCGGCAGCGGCGATTGGATGCAGCTCGACCTCCGGGTCCATCGCCAACCGCCGCAGCTTCGGGATCGCCCGGTGCTGGCTTTCGCAGAAGAGGTGGTGCTTCGTGCAGGTGAGGACCAGCGGGAATCGCGCCGTTAGATCTGGCCGGGACAGGGGGCTGACCAATGGTTCGACGTAGTCCGGCAGCGGCGTGTAGCCGTGGAGGAGCAGTGTTTCGGAATAGAGCTCCACCTTGCGCGTGGGTGTATTGAAGCCCCGCGCGACGCCGTTCTCCGTCTCCGCGAACTTTCGGTGACGCGTCGTCGTAGTTGCCCGCACGCCAGCGGGCTGCTGACGCAGCGTGTCGAGCAAAATGCCCGTCGGCTCCAGCTGATGGCGGTAGGCCGCCTCGATGTCGCCGTCCCAGAAGCGCGAACCAAGCCCGAGCCGACAGGCAAGGTCGAACACGATCTGCGTGTCCGAGCGGGCCTCGCCGGGAGGCTCCGCCACCGCCTGCCGGAGCTGGACCAGCGAAGCAGCGTCCTCGCTGCCCTCGAAGCCGATCTTCAGCGCCTCGCGCTCGAACGCGCTGGCGACCGGCAGCACCACGTCGGCCAGCTCGGCGGTCGGGTTCATGAACAGGTCCGCGTGGACGTAGAACTCCAACGACGCCAGCGCCTGGCGCCCGCGCGCGCCGTCGGCGTGGGAGAGCAGCAGATTGGCGCCGAACCCCACCAGACCGCGCACCTGGTACGGCTGTCCATGCAGGATGCCGCGATACAACTCGTCCGTCGTGACCAACCCCCAGCGGGACGGACCCAGCGGGCGTTCGCGCATGCCAAGCGCGGGCGCCCGCTGGCGCTCCGGCGGCATTCCGGCGCTGGCAACCGGCGCGGACGGAACCGTGCCGAACAGCACATTGCCGCCCGGGGAGTCCAGGCTGCCGGTCAACGCGTAGAGCTGAGCGATCGCTCTGGCGATCTGGGTGGAGTTCGTCTGCATTTCGACGCCACTCCAGGCGTAGTAGGCCACCGGCCGTGCTTTCCAGAGCAACTCGGCGGCGCGCTCGATCTCTGCGCGCCCGACTCCCGTAATGTCTTCGACCTGTGCGAGTGTATGCTGGCGGCACAGCTCGCGGGTGAGATCGAACACGGGCTGGCAGGCAACGTTTCCGCCCACTTCGTCCAGGCTGAAGCTGCCGAACAACGCCAGGTCTGCCGTGTCGCTTTCGTATGTGGCGCTGTCCGGATCGTAGAGGACGGGGCGCCCCTGCGACTCGTTCCAGGCCACGTAGCGCCCGTCACCTTCGTCGCCCGTGAGGTCGCCTGCTCGCAGCAGGCGCCCGGTGTCCGCGCGCACGAGAAGCGGGCCGTTCGTCCAAGCGCGGATGAACTCCTCGTCGAACCAGCCGCGCTCGATCATGACCTGCGCCATGCCAAGCGCCAGCAGGCCATCGGTCCCGGGGCGCACGCGCAGCCAGACATCGGCCCGTCGCGCGGGAGCGGTCTGACGAGGATCGACGACGATCAGGCGCGCGCCGCGTTTCTGCGCCTCCACCGTCGCCGTGGCATGGGCCAGCCGGGCATGGTTCGGGTTGTAGCCCCAGAACAGGATGCACCCGGCCTGCTCCAGGTCCGGCATGTAGCTCCCTGGGACCGCCGTCCCGAAGGTGAACTCCGGGGCCATGTAGCGCCCCCAGCCACACAGCTCCATCGAGAGACAGAGATTCGGGCTGCCAACTGCGTCAATGAGCCGCTGGATCCATATCATCGAGTCGTCGGATGCCGATGTGGACGGGGACACCAGGCTGAAAGCGACGCTCTCGGGCCCACTTTCTTCCGCGAATTGCCGCATCCGGCTCGCGGTGAGATCGAGTGCTTCGTCCCAGCTGATCGGCTGCCAGCCGGGGTCCGGGTCGCCCTTCGGACGCGTGCGCTTCAGCGGCTGGCGCAGCCGGTCACCGTGATAGACAATCTCTGGCGCCGCGCGGCCTTTGGCACACAGCGCTTTGCCGGTCGGGTGCGACGGGTCGGGCTCGAGAGCGACGAATCGCCCGTCCTCGACGACCGCGATGGCTCCGCAACGCGAAACGCACATCGCGCAGTAGCACGGGATGCGCGCGATTGAGGACGCTGTTCCTACCATCCTGGATCCCCTTTCGAGCTACTGGTGGACGATGTCGCACGAAGGTGGCGAACGTGCCGGCAGTCGTGTCAGCGTGACGAACGAGATGTCCCAGTATAGCGTGGTCGCCGCACCCATCAACGCCTGACGCTTTGACCGGGCGAACGGCGACGCATCCTCCGCCTCGTAGCCTCGGTTCGCACCTCGCATCCCTCACACACCAAATCTCCCGGCGCCGCTCCATCTCGTCCGCCTGCATGCGTCCGTCCGCTCCCGTGCAGCACATCGTGGGACCAGCGATGATTCGGCGCGGTGACCGGTTGGCATGGACGCGGAGCTGTGACGGGCGCCCCTCCCGTTGCCGGCATCTTGACAACCGGGCGGCTCTCGACTAGACTGGCATTGTATCTGAAACGAGCGTTTCACTTATTCGGGAGCTGTATCGACGTGGCGCGACGACGCGACGGACAGGTGACGCGCGATGCGATCGTGGTCGCCGCCATCCGGATACTAGCTCGTGACGGGTATCAAGGGCTGTCGGCGCGGGCGATTGCTGCCGAATCGGGCACGAATCTGGCGCGTGTCAACTATTACTTCGGCTCGAAGCAGAATCTGCTGCTGGAGGTCTTCGTCGCGCTCGATGACGAGAAGGTCGGGCGGCAGCGGCGGATGTACGAGGAGCCGAACGCGCCACTCAGTCGCAAATGGCGCACGGCGGTTGCGTTCTACCGCGAGGACCTCGCTGACGGGTACGTCCGCATCATGCAGGAGCTGTATGCCGTCGGGTACGGAGATGCGCGCGTCGGCCAGCGGGTCCGGGAGCGCATGAACACGTGGAGGTCGTTGATCGCCGAGACAATGAGAGCCTCCCTGCCAGAGCTGAGCATCGATCTTGCCCCCGAAATGGTCGCGAGCGCGCTGGTGAGCTTCTGGCTCGGCATGGAGTCGCAGCACCTGGCCGGCGCAAGCGAGGACGAGGGCCATTTCTTCGCCATCCTCGACACGGTTGGAGATTGGCTCGAGGCGCTGGAGCACCGGGCAGCGGGTTCTGCCGACCGCGGCCACCTGGTAACGCCGGCGCCCGACTGAACGCGCGGATCAGTGACAGGAGGTGATGCAACATGCGCGCGCTCGAACCAGACAGCCATGGATTCGCGGTCAACCCGCTCGACGGCGTGCGGATCGCCTGGGAGGCCTGGGACCCGCCTGACGCTGAGCGGTTGGTCGTCTTCCTGCCGACCTGGAGTCTCGTGCACAGCCGTATCTGGAAGTTCCAGGTCCCGTACTTCGCGTATCAGGGCATGCGTGTGGTCACGTTTGACGGTCGCGGCAACGGGAGGTCGGACCGGCCGGCCAGTGGCTACACGACCGACCACTTCACTCAGGACACCCTTGCGGTGCTCGATGCGCTGAACATCCAGCAGGCTGCCGTCGTCGCCCATTCGGCCGGCGGGCGCTGGGCAATTCAGCTCGCCGCCGAGCATCCCGAACGCGTGACCCATCTCGCCCTCATCGCTCCGGCCGTGCGCTTCCATGAGACGCCGGAATCCCTCGCCGGATTTCACTCGACGCCGCCGGACCGTGAGGGGTTCCACAAGTACACGGAGCTGCACTGGCGTGAGGATTATCCCGACTTCGTCAACTGGTTCTTCGCGACGATCTGCAACGAGCCGCACTCGACCAAGCAGATCGAGGACGGGGTCGGCTGGGGACTGGAGACAACGGCCGAAGTCCTCATCGCCACGACCAACGAACGTGTCACGCCGCATCTGGCCGAGCTGGCGGCCGCCGTGCGCTGCCCGGCGCTGGTGTTGCATGGCGACCGAGACGAGATCATCTCGCTCGACGTGGGTCGCGCCGTCCACCAGTCGATCGCCGGTTCGCGGATGGTCGTG
>DATKCN010000080.1:0-26922 GCA_035513175.1 Thermomicrobiales bacterium
CAATGGAAGGCCGCATCGAGGTCATCGTCGGCGACATCAGCGACGCGCTACCCGGTTCGCGCGTTTTCTCCGTCGTCATGGCTAACCTGATCGCCCGCATCCTCGCGGATAAGGCTGAGGCGATCTCGCGCCAACTCGCCCCTGGCGGCATCCTGATCTGCAGCGGCGTTATTGAGGAACGCGAGACATTGGTCATCGACGCGTTCGCCGCCCAGGGGCTCGCGGCCACGTTTCGTGTGCAGGCAGGCGACTGGGTCGCGCTACGCTTTGAGCGAGGCTGAGCGCATGACCAAGCCACGCTTTTACATTTCCGATCCCTTGCATCCCGGAGCATTAGAGCGTTTGTCAGCGCCTCAGAGCCGTCAGGTCTCCCAGGTGCTACGCATGAAAGTCGACGACCGGCTGGCGCTGTTCAACGGCTCCGGCATCGAAGCCGAAGCTCGCCTGGTAGAGATCGCCGGTGGGATCACAAGCTTTGAGGTGCTGGAGGTCGACCGCCCGGATCGTTCGCCCCCGGTTCAGCTTACGGTCGGGCTGGCGGCCCTGCGCGGCGACCGCTTCGAGGTAGCCGTCCAGAAGCTCACCGAGCTTGGCGTGCACAGCATCGTGCCGCTGAGCACGGAACGCTCCGTGATACCCTTCAACGATGCCCGCGCGTGGGGCCGGCGGCTGCACCGCCTCCAGCGCATCATCATCGAGGCCGCGGAGCAGTGCGAACGTGTCACACTACCCGAGGTGTCCGAACCGGCGACGCTCTCCGAGTTCCTGCTCCAGCAGCCGGTGATCGCGATGGTCGAGCGCACCAGCACGGCGACGTTGATGGATATCGACACCGGAGCTTTCGCAGCCATCGCGATCGGGCCCGAAGGGGGCTGGTCGGCGGCCGAGATTACAGCGATCGAGCAGCACGCGGCGGCGATGGCGTCACTGGGACGGCTCATCTTGCGGGCGGAGACCGCCGCTATCGTCGCCGCGGGCACGATTATTCAACGGGCGTGGCGAGATGCCGCGTCTCTGGGAAAGTAACCAGTATTCGTGGGCGTCTCACGTGTTATCGACATTGCACATCCGGCGCGCACTCGCCGCGCCGCACTCGCGCCTGAGCGGCCGGGCGAGGTGCAGCACGTCGCGCCTGGCTCGCTCGGGGCCGAGATCGGAATTGAGCCCGGAGACCGCGTCACCAGGGTGAACGGAAAGCCGCTGCGGGACATACTCGACTTCCAGTTCTATGCATCGGTCGAGGAAGTGATCCTCGAAATCGAGCGGGAAGGGCGACTGCACCAGTGCGAGGTCGAGCGCGACCTCGACGAGCCATGGGGCATTACTTTCGCCGAGCCAACGAACGACGGCATCCACGTCTGCGAGAATGCATGCCCCTTCTGCTTTATCAAGCAGATTCCCAAGGGCATGCGGCGCAGCCTGTACGTCATGGACGACGACTACCGTCACTCGATGCTGCATGGCAGCTTCGTTACCCTCACGAATCTGACGGAAGAAGACTGGCAGCGCATCGAGGAGCAGCGATTAGGCCCGATGCACGTTTCCGTTCACGCGACGAACCCCCAGCTGCGGGCGGCGCTGGTCGGAAACGCCAGCGGAGCACTGATCATGGAGCACCTCGCGCGCCTTGAGAGGGCCGGCATTGATTACCACGCGCAGCTCGTTCTCTGCCCCGGCGTGAACGACGGGGCGGAGATGGATCGCTCGCTGAAGGATCTGGCCAACGCCGGTCCCCATCTGCGCTCGATCGCCGGCGTGCCTGTCGGACTGACGCGTTTCGGGCTCGAACGCCAGAGCAAGCGGGTGCGGCTCTCCCGCCCGTGCATCCGCACCATGCCGGGAGCGATGCTCGAAATGCGGCGACACACTGTCGACGAGGCGGTCGGCGTCATCGCGCAAGCCGAACGCTGGCAACAGCACTTCCGCGCGACGCGTGGCGAGACGTTCTTCCATCTCGGCGACGAGTTCTACCTAATGTCCGGAACGGACATTCCACCAGCGGGTCACTACGACGAGTTCCCGCAGATCGAGGACGGCATAGGCATCACGCGCGTCTTTCTGGACGACGCTCGACGGCTGGCGCGGCGCGGGAAGCGCGCCGGGATCGCGGGACGGACGGGCGTAATCGCCTGCGGCACACTGATCGGCCCAACGATGCTGCAGGAAGTCGAGCACGTTAACGCCGCCACCGGAGCCGGTATCGACGTCGTGCCTATCGAGAACACGTTCTTTGGCGGGGAGATCAACATCTCGGGCCTGTTGACCGGCGGCGAGGTCGTGCGCGCGATCGGCGACCGCCCCGGATCGGAACCGGTCTTTGTCTCGACGACCATGATCTCGCGTCGCACGAACACGCTGCTGGACGACATGACTCTCGAGGAGTTGAAGTCCACGCTCCGGCGCGACGTCATCGTAGCGGAGCACTTGTCCAACGTTGCCGCGTCCCTGCGGCAATCCGACGTCGCCGCCTGAGAACGATCTATCAAACGCTGCCACTTCCATAGGCTGCCATGTGGCAACCTTTAGAGTCTCACGCGGCATCAGTCGCCAATCCACCGGCGCCGTATGTCGCGCCAGGGATCAAGGACGCCACGTGGCGGTGTACAGGGTTGTCGTCCTGTTATCACGTAACGAATGCGCGGAGCGAGAAATTGCGAGATATCGGGCTTTCGCACGGCTCACATCGTTTGAACGCGAATAGACGCTTTCGTGTCATCCCGCATCGGTCGGTCGCGGGCAACATGCCCGTTGCAGGGCCGTGCTAGGCTGGCGTGCATTCGCGGGGTGGCGCGGGTCTCCGACCGACACGCGGCTGAGGAACGTCAATGCGCGCACTTGGAATCGACATTGGCGGCTCCGGCATCAAGGGCGCGCCCGTCGACACGGAAACCGGGATACTCGTGGCCGACCGGCTGCGGATTTCAACGCCTGATCCTTCTACGCCCGAAGCGGTAGCCGCTACCGTCGCGCGAATCACCGAACACTTCGGAGGCAATTCCGCCCTGGGCTGCGCGTTCCCCGCCATCGTCCAGCGTGGCGTCGTCCGCTCTGCCGCGAATGTTGACACGTCGTGGATTGGCGTCGACGGCGCGGCGCTACTGTCACGCGCGACTGGACGGCCCGTGACGCTCCTCAACGATGCCGATGCCGCCGGCATGGCGGAAGTGACGTTCGGCGCCGGTCGGGACCACACGGGCGTCGTGATGATCCTGACATTCGGCACAGGCATCGGCAGCGCGATTTTTACCGGTGGACACCTGTTACCCAACACAGAACTGGGTCACCTGGAGATTCGCGGCATGGACGCCGAGCACAGGGCATCAGACCGCGTCCGCAAGTCAGAGAGCCTCGACTGGGAGGATTGGGCCGAGCGCGTTAACGAGTATCTGGCGATGCTCGAGGCGCTCTTTTCCCCAGATCTGTTCATCGTCGGTGGCGGCGTCAGCAAGGACCATGCGCGGTTCCTGCACTTGTTCGAGACGAAGGCGCGCATCGTTCCGGCAACCCTGCGCAATGAGGCGGGCATCGTCGGCGCGGCGCTGGCCACCGCGCCGGCAAGACGTGACTGACCGCATCCACGTTCAATCACATCGCGAGGGAACGATCATCGACGTTTACGTCCAGCCCCGGTCGTCCCGTTCGGAGATCGTCGGCCCGCACGCGGGGACGTTGCGCGTTCGCGTTACGGCTCCACCGGTTGAGGGCGCCGCGAACGACGCGATCATAGCGTTGTTGAGCGCCGAGCTGGGAGTACGACGACTCGAGATCGCGATTGTGGCAGGGGCGTCCGGCCGGCGGAAGCGCGTCCTGGTGCGTGGACTGTCGCCCGAAGAGGTGCTACGTCGGCTGTCACCCTGATCGTCGCCGTGCGCGGCGCCGTCGCCACCATGCGAGTCCGGCGACGGCTGCCAGCAGCGACAGGATGACCTGAACCAGCGTGCCGTGCGGCTGGACTGTGTCGTTCGTCGACGCGCCGGCCGTTTCAGCGGCCGATTCACGTCTGAGGCGCAGCCATAGGCGCGCGGTTTCGCCGATGGCCCGGAACACCACCCGCGGGCTGCCTCCTGACGATTCTCCAGCGTGCCGGGGGTAATGATGCACCCCGACCTGGGCGATCGTCGCGCCACGCCGCTTCAGCTTGACCAGCATCTCAGTGTTGATCAATGCGCCCGGCGTCGTCAGGTCGATCTTCTGAAGCATTTCAGCCCGCACGATCTTGAATGCGCAGTCGATGTCGCGCACTCGCAGGCCGAACAGAACCATGACGCTGAGCCCGAACATCTTCCCATACATGCGGCGATAGAGCGGGTCCTGACGCGCGATGCGGTAACCGGCGACGACATCGTAATGCGGCACGTAGGGCAGCAGTGCGTTGATCTCCGCGATGTCGAATTGCCGGTCCGAGTCCATGAACATGATCGCGTCGCCCGTAGCGGCGTCGAAGCCGGACGTCAACGCCGCGCCATAACCGCGGTTGACCGGGTGATGCACCACCCAGACGGTTTCGTGCGAACCCGAAAGCCGATCCGCGATCGCGCCGGTGTCGTCGGCGCTGCCGTCGTTGACGACGATGATCTCGTGCTCGCGGGTCACGCGCGGCAGGACCTCGAGGGCGCGCTTGACAACCGCTTCGATGTTGTCGGCCTCATTGTGGGAGGGCAGGACGAGCGTGAGCTTCTGATCGAGCATGAGACTCCAACCTGAGCCATGCGAGGCAACGTGCGTATCCACGGAATCGCCATTCGCGCCTGCCGTGTCGCCGGGGAGCGCGCCACGAAACAGTATACGGAAGCCAACCTCGACCTGGCGCCCGGAAGTGGGTTACCAATCGCGGCCTGCCGCACTCAATCAAGTCACCAGCTGAAACCGAATGCCGCCCAACTCGACGCTGTCGCCCGGCCGGATGCCTGTCGCGGCCCGAATCTGGCTCCCGTTTACGAACGTGCCATTCGTGCTGCGCAGGTCGGTCACCCACCAGCGGCCCTGCTCCCAGGTAATCTGCGCGTGTTCCGACGAGATGAACGTGCTGTCGATGACGATGGTCGCGCGAGGGTGGCGCCCGATGACGGTGACCGGATCGAGTTCGTAGACTTCGCCGCGCGTGAGGTCCGATTCGCCGGGTTCGGTGACCATGAGCGCGCCGCTGACATCATCACGGCGAAGCCTGCCATCATCAGGCGTCGCGGCGGCGTGAAGTTCGCGCGACAACACGCTGATAACCTGATACACGAAGAAATACAGGAGAAAGACAAACATTACCCGGAGCAGGAGCATGAACCATTCGAACGGCAGCTCAGACATCACGGCCGCGCGCCTCGACTGCAAGCTCCCGCACTAGCGAGCCGGAGCCCGCGCCGCCGTCGGGCTCGTATAGGGCAGGAAGTCGACCGCCACCGTGCCGAACGTGATGCGATCGCCGTTCACGAGTCGGGTGTGGTTGGCGGGCCTCCCGTTAACGTGCGTTCCGTTCGTGCTCTGCAGGTCGACGATCTCGTATTCTCCGTCACGCACTTCAATGCGGGCATGATGACGTGACACCTCCGCGGAATCGATGATGACATCGTTGTCGAGCGCCCGCCCGATGGAGATCACCGGCCGGCGCAGGATCACCGTTTCCCCCGCACTCTCGCCTCCGGTGAAGCGCAACAGCTTGGGCGGCACATCGCCGGTGTGCTTGACGACCCGATACACCTCGGTCCGTTGCACCTCGTCCTGCTTGACCTTGTCGAAATTCGGCAGCTCGCTGATGCTGCTGTCTACGTGGATCGCGCGTCGGGCGATCGAGTCGTCCCCGAAGATCTGTACGCGCACGTGGTCAATGAACTCGTATTCACGTTGCGACGCCAGATCGATGAGCCACTCTTCCATCTGGTGACACAGCACCGACACGAAGTCAGCGAACACGACCATGTCCAGCGGGTTCATGTGAACCTGGTAGTCGTTGGGCACGATTATGCCGTCCACGGAGACGACCTGGTGCGACTCCATCGCCCGTTCCAGTCGTCGCCCGATTTCGGCTGGCTGGATCGGCGAGCGGAAGATGCGCCCGACGCTTCCCTCCATCACGCTCTCGAAAAAGCGTTCGAACTTGTCGAGGCCGTTCATCTTTCAGGGTGACTCCATGCCACGATGAAGCACGGTGGGATCAAGCGGAGAATGACCGCGCCACGCTGTCGATTATAGGTTTGCGTCAATTGGCGGTCAAACCACGTCACGTGACGAGACTCTGGGCTCGGGGAACGCGGCGCTAGGAAGTAGGCGGCCCAGCAGGACGTACGCGATGTAGACCTCGACGCCGAACGGGATATAGCCCCCGTATCCCAGTACCGGCATCTCGAACACGCGCAGCCAGTCGGCGTGCGGGATTTCGTAAGTCCACTTCGGGAGCGCCCAAACGTTCCACATCTCCCAGAAGAACCCGCAAATCAGTGCTGCGACGCCGAGATTCGCGACTGACGACCAATCGCCCCGGCGCAAGCGCCAGGCGATCGACTTGCCGCCCAGCGCGCTCGCGACTGGATCGAACACGAAGATGAGTGCCAGCCAGACTAGCGGGAAGGCGTACGACGGCCAGGCAACAATCAGCGCCACCATCGCGAGCCCAGCCGTACACAGCGCAACCAGTGTCCGCCGCTCCGCCTCGATCGGCGGCAGGCGTCGCAACGGATCCCAGTTGACCGAACGCACCAACTCACACGTCGTCAGCACCGCGGGGACGACCGTCGAGAACGCGAGGCTCGCCAATAGCGCGTAGGCAACCGGACCATACGGCCGCGGCAGGTGATAATGCCAGTTGCCGACGATCTGATTGAACAGCTCGAACGTCCACCACAGCGGAATCGATGCTACGAACATCCAGGCGACGCGGATGCCGCTGCGTGTCATAGGGGACGTGCCGGTCCGCAACGTCAGGATGCCGTCAACCGCGAGGATGTACCCAAGCCAGAGCGGAAAGAAGTAGTGATCGGAGAGCGGTCGGAACTGAAGCCAGGCAATCGGCCACCACACCGCGATCAGGGCCGCGCCGAGCGCGCAACGCGCCAACCCCCGGCGAGGGCCGGTTGTCGCCAGCGCACGCCTGTGCGTCGTGCCGTTCATCGCGCGCCGCGGACGCCCGCTGAGCGACGGGGATGTTGCCTGATGCGCTTTACTGATCGCCGCAACGTCCATCGCATGCGCCGAGCATACCGCGAGGGCGACGCATGGGGCGACCTTGACGTCGACTGCACCCGCCCGTGGTATTGTCGCTTTGTCGGTCCGGTCTGAACGATGGGGAGCCGCGAGGTGCCTGCCAGCGAGAAACGGAACCTGCCAGCCATCAGGATCGCCCCATCGATACTTAACAGTGATTTGACCCGGATGGCGGAATCGCTCTCGCTGTTGGAGCGGTCTGGCGCGGACTTCGTGCACCTCGACGTCATGGATGGCCGCTTCGTGCCCAATATCTCGATCGGCATCCCTGTCGTCGCTTCGATACGACTGGCAACCTCCCTCCCGCTGGACGTGCATCTGATGATCAAGGAGCCTGAGCGCTACGTCAGCGATTTCGTCAGCGCGGGCGCGGACATTCTCACGATCCACGCCGAAGCAACGCTTCATCCCCATCGGGTGCTGCAATCAATTCGAGAGTTGGGAGCACGGGCTGGTCTTGCGATCAATCCGGGGACACCCGTCTCAGCCCTGCTGGAGTTGCTGCCGCTTTGCGATCTTGCGCTGGTCATGAGCGTCAACCCCGGCTTCGGGGGACAGCAATTCATTCCGTCGTCCCTCGGCAGGCTGCGCGCCGTCCGCGCCGAGATCGACAGCTTGGGGCTCGACACGCTGCTTGAGGTGGACGGCGGCGTCAGCGCGGCAAACGCGGCGCGGGTTGTCGAGGCGGGCGCGAGGGTGCTCGTTGCGGGCACCGCGGTGTTCAGCGTCGAGGGTGGTCCGGTCGCTGGCGTCGACGCGTTGAGGCGCGCGATTGCCGAGGCGTGATTACTCGCCGGTCAGGTCTTTGGGACCCGCATGCGAGACACGACCGCGATCGACACGGCGCACAGCAGCGCCGCAATCAGAAACGTCTCATGGATGACGTCCAGCGTCAGCGGGATCAGGTTGGCGGTGAGGTATTCCTGCTGCCGGACGAAGTAGTTGGCGGTCGACTCGCCCGGCATCGGTGAGATGGGCGGCAGATCGCCAACGCGCCGGTTGAGCCGCTCCAGTCCGAACGCGGTAACTCCAGCCAGCCCGATTGTCATGCCCAGCAGGCGGGCGACGAGCACGAGACCCGAGGCCGCGCCGTAGTCGATGTCGCGAGCGGCCCGGATCGCCACTTCGCCAATCGGCGCGATGACGACTCCGAGTCCCAGCCCGGCGACGGCGATCGTGGTCGACTGTAGCAGCAGGTCCACCATGGCGGGCCACATCGCCATCATCAGGAAGCCCGTGCTCGCGGTCACCAGCCCCATCGCGGCGGTCAGGCTGGGCTGGAGCCGGTTCACGAGTCGCCCACCGGTGATGGCGCCGACGGTCATCGCAAGCGTGAAGCTGCCGAGCAGGATTGCGGTGTCGATCGACGCTCGCTCCTCGTCAGACAGGACCGCGATCGCCAGGGGAGCGTTTACCATGGCCACGATCAGGGCAGACCCGACCAGTAGATTCGCCGCGCCTGCCACCTGAAACACGCGCTGCCTGATCAGCGCCAGGGGCAGCACCGGCCGCTCCGCGCGCCGCTCCAGCAGTACGAATCCAACGAATGCCACCAGCGAAGCCGCCAGAATCTGCCAGCGATAATCGGCCAGCGGATTTGTCGAAGCGCCAAGTTGGGCCGCTCCCTGGTCGGCGCTCAGACTACCCTCGCCACCCGACGAAAGCGCAAGACAGAACGCCACGAGCGCGAACGTTCCGACGACTGCTGGCAGTAAGGCGGGCAACTCGACCGGATTGCGCCGTCGCGCGCCGGACCGCGCGGTCAACAATACCGCGGCAGCGATCGCCCCCAGCGGCAGATTGATCCAGAAGATAGCGCGCCACGAGCCGAATGCCTCAAAGATGAGCGCGCCCCAGACGGGGCCAAGCACCCAGCCGAACGTGTCGACGGCGGCAACCAGCCCGAGCGTCGCCGCGCGCTGTCGAACCGGGACAACATCGGCTACCAGCGCCATCGAAACGGGGAGCATCGCGCCGCCGCCGAGCCCCTGCAGCGTCCTCCCGGCGATGATTGACCCCAATGTGTCAGCGGTCGCGACGACCACCGAACCGACCAGAAAGAGCGCCATTGCGACGGCGAATACGGGGATCCTGCCCGCGAAGTCTGAGATGCGGCCGGTAATCGGGACTGTTACGGTGTACGCGACGAGGTACGAGAGCACAATCCAGGAATAGCGATCCGCATCAACGGCGCTGATGCCAAGGTCAACTATGACCGTCGGCAGAATCGGCGCGACGACGGTCAGGTCAAGGGCAGCGATGAAGACGACGGATAGTACCGGCAGCAGCAGCCGCAGGCGCGCCTGACTGGAGTGACGGTCGACAGGTGGTTCGTTCACACTGGCGGCGGCTCGATCGTCACCGGGGCGCCGTGATCGTTAAGATCGAGCGTCCAGGTGGCCGGCTCATCCCTGACCCCTTCGGGCTCGGCCAGCGTTACGCGATAGATGTGCGCGGTGTCCACGCCGATCCATACCGTTACGCGTATATCCTCGCCCTCGATCGCTCCAGCGGTGATGTCGCTCACGTCGCTTTCGTCCACCGTCCCCGACACCATATGCGTGGCGACGGAGCCCACGCGCTCGCTGCCGTCCAGGGTCGAGTTCTCCAGCGCCTCCAGCACCGGTCCAATGCCGGACGTGTCGCTGAACAGAATTGACGGGTCATAGCTGAAGTCGTCCGGAGCCCGCTCCCAGCGCCCCGACACAAAATTGGTCATGAACATCTCGCCGCCGACCGCGATCAGCGACATGTCGAGCGTGAGCAACGCCACGCTGATGCGGGCTGAGGCGCTCACCGACTCCGGACGGAGGATGTCGCCATCCGCGGATCGAAGGCGAATAGATTCTGCAGAGTCGAGGTACGCGTCGCCATCGACCTCAAGCACGAAATGGGCGCTTTCGGTGCTATCCCATTGTTCGCGAGCTCCACGCAGCACCTCTTCAACTGTCGGTTCCTCTTCCGAGGGATCGCTATCCCTGATGCAACCTGCCAGAATCACCGCAAGCAGCGGGACGATCAACAACGCCGTCCAGGCTCGGAACATGCCAGCGCCTCTCATTCCTCTACAAGTCCCGTTTCTTCGTATTGGTTCAGGACGCCAAGGCGGAACGAGAAACGGTGTCGTATTATATGCGGGGGTTCGCAGTATTCATTCCATCCATCATTGGGCCATTGAGCGCCGATCGCTACCGAACGCTTGCATATCGATCGACCGAGGAGAATCGTCACCGTGGAGGATTTTCGGCTCATCATCGGCGAGGCGACCGATGCCGGTCAGGTCCGCGAGCAGAATGAAGACGCCGTCTACCACGACGCGGTCTCCGACGCGTCCAACGATGAGTTAACGCTCATCGCGCTAGCCGACGGCATGGGTGGTTATCAGCGGGGCGAGGTCGCGTCCGAGATGGCGATCGACGCACTGCGCCAACGATTTGCCGCCGCCGACACCGACGACCTCGTTCTCATGCTTAAACAGGCATTTCGTCACGCAAACGAACGAATATTCGAGAACGGCTCCGCCGACGGCGAGCACAACATGATGGGGACGACGCTCGTAGCCGGCGTCATCCGCGGGACGAACCTGGCGCTCGGCAATGTCGGGGACAGCCGCGCGTACCTGGTTCGGGCGATCGCTCTCAACCAGATTACGACCGATCACTCGCTGGTGGCCGAACAGGTCGCGATGGGCGCGATGACACAGGAGGAAGCGCGCGGCAGCCAGCATCGCAACATCATCACGCGCGCGCTGGGGCACCGGCAGAAGGTCGATGTCGACATATTCGAGTTGACGCTGTTGCCTGGCGACCGACTGCTGCTGTCGTCTGATGGCCTCCATGACCACATCGGCGACGACGAGGTCGTCGAGCTGATGACGACGTTGCCTCCGGCGGAGGCGGCGAAGCGCATGGTGACCCGCGCTATCGAGGAAGGCTCGACCGACAACGTGTCGGCTCTGTGCCTGTGGGCGGCCCCGGTCAGCGTCCTGGAGGCGCAGGACGCGGTTACGCCGGAAGCTTCATCACGCGTAGCCGCGATGGTCGCCGTCCTGGTGATCATTGGGCTGGCGATCGTCATCGCGATCGTCGGATACATCCTGATCGCGACGTAGCGTGGGCGCGGCTCCCAGGATCATCGACGCGCACACTCACATCTTCCCGCCTGACGTTGTCGCCCGGCGCGACGCCTACCGAGCGCGTGACCCTTGGTTCGCGCAACTCTACGAAAATCCACGGGCCGCGCTTGCCTCGCCTGACGATCTTCTGGCCAGCATGGATCGCGCTGGCATCGAACGCTCAATCGCCTGTGGCTTTCCGTGGGCGGACCCCGGCGTCTGCCGCGAGCATAACGAATGGCTGGCGGAGGTTCGCGCAACCTGGCCGGAGCGTATCGACTTCCTCGCGATCGTCGTCCCGCAGTCGGCGTCAGCCGTCGCGGACGCGGAGCGGGCCTTCGCAGTTGGAGCCGCGGGCATCGGGGAGCTGAATGCCGACGCGCAGCACTTCGACCTGCGCCATCCCGCGACAGTGACTGACCTGATGGTGTACTGTCGCGAGATGGACAAGCCGGTGATGCTACACGCGTCCGAACCGCTCGGTCACCCGTACCCGGGCAAGGGACATTCGACGCCGGAGGCGCTGTACACCTGGCTCACCGCGTTTCCTGATCAGCCCGTCGTGCTTGCCCACTGGGGCGGAGGTCTCCCGTTTTTCGAGCTGCTTCCCGAGGTTCATGCCGTCACTCGCCATGTGGCGTATGACTCCGCCGCCACGACGTTTCTCTACCGTCCTGAAGTGTTCGGCGCCGTGCTGGCCATCACCGGACCAGAGCGGGTACTGTTTGCGACAGACTATCCGGTACTGAGGCAGGATCGGCTGGCGGCCAGTGTGTCGAAGCTGATTGCCGACACATTCGCGCGCGAACGCGTGCTGTGTGGCAACGCCGAGTCTATCTATGTGGCACGGAGGGCAACCGTTTGATCGCGGGAGTGCGTGGAACGATCGCGACGATTGAATCCAATGCCGTGGTCATCGACCTGCACGGCTTCCGCGTGCGGGTCAGCACGTCAACGCGCGTGCTCGCCGGGCTCGGTGGGATCAACGACCCGATCGAGCTGGTAACGCATCTCGTCGTGCGGGAGGACGCGCTCGCCCTGTACGGCTTCGTGGATGCCGGCGACCTCGACCTGTTCCTGCTGCTGCTCGGCGTTACCGGCGTCGGACCACGCGTTGCGCTGAACGTGCTGTCGTTCGGCGATCAGAGCATGGTGCTTGACGCAATCGCCAACGGAGACGCCAAGCTGCTCGCCAAGATTCCCGGCATCGGGCAACGCACCGCCGAGCGCATCGTGCTCGACCTGCGGGGCAAGCTGCCTGAGGGCGTCGCCGCGGGGACATCGCCGCGGGACGAGCCTGACCGCGACGCGATCGAGGCGCTGGAAGCTCTGGGGTACACCAGCATCGAGGCTCGCAACGCGCTGTCAGCGGTGCAACATCGATCGGGGATGACGGTCGAGGAACGGGTCTTCGCCGCGCTGCAACGCTTGTCCCAATCGTAGTCAGTCAGGCCGCAGCAGCTCGAGGCGGCGTTCGACTGTGGCGGCGTGAGCAGTAAGCCCCTCGGCATTCGCGATTCGAATCGCCGCCGGACCGACGGCGCGCAGCCCGCGCTCGTTCAGTCCGATCACCGAGATGATCTTCATGAAGTCGCTAACATTCACCGGCGACGAGAAGCGCGCGGTTCGTCCGGTCGGCATCACGTGGCTCGGACCGGCAGTGTAGTCGCCGATGACCTCCGGCGAATGCTCGCCGACGAAGATGCCGCCCGCGTGGCGCACTCGGGCCACCCACGTCCACGGATCGCGCAGCAGCAGGCACAGATGCTCCGGCGCGTAGTCGTTGGCGATCTCGAACGCCACGTCCAGCGACGGAACCACGATGACCGCGCCGCGCGCGGCGAGAGACTCGCTTGCGACGTTGCGCCGCGCCAGGCCGGGCAACTGCCGTTCGAGTTCCCTCACGACGGCGTGAGTCAGCTCCGCCGATGTCGTCAGCAGAATCGCGCTCGCCATCGCGTCGTGCTCGGCCTGCGCCAGCATGTCGGCCGCGCATAGTTCGGCGCTTGCGGAGTCATCGGCGATCAGCATTGTTTCGGTCGGCCCGGGCAGAGCGTCGATCGCCACCTCGCCGTAGACCTGCCGCTTGGCCAACACGACGAAGATGTTGCCAGGTCCAAGGATCTTATCGACGCGAGGAACGGATGCGGTCCCGAACGCCATCGCCGCGATCGCCTGCGCCCCGCCGATCGCGAACAGAGCCGACACCCCGGCGATCCGCGCCGCGACGGCGGTGACCGCCGCAACGCGACCGTCGCTTTCGGGCGGTGCGCAGACGACGAGCTCATCGACGCCCGCCACCCGCGCAGGGATCGCGGTCATCAGGAGCGACGACGGATATGGGGCTGCGCCGCCCGGCGCGTACAGCCCTATCCGTTCAAGCGGTCGCACGATCTGACCGAGCGCGCCCTCGTCCTGAAAGTCCATCCATGTCCCGATGCGCTGCTTTTCGTGGAACTGTCTGATCCGGCCGGCCGCGAACTCGAGAGCGTCGATCACATCCCGGGGGACTCGACCGATAGCCTCGTCGATCTCATGTTCGGGCACCCGTGTGTCATCGAGGTCGACGCCGTCGAACTCGCGAGTATAGTGTTGGACAGCCACATCCCCACGTGCGCGCACGTCAGCGATGATGCGGCGAGCGACATCGTCGGCGGACAGGTCCTCGCCAAACACGCGCAACACGCCCTCGCGCATCCGCGGTGACAACTCGGTGTCACGCATGTTGCGCGATGACGTCACGAACTCCCGACCAGCCGCGGCATCGTGAAACACGCGCGCTACCACGTTCGTCTGCTCCCCCGACCAGCATTGCCTTCGCCCGCCGCGCACAGCTCCGCGAACGCGCTCGAAGTGGAGTCGAACATGTAGTCCGGCGTGCTGACAGTAATGCCGCTCGACCCCGCCGCGCGCAGGTGGTCCACGGCAGCCAGCATGCGGTCGCTGGGAACGATCACGCTGACGGAGAACCAGCGCGCTGAACCGGCGTATTTGGGGAAGACCTGCGATACGGTTGGGCCTGCTTCACCCGCCAGCTCGATGTTCGACACGATGCGCGCCGCGACAGTTTCATGCGAATCACCCGCAACATTGGCCGTGATCGCCCGATAGCCACGCGAGCGAATCCGCGCCTCACACAACTCGATGAACGTTCTCGCCTGCTCCAGACGCTCGGACGAAGCGAGAACCGCTCGCACGTTGGCGATCAGGCACGCCTGAGCCCGCAGGACCACGCCACCCTCAATGACGCGCAGGTGGTTGTCGCGCAGCGTGACGCCCGTTTCGGTGAGGTCGGCGATCACATCAGCATAGCCCAGCGCCGGCGCGGCTTCCAGTGCACCGTGCGCCGCCGTCAGCGAAAAATAATTGACACCTCCCCGGTAGAGATGGTCAGCTACCAGCGTCGGAAACTTGGTCGCCACACGCAGCTGGCGACCGCTGCGCTTGAACTCGATCGAGAGCTCGGCCAGGTCATCGATGGTGGTGATGTCGAGCCACGAATCGGGCACGGCCAGCACGAGCTGACAGCGACGAAAGCCGAGGTCGCGCAGGACGAGGTGCACGTTCGGATCGTCTGCGGCGTGCTCGGCGACGAGATCGTAGCCGGTAATGCCGATGTCGGCGCTGCCATCGGCGACCTTGTGCACGATGTCCTCGGGCCGCTGGAACAGCACCTCGGCGGCCGGAATCTGGGAGACGCGGCCGACATACTGACGCGGGTTAGGCCGCCAGACAGAGAGGCCCGCGCTGTCGAGGAAGCGCGAGGTCGACTCCTCGTAGGCGCCCTTGCTGGTGAGCGCCACGCGCAGGTGGTCGCCGCCACGGTTGCTCATGATGTCGGACCAGGCTTCGGAGTGTCGGCAAAGGCCGCCACATCGCCGCGTGACAGGTGAAGGAATTCCGTCTTTCCATCAACGACCGAGGCGATGGCGTCGTAGCCCTGCCGCTCAGCTGCCCGCCGCGTCGCGGACTGATTGCGATTTCGGAGGTCAACGCTGGCAATCCAGCCAGCCCCGCGCAATTCGCTGGCGAGCAGCATGGCCCGGCTGGGATCTCCGTTCTGGCGGACGAGTACTCTGCGCTGAGCGACGGTCCCGGCGATCGGACTTCCGGAATCCATCAGGCGTTCGACCCCGTATGAAAAACCGCAGGCTGGCACAGGCTGGCGCGCGCCGAGAATCTGGGCCAGGTCGTCGTAGCGACCCCCGCCACAGAGCTGGGGACTGCCGTCGGCGCCGGCATAGACTTCGAACAACATGCCGGTGTAATAGTGCAGCCCGCGACCCATGCCGAGGTCGATCGTGACGTGGTCGGGGTGCATGCCGGTGGCTGCCAGCAGGCTGACAATCTCTTCCAGCTCATCGAGCGGCGCGGCCGGCAGCCCGTGCGCCGCGACCAGCTCCCGCAGCGGCTGCATGACGGCGTCGGGCGGGCCGGTGAGCTCCGTGAGACGCTCGACGAAGGCGGCGGCGTCCCGCAACAAGGCAGCGTCGTGCCGCCTGCGCCGCTTGGCGATCAGACCACCCACGATCTCCTCGGGCTCGCGCACGCCCCCCTGAAACTCCACGCCTGCCTGACGCAGGATGGCGGCAATCGCCTCCGGGGTGACGCCGTCGTCTGGCAGCGACGCCGCCGCGTCGTCATCCCGCGCCGCCTCGACGCGCGCCAGATGTGGCGGCAGGTCGTGCGCGGCCTCGTCCCCCTTGCGCAGCCGCTCCATGCTCCAGGTTAGCCAATCCTGTGCCCGCTGGTCGATGTCGAGCCCAGCCAGAAAGCTGATGACGACGCCGATGTGGCCGAGCACGACGCGGGGACGCTCGACGCCCGCCAGCCGTAGCCCTTCGAGCGCGAGGCCGACGATCTCCGCATCGGCGACCGGTCCGGACGCGCCGATCAGCTCGCAGCCGAATTCGGTGAACTGCCGTGAGCGCCCGGCCTGCGGCTTCTCGTAGCGAAAGACCGGCCCGGTCATCGCCAGCCGCACCGGCAGCGGCTCTGATTGCATGCGCTCAACGAACACGCGCACCGCGCTGGCGGTGAACTCGGGGCGCAACGCAAGGTCGCGCCCCCGGTGCGTGAACGAATAGAGCTGTGCGACTCGGTCACCACCCGATTTGCGCAGGAACAGCTCGGTGTGCTCCAGAATGGGAGTCTCGATGAAGCGATAGCCGTGCGCCATGGCGTTGGCGGCGAGGCCGTCAACCGTGTTGCGGGTCGACTCCCACTCGGCTGGCAGCACGTCGCGCGTGCCACGCACGCGGTCGAGAGGGCGGGCGGAGGCTGACGCTCCTGCTCGTGGAGCGCGCGTGGCGTCCCCGGACGCCGCCGTCATGGCTGGGTCACGCGACATTGTGCGCCTGTGACTCCCCGCGGGGTTGGCGACCGCTCATGCTCGCAACGTCCCGCCAACTCGCTTGCGGACGTTCTGCTCGATCTTGCCACGAATGCGGTCGACCTCGTGTTCCGCCAGCTGGCGGTCAGGGGCCGACATCGTGACGCTGAACGCGAGACTCTTCTTCCCCTCTGGAATTCCCTCTCCCTGGTACACGTCAAAGGGCTCGACGGCGGTGATCAACGGTCCTCCTCCAGCGGCTATCGCCTCCCGTACGTCGACCACTGCCACCCCCTGATCGACGAGGACGGCAAAGTCCTGCCGGATCGGCTGGAATCGGGAGACGGGTTTGACGCGCCACGTTGCGAGCAGCGTCGAGGCGAACCCTTCAAGGTCGAGCTCCGCCATGGCCACCCGGTGCGCGACGCCGAAGTTGGCGGCCACGCGTGGATGAATCTCGCCGACGATCCCGATCTGGACGCCGTCCGCGCTCACCGCCGCGCAACGGCCCGGGTGGAACGACGGATGTTCGACCGCCGTGAACGACGAGGCTGACGCACCGACCCGCGCGAGCAGCGTTTCAACCGTCCCCTTGGCGTCGAAAAAGTCGAGCTCGCTCCGCTCGGCCACCGACCACGACACCGGATGTCGCGCACCGCACAGCGCCAGCGCGGCTCCACGCCGCTCCTCAGGCAGCTCGTCGAGGCTGACCGGCTGGTAAGTGCGCGCGGTCTCAAAGATTGCCACCCGGTCGGTGTACTTCAGGTTCTCGGCAACGATCTTGAGCAGGGACGGCAGCATCGTCGGCCGCATGATTTCCCAGTCGGCGCGCAGCGGGTTGACGGCGCGCACGTAATCTGACTCGGGCCGGGGGTAGCCGCCGAGCAGGTCGGGAACGTGATCGCGGTTCGGCGAGAGCGCAACCAGATCGGCGTCGGCGATCATCGAGTAGGTGATGACCTGCTGCAGCCCGGACACGATCAGCGCGTCCTGTGCGACACGGTCGACAAGGCGGGCAGGCTCACGACGGATCGGCGCCGCTCCGCCCGTCGGCAGCCGTTCTGGCAACGAGTCGTAACCGTAGATGCGGGCAACTTCCTCGACTACATCCGCGGGCAGGTTGATGTCGGAACGGTACGTCGGCGCTGACACGACGAGCAGGGGTCCCAAGACCGCGTCCTCCACCGTAACCTCGAACTCCAGCCGCCCAAGAATGTCCAGCACCGTCTCCATGGGGACGATCATTCCCAACAGCCGTTCGATTTCGTTGTACGGCATGCGCACGGTCGAGCGCCCACGCGGACGAGGGTAGGCGTCGGCGACGGCAGTCACTTTCGCGGCAGGGTCAATCTCTCGCAGCAGCGCTACGAACCGCTCCAGGGCGGTCCAGGCCAGGTTTGGATCGACCCCGCGCTGGTATCGAGCCGATGCTTCCGACGCGAGCTTCAACGCGCGCGACGTGCGCCTGGTCGTCTTCGGGTCGAATGACGCTGACTCGAGCAGGACCCTTGTCGTGCCGTCGGTTACCTCGCTGTCGACGCCGCCCATGACGCCCGCAAGACCGATGGCGCCTTCCGCATCGGAGATGACCAGCATGCCCTCGTCCAGAACGCGCTCGACGTGGTCGATCGTGACCATCGATTCGCCCGGCTTTGCGCGGCGGACGATGATGCGTCCGCCCGACAGACGATCCGCGTCGAACGGGTGGGTCGGCTGTCCAACCTCCGCCATGACATAGTTTGAGATATCAACGATGTTGTTGACGGACCGCATGCCGGCCGCGGTAAGCCGTCGCTGCATCCATTCAGGCGACGGACCGACGGTCACATTCTCGATGATTGCCAGCGTATAGCGGGCGCACAGATCTTCGTCCTCGATGTCGACCAGGGTATCGTCCATTGGCGTGGTCGCGAGGTCGGCGCCCAGGACCGCGCGTGCGCTCGCGTTGACGACCGCCGCCAGCTCACGCGCGATGCCAATGACAGAGAAGGCGTGGACAAGATTCGGCGTGATCTCGAATTCGATCACATCGTCTCCGAGGTACTCGCGGAGCGGCGCGCCGACCGGCGCGTCGGACGGCAGCACCATGATGCCCTCGTGCTCCTCAGAGATGCCCAGCTCCTTCTCGGAGCAGACCATGCCCTCGGAACGCACGCCGCGAATCGTCGACGACTTGAGCGTCATCCAGCGCACGTCATCGGTCTGTCCATCGATCAGCCGCGCGCCAACGAGCGCCAGCGCCACTGTCTGGCCGGGCCGAATGTTCGGCGCGCCGGTCACGACCGTCGAACGGTGCTCGCCGGCAGCCACAGTCGCGAGCACGAGCCGATCAGCGTCGGGATGTTTCTCGACTTCCTCCACGCGCCCGACGTACACGTTGTTCCACTCGTCTCCAATGTGCGTCACGCTCTCGGCTTCGAGTCCCGCCATCGTCAATCGGTGGGCGATCTCCTCGGTGCTCAGATCGGTTGTGACGTATTCTCTCAGCCACCGCATCGGAACCAGCATCGTCGCGTCTCCAGACCTCTGTGCGTCGCGCGTCGTCGATCAGCTTGCACGGGCTCTCGCGCCGCGCCAAACGTCTGTCAGAGCCGCGCCCGATTGAATTGACCCAGGAATCGCAGATCGTTCGCATAGAGCAGGCGGATGTCCTGCACGTTGTACTTCAGCATTACCAGCCGGTCCAGCCCCATGCCGAACGCCCAGCCGGAGTAGACGGTCGGATCGTAGCCTACGTTCGTCAGCACATTCGGGTGCACCATCCCCGCGCCACTGATCTCGATCCAGCCGCTCTGCTTGCAGGTCCTGCAGCCGCGCCCTGCGCAGAACGGGCAATCAATCGACATATCAACGCCCGGCTCGACAAACGGGAAGTAGTCGCAGCGGAATCGCACCTTGCGCTCGGAGCCGAAGATCTGCCGCGCGAACTCCGCCATCGTGCCCCGCAGGTCCGCCATCGTGATGTTGCGGTCTACCGCGAGCCCTTCCACCTGGTGAAAGTGCCACTCGTGGGTGGCGTCCTGTGCTTCGTAGCGATAGGTCCGGCCCGGCACGATGACGCGCACCGGCGGCTCCTGTTGCAGCATCGTTCGAATCTGCATCGGCGACGTGTGCGGACGCAGCGTAATCTCAGTCCCAGCTGAACGGATGAAAATGGTGTCCCATACGTCGCGCGCGGGGTGATCCTTGGGAATGTTGAGCATGTCGAAGCTGTACTCCGCCAACTCCACCTCGGGCCCCTCGATCGTCTGAAAGCCGAGATGGGCAAATATGTCGGAAACTTCGCGCGCCATGGCCGCAATCGGATGGAGGTTGCCGACCGCCTGGCGGCGGCCCGGCAGCGTCACGTCAACAGATTCCGCGCGCAGCCGCGAGTCAAGCGCCGCCGCTCGAGCCAGGTCCTGCCGCTGCGCGAACGCCGCTTCGAGCTGGTCCTTGACGCCGTTGAGCTGCTGGCCACGTTCGCGACGCTGCTCGGACGGCAACGAACCGAGCGCGCGCAGCGCGTCATTCAGCGTGCCGCTGCGTCCCAGCACCGCGCGATGCCACCTCGTCAACTCTTCCTCGGTCTGCGCATCTTCAAGCGCGGTCAGCGCTCGGTTCAGCAGCTCGTCAGTCGTGAAGTCAATCATGGTTACCTCAGTTCCCGGGACGGCGTCGACCCGTCTTAAGCGCCGCGGAGAACAAAAAAACACCCGTCGCTCTGGGGCGAGGAGTGTTCTCGCGGTACCACCCGGATTCACGCGTCCCGTCAGCTGGGACGCGCCTCATGTGGACGCTTGCGCGACCACGCTCTACATAACGGTGAGCAACCGGATGCGACTACTGGCCGCCGGGCAGCGACGTTCACCGATCAGCTCCGGAGTGAATAGCGCGGTGGCACGTCGCGCCGGCTCTCAGTCTATGGCCCGGCGTCCCTGACGACGTCCGATTCCGCGATCTGTCTCCATCATCGCCGCGTGTATTGGCGAGGAGTATAGCAGCGCGCCATCAGGCCGGCACAACAGGGTACGATTCGGGCGGCAACGAGCGGCCGGAGGGCGCCACAATTGGGGGGGACAGAGATGCCGGCATTCTGGTCTGGGAGCGCGATCGAGTCGATCAACGGGCGCGAAATTCTGGACTCGCGGGGCAACCCGACGGTCGAAGTGGACGTCGTGCTGGAAGACGGCTCATTTGGCAGGGCCGCCGTCCCATCAGGAGCGTCCACCGGAGCTTTCGAGGCCGTCGAACTGCGGGACGACGACGCGGGGCGCTACCTCGGCAAGGGGGTGCTTGACGCGGTTGAGAACGTGAACGCGATTATCGCTCCCGAGCTGGTCGGGTATGACGCAGTCGACCAGCGTTCGATCGACGCGCGCATGATCGAGCTCGACGGATCGCCCAACAAAGGCAACCTGGGCGCCAACGCGCTGCTGGGCGTCTCGCTGGCAGTCGCGCGCGCGGCCGCGGAGTCGTCGGGACTGCCACTCTACAGGTACCTGGGCGGCCCGAACGGCACGACGCTGCCCGTCCCAATGCTCAACATACTGAACGGCGGCAAGCACGCCCTGGGGTCGAGCGTCGACTTTCAGGAGTTCATGGTGATGCCAGTTGGCGCGTCCTCGTTCCGCGAGTGCCTGCGCTGGGGCGCTGAGATTTTTCACACGCTGAAGAAGGTGCTCGCGGAGCAGGGTTACAACACCTCCGTGGGCGACGAGGGCGGATATGCGCCGAGCCTGACGTCGAACGCTGAAGCTCTCGATCTGATTGCCGACGCGATCAACCGCGCCGGATACGAGCTGGGCGTCGACATTCTGATCGCCCTGGACCCGGCCTCAACCGAGTTTTTCGACAGCGGAAGCTACGATCTGCGTGGGGAGGGACGGACGCTCTCGCCGGACGAGATGATCGGCTGGTACGCCGACGCCGCTTCTCGCTTCCCTATTATCTCGATCGAGGACGGCCTGGCTGAGGACGACTGGGACGGTTGGAAATCACTCACCGTGCGCCTCGGCGACTCGGTGCAGCTCGTCGGCGACGACCTGTTCGTTACAAATACGGAACGGCTCTCACGCGGCATCCGCGAGGGCGCCGGCAATTCAATCCTCGTGAAGCTGAACCAGATTGGCACGCTCACTGAGACCCTCGACGCGATTGACATGGCCCACCGCAACGGGTTCACGGCAGTCATATCGCACCGTTCCGGCGAGACCAGCGACACCTTCATCGCCGACCTGGTGGTCGCGACCAATGCCGGGCAGATCAAGACGGGCGCTCCATCACGCATGGACCGCGTCGAAAAGTACAACCAGTTGCTGCGAATCGAGGAGCAACTCGGCGAGTCCGCGCGCTTTGCCGGATGTCATGCCTTCGGTCGCAGGCTGACCCGCTAATCGCGTCGCGCGTCACGCATCTCGATCAACGACACGCCCGTCATGTCCCGTGGCGGCGCGATGTGCAGGAACGTCAGCACCGTAGGGGCCACGTCGGCGAGTCGGCCGCCGTCGCGCAACACGGCGTGCCGGTGGGGCGCGTCCTCGGGGGAGACGAGGATGAACGGCACAGGGTTCGTGGTGTGCGCCGTCATCGGCGCGTTCGTGCCCGGAACCAGCATGCGCTCGGCGTTGCCGTGGTCGGCCGTCACGAGCAGCGTCCCTCCATGGTCGAGCGTTGCCTCGACGATCCGACCCAGTCCCGCGTCGACCGCCTCGGTCGCTCTGATCGCCGCGCGAATGACGCCGGTGTGGCCCACCATGTCGCAGTTCGCGTAGTTGATGATGACGAAGGCAAACTCGCCTGCCGCGATGGCGAGGCACGCCCCGTCGGTGACGCCAGCCGCGCTCATCTCGGGCTGCTGGTCGTAGGTCGTCACCCTCGGAGACGCGACGAGGGCGCGGACCTCGCCGTCGAACGGTTCCTCGCGCCCGCCATTGAAGAAGTACGTCACGTGCGCGTACTTTTCCGTTTCCGCCGTGTGGAATTGTCGCAAGCCCGCTTCGGAGATCACACGAGCGAGCGGATACACGACGTTCATTGGCTCGAAGGCCACCAGCGCCGACAGGTAACTGGCGTACTCGGTCAGCGTCACGAACGTCAGGTCGGTCGGCCGGTCGTCGAACAGCCCGCCATCGACTTCCGGCCCAATCAGAGCTTGCGTCAGTTGCCGGCCCCGGTCCGACCGAAAGTTGAAGTAGATGACGATGTCTCCGTCGCGAATCACGCACGGCTCGTCGCCGGTCGGCGCCGCGCGCATGGGCGGCATGAACTCGTCGGTCGTGCCGTCGACGTAGCGGCGAGCCACGGCGGCGATCAGGTCGTCTTCCTGCTGGCCCGCTCCGCGCAACAGCAACTCAAACGCCGACCGCGTGCGCTCCCAGCGCCGGTCGCGGTCCATGGCGAAGAAGCGTCCAACGACCGAGGAAATAGCCCCGCGTCCGTTACGCGCAATCATCTCTTTGACGTCGCGCAAGTAGCCCGCGCCCGCCGTCGGCGACGTGTCGCGACCGTCGAGAATCGCGTGCACAGCGACGTGGTCGACGCTCTGACGAGTGCACATCTGGAGCAGCGCGTCGAGGTGGCGCAGGTGGGAGTGGACGCCGCCATCCGACACCAGCCCCAGTAGATGTAGCGTGCGGCCCGGTTCGCGCGCCCGTTCCAACGCGAAGCGCAGCACGGGATTTTCAAAGAACGAGCCATCCTGAATTGCCAGGTCGATGCGGGTAATCGACTGAAATACGACGAAGCCGGCGCCGAGGTTCAGGTGCCCGACCTCGGAGTTGCCCATCTGACCGGCCGGCAGCCCGACGTCGTTGCCGCAGGTCTTCAGAGTGGTGTGCGGGTAGGTAGCCAGCAGACGATCGAACACCGGAGTATCCGCCAGCGCGATGGCGTTGCCGGGGCCTGGGCGTTCGAGTCCCCAGCCGTCGAGGACAACAAGCACGACAGGACCGGGCGTTGTCACGATCTCCTCTTCCCTTCGCGTTTCAACTGGACACTCGACCGCCTTATCGGCGTGTCAGGAGTTTTCGTTCGAGTCGTTGCAGTCGGCGCTCGAACGCCTGGAGCGCGGCGGCGTCTCGTGCCAGCGTCGCCCCGTCCGCGCCGAGACGAGCGAGTTCTCGCGCCGCGTCATGGTCGCGCACGCGGTGTTCCAGGTGCTTGGCCAGCTCTTCGAGCGCGTACATGCGAACCGCACGGCTCGGATCGTCCAGACCGGCGCGCCACTCAACTGCCGCATCGTCGTAGCGGCCGCCGCGCTTGAGCGCGATCGACAGATTACGAAGGGCCCGGAATCGCATCTCCGCCGGTATCGACGGCGATCGCCAGCCATGCCGCAAGTCGGCGATGACCGCGTCGGATGGGTAGCGTCGCTGTACATACAGGGCCAGCGCCAGTCGGTCGATCTCGTGCTCGGGCGTCTCCGCGCGGCACTCGAAGGCGCGCACGACGCCCGCGAGACGCGCAAGCGACACGATGTCCGCGCGGTTGTGCTCGAATACCGGCTCCAGCGTTCGGATCTCGCGCGAGCGGAGGTAGTCGAAGTACAGTTGCGGGATCATCCAGCCCGGAGCGTCCAATTCGCGTGTCACTCCCAGGATCATGCGCTCCAGCGTCCCGAGCGAGCAGTTCGGCAGGCGGTACTTCCAGATAGCCCGTGATGGCGCCAGCAGGTCCTGATGGTCCATGTGGCTTCGAAACTGCCTGCCGTGCATCCTGTAGCGGGTCTCCAACAGCGGAACGTCGAACGACCTCCCATTGTAGGTAACGAGCGACGCAGTCGCGTGAATACTGGCGTCAAGTGCGTTCAGCACGGCCGGTTCATCACCGGGGTGCCGCATGAAGAACTGGCGCACGTGAAAGGCGTCGTCGATGAACCGCCCGACCCCGATCAGGAACACGTGCGTGCCGGTCCCTCCCGACAGCCCGGTTGTTTCAGTGTCAAGAAAGATCAGATCGGATAGCAACGGCGCGCCACCAGCCGGCGGTCCTGCGCGCAGCAACCTGCCAAAAGCCTCACGGATGACGTCACCGGTGTACAAGGTGTCGTGTACGACGCAATCGCCAAACGGCGACTCGATCAGTCGCGCGCCGCGGGGCAGCGGCCAGCTTGACGCGGCCATCGCCACTGGCGGTTGAGGCGCGGTCTCAGGCGTCACAGCGCCATATCGCTCGCGAAAGCTTCGACTGATCACAGCCGCCTCCAGAGATCCATGCCTCGCATTGTAATGAGTTCGGGTCAGTTTGACACTCGAATTGGCCGGGCCCTAGAATGCCCGCGCGGCATTCGCGGCACAGCGGGTCACGTTTCGAAGGGAATGCACCACATGGCGTATCAGGTGACGTTGATTCCGGGCGATGGAATCGGTCCGGAAGTCGCGGAGGCTACTCGGCGCGTTCTCGAGGCGACGGGCGTATCGTTTGAATGGGACACGCACGACGCCGGTGTTACGGCTCTTGAGAAAACCGGAGATGTGCTGCCGTCCGCGGTCCTGGACTCCATCCGCGCGAACAGCGTCGCGTTGAAAGGTCCGCTCACGACGCCGCTCGGAACAGGATTTCGCAGCGTAAACGTCGCGCTCCGCCACGAGCTGCAGCTGTACGCCAATCTGCGACCGGCCCGGACGTTCCCTGGCGTGCGCTCGGTGTTTTCGAACATCGATCTGATTGTGGTGCGGGAGAATATGGAGGACCTGTACGCGGGCGTGGAGTTCGACACGGGAGAGGACGACACTCGCGAGGTGATCGAGACGATTAATCGTCTGAGCCCTCGCAAGGTATCGCCCAGCGCGGCGATCTCGATCAAGCTGATCACGCCGGAAAACTCCGAGCGCATTGTGCGTTACGCGTTCGACTACGCGATCAAGAATGAACGCAAGCTCGTCACGGCCGTCCACAAGGCCAACATCATGAAGTTCACTGACGGTCTGTTTCTGAAAGTCGCGCAGAACGTCGCGGCAGAGTTTCCGGACATCGCTTTCAATGATCGCATCGTCGACAATATGTGCATGCAATTGATGCAGCGGCCCGAGGACTACGACGTGCTGGTGATGCCGAACCTGTACGGCGACGTGCTGAGCGATCTGACGGCGGGCATGGTCGGCGGGTTGGGTGTCGCGCCGAGCGCCAATATCGGGGACACGGCTGCGATCTTCGAGCCGATCCATGGCAGCGCTCCGTCGCATGCCGGAAAGAACGAGGCGAACCCATCGGCAATGATACTCAGTGGCGCGCTGATGCTGCGTCATCTTGGCGAGCTGAGCGCGGCGCGCGCTGTCGAAAGCGCGGTAGCCTCCATCATCGAGGAAAATGTGCTCGTCACCTATGACCTCCGCCTCGATCGCGATCGGACGAAGGCGACCAGCACGTCGGCGATGGCAGACGCGATCATCTCCTGCATGGCGGCGTAGACCGCTCGGACGAGCCGGGTCGACCGGTTGCCGCCGATCGCGTAATCGTTGACACGTTTTCAGCGTGGCGGTATACTACCGACCCGCTCGCTGAGACCGATCGAGGATCGGGGCATCAGTCGAGTGGATTGGTTGAATGCCCGAAGGCAAAGAGCCTTGACAGCGCCATAACGGCGGGGTATACTTCCAAGGCTTCAGAAAGCGAGGCGGAGACGCGTCGCTGAAGCGCCGAGAGGCGACGAAGTCCGAGAGGAGCATACGTGCGATAAGCCGATCGTGCTGAAGGAATTTCAGTCATCAGGCCGCATGTGTGCCCCGCCGAAACAGGCGGGGTTTTCTTCGCTCAAGAGTTCGTCGAGCACCTTACCAACTGAGACGTGATTCGCAATGCGTGAGGGCGTGTTGTTCATGGTGCTGAGCCGAAGGGGCTGGGCGGCATGGGGGACACACCAATCAATTCTGAGTAGAGCACACTTCTTCGGGAGTGGGTTTGCGATGGAGAGTTTGATCCTGGCTCAGGATAAACGCTGGCGGCGTGCCTAATGCATGCAAGTCGCACGGGACCCTCTTCGGAGGCCGACCGTGGCGGACGGGTGAGGAACACGTAGCTAACCTGCCCAGACGTGGGGGATATCCACCGGAAACGGTGAGCAATACCGCATGGGCTCGGTAACCGGGAGGTGATCGAGCAAAGGTCTTCGGACCGCGTTTGGAGGGGGCTGCGGCCGATTAGCTAGTTGGCGGGGTAAGAGCCCACCAAGGCGATGATCGGTAGCTGGTCTGAGAGGACGACCAGCCACACGGGGACTGAGACACGGCCCCGACTCCTACGGGAGGCAGCAGCAAGGAATTTTCCACAATGGGCGCAAGCCTGATGGAGCAACGCCGCGTGGGGG
>DATKCN010000081.1:0-5588 GCA_035513175.1 Thermomicrobiales bacterium
GGCGGGTTGCGGGAGGACCAGGGTTTCGTCTGTCTGGTGGTGCGGCACAGGGGGATCGGTTGGGAGGCGTCGAGCAGTCGATGTCCGGGACTGGCTCCGATCGATCGGGGGAATGGGATCGAGCATGCGACGTGCCCACGAGCCCACGGCGCGCTGCGACGGCTAACGTGGAAGCGTTGCGAGCTCGATGTCGCTGGTGACTGAGAACAGGGAAGAGGGCAACGTGATGGATCAACACGGGCCTGAGCCAGCGCTGATGATTCGGGGGGAGCTGGTCGGGCTGGGGCCGTTGCGGCGCGATCTGGCGAGCACGTTCCAGCGGTGGATGAACGATCTGGGAGTGGTGCGCACGCTGGCGCAGCCGCGGCGGCCGATGACCGTCGACGCGGAACACGCCTGGCTCGATGGGGCGTTGACGTCGAGCGACGCCATCTTCACGATCTATGAGCTGGACACGCTGCGGCCAATCGGCAACACGGGCCTGGAGAACATCCACGCGACGAACGGCACATGCGAGTTCGGGATCGTGATCGGGGAGCGCGACGCATGGGGCAAGGGGCACGGCACGGAAGCCACGCGTCTCATGCTGTCATACGCGTTTGACGTGCTGGGTCTGCACAGCGTGAGGTTGGCGGTGTACGCGAACAACGAGCGGGCGATTCGCGCCTACGAGCGGGCAGGGTTCAGGCGCGCCGGTCGGATTCGTGGCGCACAGCGCATCGGCCGGGCACGGATCGACGAGATCATGATGGACGCGGTGGTCGACGACTTCGAGCCGTCATTCCTCCACGAAATCATGCATCCGTAACAATCAGCGGCGGGGCAGCCGAAGTTGTCAAGCGGTTACGTTCTGAACTCCGGCCAGCGCGAGAGGCTCGCTTGCGCGACGCGCGCCAAGGCGCTATGGTGGCAGCATCACGCACGCCAGCCGCCCAGTCGATGCCGTACCTGCGGCGCGTACGCGAGAGAGTGCGGGCATGTCGACCTATGATGTCGTGAAATTCGCGCACATACTCGGTGTGATCGGACTGTTCGCCGGATCCGCGATCGTGCTGACCGCGATGATCCGCATGCGATACGCGCGGACTATCGAGCAACAGCGTGAGTGGTCGGGAATCGCAAGCGGGCTGACCCGGCTCGTGCCTGGCACGATCGGCACAATCCTGCTGCCCGGCGTCTACATGACGCACAGGTCCTGGGCATGGGACGTTCCCTGGATCGTGACGGCGCTGGTGGCCTACCTGATCATGCTGCCGTTGGCGCCGGCCATCAACGCGCGCCGTCTGGCGGCACTCCACCGCGCAGTGAAGCAGTCCTCCGACGGGCCGCCACCCGCCGACGTCGTTCGCCGGACGCATGACCCGATCCTGTGGACGTCGGTGCAGACAATGACGCTGGTCGATCTCGGCATCGTGTTCCTCATGGTGACGAAGCCCGGTGTGACGGGCTCGATCACGACCATGGCGGTCGCCATCACCTGCGGCGCGCTCCTGTCAGTCCCACGGTGGCGCGGATTCGCGGACGTGACGCCGCTGACGACCCACGCCAGCAGCAGCAGTGACGACTAGCAGCATACTTCCGTGGGCGGGACGCGCCGTCGCGATGCGCTCGGAGTGAGGGACCTGGCATGAATGATCTCAGCGGACGGACGGCGATCGTCACCGGGGCGTCGCGCGGAATAGGCGTCTACATTGCCGAGGAGCTGTGCCGCCAGGGGATGCGGCTTGCGCTGGCGGCGCGGGGACAGCCGGAACTGGAAGCAATCGCAGCGGGCCTGCGCCAAGATGGGCGCGAGATCGTCGTTATCCCGACCGATCTCGCAAGCGCAGCGTCACGGGCCAGCCTGGTTGAGGAGGCGCTGCGGACATTCGGTCACGTCGACGTGCTGGTGAACAACGCGGCGATGGAAGTCACGCTGCCGTTCCATCGCATCTCCGAAACAGAGATCGATCAGACAATCCAGGTCAGCCTGACGGCGCCGATCAGCCTGATGCGACTGCTCGTCCCGCACATGTTGGAGCGGCGAAGCGGGCACATCGTCAATATCGGATCACTGGCGGGAAAGTCCGGCCCGCCGTTTTCAGGCACCTATGGCGCGACCAAGGCGGGCCTGATCGCGTTTACCGAGACGTTTCGGTCCGAGTACCACGGCAGTGGCGTCAGCGCGTCGGTCATCTGTCCGGGCTATGTGCGCGAGTCCGGTATGTATCACCGCATCGCCGGAGAAACAGGCATCAGAGCGCCGTGGTTCATCGGGACGTCGCGTCCGGAGGCGATCGCGCGCGCGGTCACCCGGGCCATCAGCCGTGATGTGCCAGAGATCATCGTGAACCCGGTCCCGATGCGGTTTATGACCGCGGTCAGCGAGCTGTCACCGGGGCTTGGCGAGTGGCTGACGCGTCGATCGGGCGCGAACACGCTGTGGGAACAGGCAGCGCGCAGCTACGAACGGGAGCGTTCGGAGTGACCACGCTCGTTACCGGCGGCACCGGATTCGTAGGCGGCGCGATCGTTCGTGAGCTGCTGCGCCAAGGCGAGCACGTGCGAGTCCTGGCGCGCCGCCCATCCGCCGCCACGGGGCTAGCGGAGTCCGGCGTGGAGGTCGTGCAGGGCGACATCATGGATCAGGCCAGCGTCGAGTCGGCGCTCAACGGATGCGACACGCTGTATCACGCGGCGGCCGTGTTCGATTTCTGGATACCGGACAAGCGCGTGATGGCCGCGACCACCGACGGCGCCAGGAACGTGCTCGAAGCCGCAATCCGCGCGGGAACGCCCAGGATCATCTACACCGGCGCGGCCTCAACGATCGGAGAGCGCAAGGGGGAAGTCGGCGACGAGACGACGGCACACCGCGGCTACAGCATGACCACCTACGAACGGGCAGAGGTCGCGGCCGAGCGCCTGGTGCGCGGATACGTCGATCAGGGGCTGCCAGTTATCTCGGTCCTGCCCGCTTCCGTCTACGGGCCGGGGAACTTCAAGCCGGTTGGGCGGGGCATTATCAACCTCATCAATGGCCGCGTGCCAGCGAAGTTCAACGGGGTTGTCAGCTACGTCTATCTCGACGATGTCGGACGGGGGCACGTCCTCGCCGGACAGCGCGGGAAAATCGGTGAGCGGTACATTCTGTCCGGCTCTAACGTCACCATGGCGGAATGGTTCGAGGCTATCTGCCGGCTGACGGGCATCAGAGTGCCACCCACGATCCCGATCATGGCGGCGCGCGCGTACGCCGAGTGCGGCGAACTCGTCGCGCGCGTGACCAAACGACCGCCGACTCTGCCGCGCGATCTGCTCACCATCTGCGCGCACGGATTCCAGGTCGATGGATCGAAGGCTGAGCGTGAGATTGGCATGACGTACACGCCGTTGGAAGAAGGCCTGCGAGCCACCATTCAATGGTATTGGGAACACGGGCATCTCAAACGCCGGCCCGCCTGCGTGGCATGAATGAGCAGCACGCCGCCCGCGGCGGCACGGCGTGAAAGGAACCGCCACATGACTCCGCATGTTTCCGCACCTGGTCCCACCGGCGCACGGATGGCTCGCGAGCTCGCGGCGTATATGCGCGATCCGATCTCCACGTTCGAGCGACTGGCAGGCGCCTACGGTGATGTCGTCAAGATGACGAGCAAGCCGACCGACACCTACCTGATCAATGATCCTGATCTGATAGAGGATATTCTCGTCACGCGTGACTGGAATTTCGTCCCGGTTCGACCAGTCTCGTTCGGTCGCGCATTCCACATGTCAACCTCATCCAGCGAGGGCTATTTTCATCGCCGCCATCGACCGATGTTCGAGGCCCCGTTGCAGCCGGACCACATCGGGCGGTTCGCCCACGTGGTCACCGAGTGCGCCGGCCGGCTGAGGGATAGCTGGCGTGAAGGCGCCGAGGTCGATATCGAGCAGGACATGGCGCGCCTCATGTCAGAGGTGATGGGGCAATTGATGTTTGGCTCGGATACGCTCGCGGACCCACGCGAACGCGACGCGGCCGTCGACGCGGCGAACTTCATTGCCACGCGGCCGGCGCACCCGCTCGGGAGCGCGCGGGAGGCGCTGCCGTTTCTACCCGAGAACCGGCGCTTCTGGAGCGCGATCGGCTTCCTGGACGGGATCATTTATCGCAGGATTGCCGAGCGACGGGCGAGCCCGGACGCGCACGATGACTTGCTCGCCTTGCTGCTGAAGGCGCGCGACCCCATCGATGGACAGGGCATGTCTGATCGCCAGGCTCGCGACGAAGTCGTGTCAATCTACATGGTCCCGTCGCTGCTCATGGCCCGGGCGATGACGTGGACGTTCTATCTTCTGTCCGGTCACAGCGATGTGGAAGAACGGTTACACGCGGAAGTCGACGGACCCCGCGACGGGACCGTACGCCCGCTCAGTGATCCCGCGTCGTTGCCGCACACTCATGCTGTGATCGCTGAGTCGATGCGTCTCTACCCGCCATCGTGGATCGTCGGACGCACGGCAGTCCAGGATTTCGACATCGGTGGATACACGCCACAGGCCGGGTCGACCTTCATCCTCAGCGCCATGCTGACGCAGCGTGACGAGCGCTATTTCCCTGATCCAACGCGCTTTGACATGGATCGCTGGGTTCCTGAGGCCGTCGCAGCACGGGCGGAGTACACCTATTTTCCGTTTTCCGGTGGTCAACGTGACTGTCTGGGGAAGCACTTCGCCTGGCTGGCGCTGAAACTGACGCTGGCGACGCTGTCAGAGCAGTGGCGACCACGGCTGGCGCCGGAGCATCGGGTAGTGCCCGCGCCCCTGTTTGCGCTGTGTTGCCGGCACGGCATGCGGATGCGGCTGGAGCGGCGGGCGTCGAGCTGACGGGATGGGCGCCGGACTGGCAGGAGCGAACGACTCCCCCACATCGTTGACGAATGGCGCGCCGAAGCGGTGTCCCGCGGCGTCGGTTTCGGTGAACCGACGATCAGGCGTCGGGTGGCGAACCGTTCTTCCTCCAGAAGCCCCAGGGCCGCAACCCAATCGGAGTCAGGCCGACGATGACGGCCGACAGCAAGACGATGGCATGCAGGATGTCATCGGCGGGATTCAGGGGGATGTATCCGTACCAGGAAGGCTCGGCTGAGAGCACGGGCTGGCCCGCCGCGGCAATCTCGTTCCAGTTCGCCGACACCATCCAGACGCCATCGTCAGTGGTCAAGCCCATGATCAGGAAGATGGCAACGACGAGAACGATCAGCCGCGCGTACTCGCGTGACCCCGACGTGTGCCGATATGCGAACAGGCCGATCAGTCCGAGCAGGATATGCGCGACGAAGTGAAACCAATTGCCGAGAAAGATGCCGAGCACTTTTGCGGCTTCGGGCCACAGAATCAGGCCGTCGCCCGGGGCATCGGTCAGCGGTTTGATGATGGACGGAGTCCCGACCGCAATGAAGAAGACAATCATAAAGCGCGCGTACGCCTGGGCAACGGTCATGGGTTTTCCTCCAGTCCACTGAACCTCGATGCGCGACGGCAACCGCCAGTCGAACGTCGACGCCATGCGACCAACGTGTTGAGCTGGCACGGATCGAACACCGGCAGTATAGCGTGACGCTGGT
>DATKCN010000082.1:0-2740 GCA_035513175.1 Thermomicrobiales bacterium
GGTCGTCTTCAGCGTCGCCTCCGTCTGCTGGCGGAGGAGCCGCTGCCGCGCGAGGTTCGCCTTGGCGGCGCTCGCGCCGAGCGGATACTGGAACTGCATCCGCACGTTCCAGGTCGGTGCCTCGAACGTCCCCACGTTCTGGAGCGCGTCGAGGTAGCCGGTGGTCGGCACCGCCTGCAGCTCGCCCGTGAACGGATCGGGGAGCGGACGGCTCACGCCGCCGCGGCCGGTCAGGTCCATCTGCGCAATGAAATTGAGCGTCGGCATCGTCTGGTTCTGGATGCTGCGCAGCGTCACGTCGGCCGATTCCATGTTCTTGCGAACCACGGCAAGGTCCGTTCGCTGGCTCAGCGCCGTCCGGACCGCCGCCTCGAGGTCGAGCGGCTGTTCGGTGACGCGTGGGCGATCGACCGGCACGATCGTGGCGCTCCACAGCTCGTCGTCGGTGCCGTTGACGATCAGGCGCTTGAGCGCCAGCTCGTTGTTGCGCAGCGTCGCCTCGGCGGTCACGACCTGCTGGCGGCGGTTGGCCTGCTCGGCCTGCGCCTGGACGATGTCGATGGGCGCCATCGTGCCGATTTCCACCCGCGCCTGGTTGTCCTGCACGAGCTTGGTGGCGAGGTCGTACGATCCGCGCGCTGCGTCCAGCACTTGCTGCGCGAAGACCAGCTCCCAGTAGGCATTCCGGACCTGCGCCAGGATCGACACCTCGGACCCGCTCAGGTTGAGCAGCGCAATGCTCTGGTTAATCTCGTTCGAGAGGATCGCCGCGCGCGTCTGATCGATTTTGCGGTTCTGCAGCAGCGGCTGCGTGAACTGGGCTTGCAGCCCCGACGAGAAGCAGGGATTGCAGGTCGAGTTCGTCGAACTGGTCTCGTCGCGGCTGTTCGTCCAGTTCACACTGTAATTCCCGCCGCCGCGCCAGAGGCTCTGCTGGAGCCCGCCCGACCAGCTCCGCGACTCGCTCGTCGTGCGCAGGCCGCCGGCCAGCGCGTTGGTGCTCAGCTGCGTGCGGTTGACGTTGCCGAAGCTCGACGTCAGGTTCGGGACATAATTGGCGCGCGTCGCCGCCAGCGAGTAGTCCCACGTCTGCGGCGTAATCCGCTCCGACGCCAGCGTCAAGTTGTACTGCGCCGCGCGGTCGACCGCCTCCTGCTCGGTGAGGTTGTAGACCGGCCCGGCCGGCCGGCCGAACGCCGGCGGCAACTGCCCGCCCTGCGTCGCCTGGGAGATCAGCGCGCGGACGTGGTCGTCAGTGGGCGGCTGCTGCGCCGCCGCGGGCCCTGCGGCCAGCAGAAGCCCGAGGCCGGCAAGGGCCAGCGGGGAGAACGTCTTGGTCACGAGTGCCTCCAGAGAGAGCGCGAACAGGAAAAAACACCGGAGGTGTGCCTACCGGCGATTCTGGGAATCAGTGGATTTACGGTGCTCGGCCTCGCGGCGTTCTTGCAGGCGTTTGAGCTTCTCGCGCTGCTCCGGGCTGAGTTCGCGCATGACGCGGTACAACATCACGATTCGCGCGGCGTTCATGTCGGCCTTGAGGCTTTCGAGCTGCTGGACCTGCTGGCCGACGTAGGACGGGTCTGCCGTCCCCTCCTTGATCAGCTTGTCCACGAGGGGCTCGAGCTTCCGGGACTCCGCCCAGCGCTCACGCTGCGCACCAATGTGCGACTTGAAGATCTCGTCGATTTTCGCGGACTGCTGAGCGCTGATGCCCAACTCGGCGCGATCCGTCGGGTCGGTCCACCATTGGCGGCGGTTCTGACCCTGCCGCCGTTCATCACCACTCCGCTGCCCCTGCTGATCCAGCATGACCGACAGGCCGCCACATTCCCGCGCCGGCTCCGCCGCCGCGGCCGGCGCCGGGAAGCCCACTCCCCAAGCCAGCGCGAACGCCAGGAGACACGCATACTGCCTTGCTTTCATAGTTCAACCCTTGCGAGCTTGCCAGTTACTGCGGCTATTACGCCCGTGGTACACCCGCCGTTTACCTCCGAAGAGAAGCCAGCGGCCCACTGGCGACCCGGCCATTGACCGTAAATCATTGACATCAATACAGATGAGAGATGGCAGTCGCCTTGCAACCTGACGCGTGACGGGTGTTCCGGGACGGCCCGGAACCGCAACGACAGGAGCGACGCCGTGAGAAGCGCAATGCTGGGGTGGATGGTCGTAGCGCTGATCCTCATGGGCCTCGGCATTGGCTGGGCCGCCGACCGCGACGAGACGACCCTCAAGGTCGAGGTCAGCTCCGCCGAGCACGAGGTGGAGGAGGGCTACTTCGCGCTGGGGAAAAACGCCACCGTCATGGCCAAGCCGGGCTCCGATCTGCACCGCTTTCTCAGCCGCAACCGCGGCCGCACCATCCGCATCGTCCTGACCCACGACACCACCCGCGAGCTGTCTCGGCTCCAGCGCGACTAACGCCACGGATTCGCGTGGTTGGTGACACCGTCAACACGGATGGGCACGGAGTTACACGGATTTCACGGAACGGGCTGTCCCGCTGCACGTTGCCCCGTTGCACGTTGCCCCGCTGCACGTTGCACGTTGCACGTTGCACGTTGCACGTTGCACGTTGCACGTTACTGACAGAACTCCCCAAGCTTCCGGATGACCTCTCCGACGATGTTGTTGGGGGTCGAGGCGCCGGCGGTCAAGCCTACGACGACGGGGCCGTCCGGCAGCCAGTCTCGGGCCACCTGTTCGACGCCCTGCGTCGTCGAGGGCGCCCCCACCGGTC
>DATKCN010000083.1:0-16144 GCA_035513175.1 Thermomicrobiales bacterium
TCAAGCGAGTGCAGGACGGGGAGATTGTCGGAGTAGATTACGCGGGGCATTCGCCCTCACCCCCCGGCCCCCTCTCCCAATGCTGGGAGAGGGGGAGACGCGTCCCGCGCACTTCGGACCGCTCCCCTATCCGCCAACCGCTACCCGCTACCCGCTCGTCAGCCACCCTGCACCACCACTTTGCGCACGGCAGCGCCCAGCAGCGCCTGGCCTGCCAGCATTAGCCCGGCGCCCCAGGCCGCCTGGAACAGCAGCAGCGCCGCGAGGTCCAGCCCGGTTGCCTTGCCGAGCAGCACGTCGACCGGAGCCTGGATGATGCCCGCGAACGGCAGCCAGCCCGCTACCTGCCGCGCGCCGTCCGGCCAGTAGACAAGTGGCACGAGCAGGCCCGAGAAGAAGGAGTTGGCGAACATCAACGCGAAGCCGGGGCCACGGTAGTCGAGCAGCCAGAAGGCGGCGACATTAACAATGAAGCGCAGGCCGAAGCTGATCCAGACCGCCAGCGCCACGGACAGCATGAAGGCCAGCCAGCGGCCCGGCTCCGGTGTAAGCCGCACGCCGAACAGGACGATGCCAACCACCACCGTCGGGATGGAGCGGAAGATGACGTGGTAGACGGCCCGCCCCGCGTCCTGCGCCAGCCAGAAGGTGTAGTAGTCGAACGGCTTGCTCAGGTCGGAGACCACGTCCCCGCTGCGGATCGTCTCGGCGATCTCCCACCAGCCCCAGAGGTAGACGGGCATGATCAGCGCCTGCGAGACCCAGACGAAGGCCTTGGCGTCATCGAGCGTCCAGCCCGCGACGACGCCAAGGCCGGCGTACAGGCCGATGAAGACGTAGGTCCGCAGCGCGCCGAAAAAAGAGTTGGTCGCCAGCCCGGCGATGTTCGCGGCCCGGTAGGTTGTGTGCCGGGCGAAGGCGCGCTTCGCCACCTCGACGTAGAGGGACACGGGGGGCTCCTTGGGTCGGGACGCGGGACGTGTGGGAACGAGATACGACGGTTGGACAGAGCGCGGGAGTATAGCACGGGACAGGACCGCGCTCGTGGTGGAGCACTATCTCAACACGCTGGGCGCGCATATGCCACGCATCGTCCGCGCAGGCGCTGAGCAGGACGTTCGACGCGCGGTCGCTGTCCCAGGCGCTTGCGGCGCGGCTCATGCCGCCGCCTCTCCCCGAGCCTGCGAACTCCGAGCAGCGTTCCATCGTCTCCCCCTGAACTCGCCGCAACACTTCCGCTACCCGCTACCCGCTACCTGCCCGCCATGCCATACTAGGCGGCGATTGGCATCGGGCGCGGCGCGCGAAGGGTGACGGAATGTCTGGCAGTTCTGGCAGCGACACAACGAACATCGAGACGGGAGCCGGATCGGCGGTTGGCGTCGACGCCGAGGACACGGCTGATAGCGCGCTGTCCCACGCCGAGCTGGTCGCGCGACTGGAGGCCATCCGCCCGCGCGTCATGCCGCTGTTACAGGCCGTGCAGCGTGAGTACCGTGGCCGCGCGCGCGACGGTCACCCGCGCATCATCGACAACGTGCAGCGGGGCGGCATCTTCGGCCTGGAGCTCGATCCCGGCTACGGCGTGTATTTCATGACCGACGGCACAAGCGTCTATGGCGAGCTGCACGCCATCTCCCACCGCACCGACACCCTGTCCAACGCCAACGTGGAAAAGTTCGCCGGCAGCCCCGACATCGAGCGCCGGGAGATCGACGCCGGCTGGACTGACCACCACTACCGCAACATCGTCTCGGAATTGCTGAACCGCTGGAATTACCAGCAGCTGCGGATTTTTCGCGTCGATTCGTGACGCGGAGTTGGGCGCTGATCCCCGTTACTCTTCGATAATCCAGCGGTCGGTGTCGCGCGCGTAGCTGATGAGCTCGTCCGGACGGAAGAAGAGGTCGATCTCCGACCGGGCGGCGCCGGCGCTGTCGGAGCGGTGGATGAGGTTGCGGCCGATGGAGAGCGCCAGGTCGCCGCGGATGGTGCCGGTGGCGGCCTCGACCGGGTGCGTCTTGCCGACCGTGGCGTCGACGGCAGCGATGGCCGACGGGCCCTCCAGCACGCCGACGACTACCGCGCCGGAGGTGATGTACTGCACCAGGCCCTCGTAGAACGGCCTGTCCTTGTGGACGCCATAGTGCCGTTCGGCCAGTGGGCGGTCGATGCGCGTCAGCTTCAGCGCGATCAGCTTCAGGCCGCGCCGCTCCAGCCGCTGGATGATCTCGCCGATCAGGCCGCGCTGCACGCCGTCCGGCTTGACAATGATCAGTGTGCGTTCGATGGCCATGTCTGCCCGTTCCCCTCCTGGCGCCTGCCGGTGTCGACGGCGCCCGCGCGCGGATCGAGCGGCCCGGCACGCGTCGAGCCGGTCAGGCCGCGGGGCCGACCGGCGCAAACGGTATCACAGGCATGGGGAGCGCCCGCACGGCGGGCCGGGCTCAGACGGCGATCGCCTCTTCCAGCGCCGCGAGCTGCCTGCTCATCATGGCCACGACCGGCTCGCGCGGGAGGGCGCTATCGGTCAGCACCACCAGCCGCATGTCCTGCCCGCGCAGCACGTGCATCGTGCCGCCGCGCGTGTTGGCCGAGACATACAGGTCGTCGCCGGTCTGGGAGCTGGACGCCGCCGCCAGCAGCTCCGTGTCCTCGGGGTTCAGCCCGGCGTGGGCGATGACCAGCCCGTCCATGGTGGTCACCAGCGCCCCGAGCACGACACGGTACTCAAGCAGCTCCATGAGAAGCTGGTTCATCCCGCCGCCTGTAGTTGCGTTCGACATCGCGTCCTGCGCTTTCTGTTCACTCCACCGGCGTGTTGGGCGACGCTATCATGTCATGCACGGACGCCGCGCTTATGCCGCTGGAGCGCGAGGGCGGCGTGGGCGCTGGCGCGGCTGGTGTCGCCGTGGCGCCGGTAGATATCTCCGAGCAGGCGATGGGCCATCTCGGGTGACTGTTCGCGGTCGACACACTCGTTCAGCGCTTGCAGCAGCGCGTCGTGCCGCGACGGGGCATGGCGGATCAGCCAGCGGTACTCGGCGAAGGCGTCGGACAGCTCTCCCTGCTCGCGCAACGCCTCGGCCAGCCACCAGCGCATCTGGTCATCGTCCGGCGTCAGCTCGAGGGCGGCGCGCAGCGTGGAGACATCGAGGGCGGAATCGAACTCGACGATGCGGTCGTCTTCATCCGCGTCCACGCCGGCATCGACCGCCCCGGCGGCCTCGTCGTCCTGCCAGTCCGCCGGGGCGGAGTCCCGCGCCTGCGCCAGCTCGTCGGTCGCGACCTCCTGGGACAGCTCCCGATCGCCGATGATGACGCCACCGGAGACGAGCCCCTGCTTGATCTGGCGCGCGCGGTGGAACACCTCGGTGCCCGGCCGGAGGCTGTCGGTCAGCCTGGACGTGGGCGCGCTGGACGCTTCCGCCGCCGCCTCCGGCGCCTCGTGCTGGGCGTCGCTCGTGGCAGGCTCGCCGCCGAGCACCCGAGTGACCGCGATCGAGTGCTCGATGATCGGATCGAGCTTGTCCACGTCCAGGCCGGGTGTCACGCGCGACAGCTCGTCCTCGATGCGGGGCTCCGGGGTTGTTCGGTCCTCCACGCCCGGCGCGTCGACAGCCTCGGCCGCCGGCGCGATGTCGACCTCTGGATCGTCCTCGAAGGCCAGCAGCGTGTCGAGGTCATCGTCGCTGGGAATGGCTGAGACGCTGGAATCCCAGGCTGTGTGGCGCTGGCCCGTGCCCGGCGCCGCGTCGGCGCTGTCGAATTCCTCGAACGCGAACGGCTCCAGGCCGCCGAGTTGATCGTCATCCGGCCCCGCCTGGCCGGGCTCGTCGTTGGCGGCGGACAGGGCGTCGTCATGCGCTGCCGCTGGGCTGGCTGCGTCGAAGGAGTCAGATTCGTCGGCCTCGTCGGCCTCGTCGTCGAACAGATCGAAGGGCGCGATGCCTTCCCGCTCGCCGCCCTGCTCCTCTATCTCGAACGGCGCCAGGCCGATGTCGTCCAGCGAGCGCAGCTCCGCGGTGTAGCCCGGCTGGTAGCCTTCCGGCATCGCGCGCAGGATCTCGTCGTCGATCGAATCCCAATCGGCGGTGATCCGCGTGGCGTCATCCGTCTCGGACGGCGGGCGCGACTGCTCCAGCAGCTGATCGTCCATCTCAAGCGAGGGCATCGCCTCGCCTGCCTCGGCGGCCGCGCGGGCTCGGGGATCGAACGGCGCGAATCCCTCGTCGCCAAGCGATTGGAGCACGGTGGTGTAGCCACCCGGCGTCGTCGCGGGCGGCCGGCTGTCGTCGATGTCGTCCTGCCGTGGGGCATCGCCGTCGGCGCGTGACAGCGCATCCGCGACATCCCCTTCGATCGCCGCCGCCAGCGACGCGAGGTCATCGGCCGGCTCAGACGGAGCGTCGGTGGCTTGTCGCCCGAGCGCGTCGGTCACGGGCCTGGTGGAGACGACCTGATCGACGCCCGAGGCCTGCTCGAACCCGAGGGACGCCTCGTCGAACGGTAGCGCTTCGTCAACCGGCTGGGGCGCGCGCTCATCCGCCGCCGGATCGGGCGGCGCGTCGCCGCGCTCCGTGGCCGGCAGATCGGTCTGCATCCCGCCGAACTCCTCCGGGCTGATGGGCTGGAAGCCCTCCGGCAGGCCGCCGAGCTCTTCAATACTGATCGGCGTGAGCTCGCCCTCAATGCCGAGGCTGTCGAAGCTGAAGGCATCGGGGGCAGACTCCGCGGCTTGCAGCGCGTCCGACTCGCCTCCGAACTCCTCGACGCTGATGGGCTCCAGCTCCTCGATTGAAGCGGCCGGCAGTTCGGCCCGCGCCGGCAGGTACTCGAAATCGGGGGCGGGCGCGATGCGGAGGCGCTCCACGGGCGTGTCGGCCACCTCATCCCCGAAGCCGGGCATCGCGTCGAGGGGCAGCTCGAGATAGCCGCGGTCGGCGCGTGGATTCGTGGCCAGCATGCTCGCCACGATGACCCCGTCCGGGTCGACCGCGCGCAGCTGCCGTAGCAGATCGTCCGCGCGCCCGGCGCTGCCGGACCGCCGTTCGACGTCAGCGGCGATCGCGAGCGCCGCGGCGGACTCGGGGAACTGCTCCAGGGCCTCGTGGGCCAGCCGCGCGGCCTCGGCGTCGTGCCCCATGCGCCAGAGGCATTCCGCCATGCCGAGCTTCAGATCGACCCGGTTCGGCAGGTCGGCCAGCGCGCGCCGGAAGGCATCGACGGCGCGGCGCAACCGGGACGCGTTGGCGTGCATCTGCGCGAGCGCCGCGTGCGACAGCTGCAAGTCGCCATCGGCCCCGTAGCGGCGCATGGCAACGCGCGCGAGCGGCTCACGCAACTGGCGCTGATCGGGCGCCAGCTCCCAGGCGACCTGGCAGTAGGCCAGCGCCTGCTCCGTGGAGCCCTGGTCCTCGGCGATCAGCCCCAACCCGAGATAGGCGCCCGGCGCACGCTGATGACGGGCCAGCGACTCGGCAAAAGCCCGCTGCGCGCCAGCCAGCTGTCCCTGCTCGCGAAAGGCTTCGCCGAGCATGCCATGAGCGCGGGCGTAGCCAGGAAACTGGCGTATGAGCTGCGCGCAGGTCTGAGACGCCGCGCGGAAATCGCCGCCGTTCATCTCCTCCTGCGCCTGGCGCATGACTTCGGCAATTGACAACGTCATCTTCGCTCACCCTCGGGCCAACGCGATCGTCTGGATTGTGGACGCTGGCCTAGCTGTATACAGCTCGATTGTCCGTGTGTATCGTGGAAGCAAGGCGATCGGGCTCATCCTTGCGCGCAGTGATACGTGGCGCCTGCATTATAGAACGTTGCTCCACGGGCTCAATCCCGCCGCGTAGCCCAATTCTCCCAATTCACGCGGCGGGCGCCGCTGGGCTGGCATAACGGCGCGGTCAGACGGGCGCGGTCAGGCGGTGGCGCGGGTCACGCCGGCGGCTCCGGCGGGCCGGACGCGTCGGTCGTGTCCGCCTGCGTGCGCCGCGCCTCTCCCCGTTGAATGGTCCAGAGCGTGATCCAGATCGTTCCGACGAGCGAGACGAGGATCATGCCGATGACAACCAGGTACATCCAGAGCTCCATCGCCGTCCCTTCATGTGCGTCGAGCGCCCGTCACCCGCTGGGCGGAGCGCTCGCCTCCCCTATCTTACCGAGCGCGCCGGGTGCTGACCGGCCATTCCTGCAAACATAATAGCCGTGCATTCGTGTCACATGCGACCGGCAACCGGCGCCCGGCAATTTCGATTCACCGGCGGATATTCCCGTGTTGACTGGAGAACGTGGTACGAATCTCCTACAATTCCAGGGACGACAGTACTATATGGGGACGCCTGGCTCCCAAACATAGTACTTTTCTCCTATAACAGGTCCTATGATGTGCGGTACATGGGTATTGCCATGCCTAGTACTTTCTGGTAAGGTCTGTATAGTACTTCCAGAAAATGTGGGAGCCGGTTAGAGAGAGGGCCTCTCTAAGTATCGGATAGGGGATTCTCGTGAAGCGCATCAAGGGCAACGTGGTTTACATGGCGCTATGGCTGACCGGCATCATCTCGTTCGTGCTCGCCTCGGGCGCGCCGCACAAGTGGGGCCCGTAAGCAACAGAACGTCAATACTAAGCAAGACAGCGAGAGAGCGGCTCACGTGAGCCGCTCTCTCGCTGTGTCCCCCGCAACCGTCGTCCGGTCGTGACGCAGGCCGGGCCGACCGGCAGAGCGCGCCGCTGCCCCGCTTCTCGCCCGCAAATGGGAGCACGGTCCTGACGCGATCAGTACTTTCTGGACACGTCTGACGTGCTGTCAGCGCGGGGCAGGATGTACGATTGCTCTTGTTTCGCGCGCGAAACGAGATCGCTACGTGCCAAGCCCGTGTGCGCTGGAAAGACGGTGAAGCTCGTTGGGCCGGGGGCTTCCGTTCGCAGCAAGAATCTACCTCAGCATTGTGGCCGTGGCAGCGGCGGCGCTCGTTGTCGTGTCCGTCGCGGTCGTTCCCATTGAGCTGACGCGCACGATCATCATCACGGCGATCGTGCTGGGCCTGATCAGCATGATCCTGGAGCTGATCGACTTTCCCCTGCTGATCGGCGGCGAAACCAGCTTCTCCACCGTCGCGTACATGGCGATGGTGTTTCTGCTCCCCTTCCCGCTGGCGGCGATCGTGGGACTGGCCGTCGTGGTGTGCGCGGACCTGCGGGTCCGCAAGGCGCCGGCGTTCCTTATCTTCAACGCGTCTAATTACACGCTGACGCTGGGGCTCAGCAGCCTGCTCTGGTATCTGGCCTACGGCACGCGCCAGCTCCACGAGCTGCCCATGTCGGTGGTTCCGCTGCTGATGGTGCTGGTGGTCATCGCGGTGTTCTATGTCGTCAACGTGTTCCTGATGAACGGCATCATCGGGATCATCTCCAGACGCTCGGTTAAGTACATCTGGCTGACGAACGACATCAATCTCCTGCTCCCGTACATCTGCCTGGAGGTCGTCGGGGTCCTGGTTGCGCTCGTCTGGCTGACGGCGGCGCCCCTGACGCCGCTGCTGATCATTCCAGCCGTCACCACCTACGTTGCGTTCGAGATGATCCAGCGCCTCCAGCATCAGACGCAGGAGGCGATGCTGGTGATGGCGGACGCGATCGATCAGCGGGACCCGTACACCGCTGATCATTCGCGGCGAGTGTCGGACATCGCGCTGCGCGTGGCCGAGGTGTACGGCGTGAACGAGCGCGATCTGGAGCGACTGCGCATGGCCTCCCGCCTGCACGACATCGGCAAGATAGGCATCGGCAACGACCTGCTCCACAAGCCGGGCAAGCTGACCGACGCCGAATGGAAGATCATGCAGGATCACCCGGTGATCGGCGAGCAGCTGCTCAAGCCCTACCGCCAGTTCAAGCACGAGACGGCGCTGGTGCGCTCGCATCACGAGCGCTGGGACGGCAAGGGCTACCCCGACAAGCTGCGCGGCCAGCAGATTCCGCTGGGAGCGCGTATCATCGCCGTGGCCGACACCTTCGATGCCATGACGACCGCGCGGCCGTACCGTGGACCGCTCAGCAAGCAGGTGGCGATCGAGGAGATTCGCAACAACGCCATGACCCAGTTCGACCCTAAGGTGGTCGCGAGCTTCCTGCAAGTCATGGAAGAGTGGAGCAAGGTGCTCCCGATCTCCGGCGACGACCGTGTCGATGTGAGTGAGCTAGGACAGGCTCCCGCGTGGTTCTACTCAGCGCCATAGCCCTGGGGCTCATCATAGGGTTCGCCACGGGTGGGTCGCTGGCCAAGGCCGCCGGGATGCGCATCGGACTGCTGCCGGTGCTGCTGGCGGCGCTGCTCGTGCAGGTCGCCATCTTCACCCCCATCGCCGGCCGGTGGGAGATCACGCACAGCATCGGCCCGTACGCGCATATCGCCACCCTGCTCGCGGTCCTGTTCGTCATGCTGCGCAATCTGCACATCCCCGGCATGAAGATCATCGTCGTCGGGGCGGCGCTGAACGCGCTGGTGATCACCGCCAACGGCGGGTTCATGCCGTCGCCGGAGTCCGCGCTGGAGCGCGCCGGCCGGCTGGACCGGGTGCGTCAGGAGCAGGCGCGCCAGCAGGGGGAATCGCCCGTGCTCTCGAACAGCGAGATCGCCGACGACGACACCCGGCTGCTGTTCCTGGGGGACGTGATCGCGATTCCGGACCGGCTGCCGCTGGCCAACGTCATCTCGATCGGCGACATCGTGATCGCCGCCGGAGCGGTCATCGCGATCACGCGGTCGATGCATCGCAAGCAGGACGCGCCCGCGGAGACTCAGGCCCCTGGCGTGGCGGCCTGAAACAGGTCTAGCGCTGCTCGTCGGGGTGTTGCCCGCCGGGCTCCTGAATCATGATCAGGTAGCTGTCGGGATCGTGGATGAGGAACGAGCGGCCGCCCCATGGGGATTCGGCGAGTGGCGCCAGGATCTGGACGCCCATGCGCTCGATGGCGTCGAAGCGGTCCACGATGCGCGCGTCCGATAACGTGATCACCGGGCCCGATTTGGGGAGATGTAGCGGGTTGGCGCTGCCGGGCTGTTCCAGCAGCAGTATGTGCAACGCGCCAAGCTGGATCAGCGCGGTGCGGCGCCCGAGCCAGTCTCCGAGCGTGACAACCTGGAAATCGAGCGCCTGGGTATAGAAGTGCAACGCGCGGTCCAGTTGCTCGACATCCAGCACGAGCCGGTCGAAGATCAGCATGAGGGCGCGTCCTCCATCGCGACACGCATGTCGCCTGTCCAATGGTACAGGTGGCAAGCCGTCCGTGAGGCTGCCGAAAACTGTCCCGTCGGCGGATTCACGTCGTCGTTGCCGGATACTAGTATAGGCACATGCCCGGCATATGCCGGGGCGAGGCCCGGGACCCGGATGATACATGGCCACCGGAACGCACTGCAGCGCCGGTTGTGTCGACGGTGAGAATGGGCAGCGCGCGGGGGACGCACCCCATCTCCTGCACACACCTCTGCCTCCTCCTTGTGGACGAGCGCCGCCAACGCCGTCCCGCACCCCAGAACAGGCCTGGCTCCTCCCCTGCACACAGGGAGCCAGGCCGAAGCCTCTTTAATGAGAGACGCGGCGCGGGGGATGAGGGCCGCACGTTCCTGATCTCTCATCCCGCGTCGAGCGAACGCCGCGCGGCCCGCGCCGCCGAGCGCACCATCCGCCGCTCATCGAGCGCGAGCAGGTCCAGGACCGCCAGCAGCGGCTGAGGGGATCGCCGCGCGGCGGCGCTACCGCAGGCCGCTGCCACATTCCAGCGGGTGATCGCGTCGTCGCGCCGCGCCCAGTCGCGCAGCGCCGCGTGGGTCGCGTCCGGATAGGCGGCGAGCAGGCCGGCGCCGATGGCGAACGGGCCGAGGTTGCGGCGGACGTAGGCGGAGTGGTCCGCCAGCAGCGGCTCGAGCAGCGCCAGCAGCCGCTGCGCGCGCTCCGGCTTGCGAGCGTCGGCGGCCGCCATCGCCGCCAGGGCCACCGCCCGCCGCACCCGGTCATCCGCATGCGCGGTCAGCGCCAGCAGCGCGGGATACTCCGCGTCGAAGTCGCTGTCCAGCGCCGCGCCGAAGATCCCGGCGGCCCACTCGCGCACCTCCCAGTCGCTATCGGCGGCCAGCGCGAGCGCGCGCTGCATGACGGCGGCGCGGTCGACGGGCAGGCAATCCGCCAGCGCAATGCACGAGATCGACCGTAGCGACGGCTCGTGGGACGTGGCATGCCGCAACGCCGCGCGCAGCAGGTCCGGGGAGCGCGGGCCGTCTCGCTCGCGCAGGCGCGCCGCCACCCAACGCTTGGTGCGGGCGTTCACGCCCGGCCGGCCGTGATGCGTCCCGGAGTGGAGGGCGGCGGCGAGCGCGTCATCGTCGCCGGCGTCGAGCGCGCGCTGGATGCGTTCCTGGAGCGCGCGGCGATCGCTGGGTTCAGGTGGCATGCGGCTATCCCCCATGTGAGGCCGGCTCCCATGGCGCCGTGGCGCCATGGGAGCGCAGAGCGCGCTTACGTGGAGCCCGGCTACCCTCCGGCCGCGGGGGGGTTGTTGTCGTAGGCATGCGCGAGGCGCAGCGTTGAGCGGATGTTGGCGATCAGCGCGTCGAGATCGAACGGCTTGGAGATGATTCTATCGGCCAGCAGCTCATCGACCGCTTCCCGCAGGATGAAGCCGGCGGACATGGCGATGATTGGAATGCCAGCGGTGCGGGCGTTCGACTTCAGATGACGGGTGGCGTCGACGCCGCTCATGATGGGCATCATCAGGTCCATCAGGATGAGCGCTGGTGGGTTCTCGGCGACGCGTTCGACCGCCTCCCGCCCGTTGACGGCCAGGATGGGCGTGAACCCCTCGTCCTCCAGCAGCGCCTCAAGCACTGAGCGTATGGTTGGGTCGTCGTCAACGACCAGGATATCTACGGTTGCGATGTGTTGCCCTCGTGCCCTGGTTGCGCGATCCGGGCTACTGAACATGGTACGATGCATTCCTCATAGCAGCCCCGCTCCGACAGGGTTACATACTGAACTGATTACCCCGCCGCTGTAGCAATATGCACGCCATCGCAGGCAGGCTGCCGTCGCGCGGGATGGCATCACGGCCGAGCGCGGGCGGATTGCCCGTGCGGTTGAGGCAGGTTGGGATGGACCAGGTCACACGTCTTCCGCCACTGGCCGCGGTTTCCGGGTGGATGACGGCGTCGATCGTAGCCGCCAGCGTCGTGCTGGCGCTGCTGGCGGTGGCGCTGATGTTCGCGCGGGCGCGGGGCGCGGGCGAGGAGGCCGGCGGGCAGCGTCCGGTCTATATCGATCCGGTGCTGATCGTCTCCGCGGCGGGCGTGATCGTGCTGGCGCTGGCCGCCTGGCTGACGCGCTGAGCGGCCGGCGCGCCGCCCATGTCCCGGCGTTGCTCACGCCCCGGCGGCCCATGGATCTTCATGCTGGCGGGGAGATCACGCCGAGCATAACCAATGGCACACGCCGTGCGTTATTGCCAGTGAGTCACGGTGGACCCCACCCACCGCACTCCGGGCAACGAAGGAAGCCCGCGGAGAAACCTACTCCACCCCATCCTTCCCTCCCGAGGCGACCCCCTACCCCAGGGCCGCCTCACCTTTTGCCCCGCGTTATGGTGAACATCGATGTACACGCGGATTCGGCCCCGTAACGTCGGCTGGCCACCTGTCCCTAACCCCGCCCGATGTAGACACGCGGACGTCCCCCGATCCTCGAATGTGCCGCGGCTTGCCCAGTCCCTACGAGGGTTGGGGCCGCTCCAGCTCGCCCAGGGTGTAGTCGCGGATGCGGGGGCTGAAGAGCGCCGCGCCGGCGGCGACCAGCACGACGGCGATGCCGCCGACGATGACGGCCGGCTGCGTGCCGAACAGCCGCGCCGTGACGCCGGCCTCGAAGTCGCCCAGCTCGGGGCCGCCGCCGGAGAAGACGGAGTGCACGGCTGCGATGCGGCCGCGCAGGTGATCCGGCGTGGCGAGCTGCCGGATGGTGTGGCGGAAGGTCATGCTGACGGTGTCGGCCACGCCGCTGGCGCCGAGCGCGAGCAAGGCGATCCAGAAGGTCGGGGCCGCGCCGAAGGCGATGATCGCGACGCCGTAGCAGGCGATCGAGCCCAGCACCATGCGGCCCGGCTTACGCGCCACCGGCAGCGCCGTGAGCGTCAGGCCGCCCAGCACCGCGCCGAACGCGGGCGCTGAGTACAGGAATCCCAGTCCCCGTGGGCCAACGTCGAGAATGTCGCTGGCGAAGATCGGCAGCAGCACCAGGGCCGAGCCGAAGAAGGTCGCCAGGAAGTCGATCGTCATCAGGGACAGGATGACCGGGTTCTGGCGCACGAAGCGCAGGCCGTCGATCACGGCGTGGACGCCGCCCCGCGCGATGACCGGCACGGCCGGGCGCGAGCGCATGACGAGCAACGCGGCGATGACCGCGCCGAACGACGCGACGTTCAGCCAGTAGGTGAACCCGAGGCCGAAGCTGGCGATGGCGACGCCGCCGACGGCCGGCCCGACGATGGTGGCGACGTTGCCGGCCAGGATGTTGAGCGTGAGCGCCTGGGGCAGGCGGTAGCGCGGGACGAGGTTGGGGATGAGCGCCTGGCGGGCCGGGTCATCGAAGCAGTCGGCCGTAGCGGACAGCAGCGTGACGATATAGATGAGGGTAACGGAGACGAACTCGGCCTGCGTCGCGATGGCCAGCACGGCGGAGAAGGCGGCCAGGATGCCCTGGGTGACGATCAGCAGCAGCCGCCGGTCGCGGGCGTCGGCCAGCGCGCCGCCGACCAGCGAGAAGGCGATGGTCGGGATGGCGCGCATCAGGCCCAGCATGCCGAGCTGGAGGGCGGAGCCGGTCAGCAGGTAGATGTGCCAGCCCAGCGCGACGGTCTGAATCTGCCCGCCGAGAGTGGAGACGAACTGGCCGGACCAGAGCAGGCGGAAGTCGCGGTGCTTCAGCGCGGCGGTGGCGCGTTCGGCTCGATACGGGGCGGGTTCAGGCAGCGCGGGTGTCTGATCGCTCACGGCAGGCTCCACAACCCCGTCCGGCCCATGGGGGCTGGTGGGTGTCTCAGGTGGGGCCCTCGCTCACGGTTGCGGATGTAGAGCTGGCGTGGCGATGAACAGCTGGGTCCACGGTCGGTTTTGCACGGGCAAGGATACATGCTGGAGCGGGTAGCGGTTAGCGGATAGGGGTTGCGGTGGTGGTTTCGTGCGATTGTGGCATTCAGAATGGAGAGTTCTGGCGTACAATGGGTTGGTTGTGGCGGTTTTCGCTACGGAGGCCGAGGAGTTGGGCGTGGCGCAGGCAACGGGACATGAGGTCGACAGCATCGACCGGCAGCTGATCCGGCTGTTGCAGGAGCGGCCGCGGGCGTCGTACGCGGAACTGGCGCGAGCCAGCGGGGTGCCGGAATCGACGGTGCGGCGGCGGGTGGAGAGCCTGTACGAGGCGGGCACGATCTCGACGATCGTGGCGCCGGACATCGCCCAGCTCGGGTACGAGGCCGTCAGCCTGATCGGCATCAAGGCCGACCTGAACCACGTCGAGGAGATCGCGGAGCACCTGCGCCAGCGTGAAGAAGTGACGATGGTGCTGATCACGCTGGGCCGCCTCAACCTGTTCTGCGGCGTCGCGCTGCGCAGCGTCGAGGACATGTACCCCTTCCTGCGCGAGCACGTTGCGCCGCTGCCGGGCGTGCGGGATGTCGAGACGTTCGTGTCGATCTCGACGGTGAAGCTGTTCCGCGACTGGCGCGTGCCGGGGGAAGCGGTGAGCGGTGAGCGGTGAGTGGATAGGGAACGAGCCCCGCGCTGCCCCGGCGTCGCTCGCCGCGCCGGGGCAGGCGTGGAAGCGGCCGTTCATGGCGTTGGAGGTGCGGGACTTCCGGCGGCTGTGGATCAGCCTGCTGCCGTGGACGATCGCGGTGCAGATGGGCATGGTGACGACCGGCTACGTGGCCTACGACATCTCCGGGCTGGCGACGGCGGTCGGCATCGTGTCGCTGGGCTGGGGCCTGCCAATGCTGACGTTCGGCCTGTTCGGCGGCGTGGTTGCCGACCGCTTCCCGAAGCGGCGCACGCTGGTGCTGACGCAGAGCCTGATGGGCCTGTCGGCGCTGATCACCGCCGCGCTGGTGCTGACCGGCGTGGTGCAGATCTGGCATCTGGTGCTGGTCTCGGTGCTGCAGGGCACCGGCTTCGCGTTCGGCATGCCGTCGTTGCAGGCGTTCATCGCGCAACTGGTGCCGAGGGAGCGGCTGGGGCAGGCGATCGCGCTCAACAGCGCGGGCATGAACTTCTCGCGGGTAGTTGGTCCGGCGATGGCGGGCGCGCTGATCGCGTGGCCGCTGGTCGGCGCGGGGGGCGTCTTCCTGATAACAACGCTGATGTACGTGGCGGTTGTCGTGAACCTGCTGCGGATTCCGCATTCCGGCGCGCCGGTCCCGATGGCCGAGGGGGTGGCGCGCCCGGCGCCGCTGAAGTCGCTGATCGAGGGGCTGGGGTACCTGCGGCGGACGTCGATCCTGTTCACGCTGCTGGCGCTGTCGTTCGCGCCGGTGCTGCTGGGGATGCCGTACCAGCAGCTGATGCCGGTGTTTGCCGAGGACGTGTTCAACGTCGGGCCGCAGGGGCTGGGCATCCTGCTGACGGTGAACGGGATCGGCGCGCTGATCGGGTCGCTGGTGGTGGCGTCGATGGCGACCTTCCGGCGACGCGGGCTGCTGCAGATGGTGATGGGGGTCACGTTCGGGCTGGGCGTGGCTGTCTTCGGCTTCGCGCAGTCGTTCACGATCGGGCTGGGGGCGCTGCTGGTGGTAGGGCTGGTGTCATCGGCGTACATGACGCTGACGAGCACGCTGGTGATGCATTACGCGGAGCCCGCCTATCACGGGCGGGTGATGAGCGTCTACATGCTGACGTTCTCGGCCATGCCGCTGGGGGTGGTGCCGTTCGGCATTCTCTCCGACCGCTACGGCGCGCCGGTCACGATCGGCATCGGCGGGCTGGTGCTGGCCGTCATCATCGCGCTGGTCGGGGCGCTGCATCCGACGTACCGGCGGATTGAGTGATGAGCGGTGAGCGGGTAGCGGAGAGGGGTTGGGTGGCCGTTGGCGGCGAGGCTCGCGTGTATGTGGCGTCGTCGATATGCTGGATGGACGGGGAGAATTCAAAGGACGACAACTGTCGTTGTTAAGGCTTGTCGTCCTTTAGACTTCAAGTCAAGTTTGTCAATAGACCGTAGCAGCGCTGCAGGGGCGAATTGCATTCGCCCACGTTGGCCAGCGTGTGCTCCGAGCGGACAAGATTCCGTAGCCTCGTAGGGGCGCATGGCAATGCGCCCGGCTGGGTCACGTGGGCTTGGATCGGCAGCGGCGTGTCCGACGTGTCGCGGTGAGCCGGTGAGGGGCAGGCATCCAGCAGGGCGCATTCGATGCGCCCCTACGCAAGGTTTGTGGTCCGTTATCGCCCGCGCGCGGTCGTTCGACGCATTGTAGCGCGGTTATTCTACTGGAACGGCGACGATCTTCGGCTCCACGGCGGGTGAGACGCGCACATTGAGCAGGTTGAAGAAGAAGTCGACGGTCAAGCCGACCAGCATGGCGAAGATGATGGTGCCGATGCCGAAGGCGCCGCCCAGCAGGACGCCCACCACGACGGCGGAGACCTCCATCAGCCAGCGCACCTTGCCGATGCGCAGCCGGGTGCGGCGGTGTACGGCCAGCATGAATGAGTCACGGGGACCGGCGCCGAAGCCGGCCTTGATGTAGAGGGCCGATGCCAGGCCCAGCAGCACGATGCCGGCCAGCAGCATGAGCACGCGCAACGGGTAGGCATCTGCCAACGGTATTATGTCGACCCAGAGAATGAGGTCGAGGAAGAGGCCGACGAGGATCATGTTGGCCAGCGTGCCGAGGCCGGGTCGGATGCCGGCCAGCCAGGAAACGCCGAGCATCAGGAAGCCGACGAGCTGGGTGGCGACGCCGATCGAGAGCGGCGTCTGGCGGCTGATGCCGTCGTGCAGCACGGTCCAGGAGGCCGCGCCCAGGTTGCATTGCAGCGAGAGCGCCATCGCCAGCGCGAAGAGGAACAGGCCGCCGATCAGCAGGCACAGGCGCAACAGTAGATCA
>DATKCN010000084.1:0-12115 GCA_035513175.1 Thermomicrobiales bacterium
CGAAACGCCGATCATGAGTATACGCCCGTATTGCCGCGACGAAGTTGGATGCCCGTAGTGGAGTCCCCCGAGTGGCCTCCTAGGGCAGACATCTGCCTGGCCAAGAGTGACTGCGACGTTGGCGCGCGCCCGCCGACTACATGGCGGCGAACCTGGGAGGCCACGCGGGGGCCTCCCCTCCAAGGTCTGAGGCGCCGTGATCCGTCCCGCGTCCCGACCCACGGTCTTCGCATTACAGGTTTACGATCTCCACCGGCTCTATCTCGTCGGCGGTGTCGAAGCCGAAGACGCGCGAGTAGAAGTACAGCTCCGCGTCGAGGCTGCGCTTGATGTTCTCGGCGCGGCGGAATCCGTGCTGCTCGCCTTCGAACGGCAGGTAGGCGTGCGGCATCCCCTTCTCCTTCAGCGCGGCAACCATCATCTCCGCCTGCGAGGGCGGGACGACCTTGTCATCCAACCCCTGGAGGACGATCATCGGGCAGGAGAGCCCGTCCGTGTGATGGATCGGCGAGCGGTCCCGGTAGAGCTCGGCCTGCTCGGGCCAGGGGCCGACCATGCTGTCCAGGTAGCGCGACTCGAACTTGTGAGTGTCGCGGGCCAGCGCCTCCAGGTCGGCTATGCCGTAGTAGCTGGCCCCGGCCGAGAACACGTCCGTGAAGCACAGCGCCGCCAGCGTCGTGTAGCCTCCGGCGCTGCCGCCGCGAATGGCGAGGCGGTTCGGGTCCGCGAGCCCGTGCAGGACCAGAAAGCGCGACGCGTTAACGCAGTCGTCAATGTCGACGACGCCCCAGCGGCCGCGCAGCCGCTCGCGGTACGCCCGCCCATAGCCGGTGCTGTCGCCGTAATTCACGTCGACCACGGCAAACCCTCGGCTGGTCCAGAACTGGATGCTGAGGTTCAGTCCCGCGCTGGTCGCCCCGGTCGGACCACCGTGGGAGAAGACGATCAGCGGCGGCATCTCGTCCTCGGGAGGGGCCGCGTCGCGGTTGTGGGGCGCGTAGTAGAAGGCGTGCGCCTTGCGCCGATCGGTCGTCGGGAACTCGATCGGCTGGGCGCGCGAGAGATAGCCGGGCTCGATCTCGGCCTGGTTGCTGCGGCGCACGATCTCGTGTTCGCCGCTGTCCACGTCCACCAGCAGCACCGATGAGATCAGCTCCGGTCCCGACGCCAGCAAAGCGACGCGATTCCCACCGTCGCCCGCGATGTGCCCGATGGAGCTGAGCGGCAGCTCCAGCGTGGCCGTAACCCCTTCCCAGGGGGTGACGACGCACAGCCGGTCCATGCCCCGCACGGTGATGACGCTGGCGATCCTGCCGTCGCTGAGACAGGCGTACGTCGCTGCGTCCAGCCCCCATTGCGGCCCGCCGAACTCAGCGTTCATCGGCGCCAGCGGAAGCGCGTCGTCGCCATCGAGCCGGTAGAGGTTCCACCAGCCAGTGCGGTCGGAGACGAAGTGCAGCGCGCCGTCCAGGGACCACTCCGGCTGGAAGATCGACTCCGCCGGTCCGCCCGCCACCAGCCGCTCGTTCGAGACGGCGCCGTCCCCAGCGAGATCGGCCAGCCACAGCTCGGTCCCGTCCCACGGCATGCGGGGGTGGTCCCAGGTGATCCAGGCCAGCTGCCGCCCGTCGGGGCTGACGCGCGGGTAGGCGACGAAGTCGTGCCCCCCGGCGATGATGCGGGGCTCGCCCCCGCCGGTGGCCGGGATCGCCACCAGCTCGTTGACCACGTCGTGCTCGCCCTCGTGCCGCTCGCGGATGCAGACGACCGTGCGGCCATCGGGCGTCAGGCGGGCGTCGGCGTAGCGGTGAGAGGCTGTCTCCGGCTGCTCCGGCACGATCGCGATCGGGTCGTCGCCCCGGTCCTGCCGGTAGAGCTGTTGGTCCACGTAGTTGCTGAAGAACACGGCCGCGCCGGTCACGGAGTACGACGCGCCGCCGTACTCGTGCACCCGCGTGCGGACGTTCATGTCGCTCGGCGTCACGTCCTCGATGCTGCCGTCCGGCTCGCGGCGAACCAGCGCATAACGCCCGCCCTCAGTCGGCCGCGACTCCAGCCAATAGAGGCTGCCGTCACGGAGCGCGACCTGCGAGAGCCGCACCGACCCGCCCGCGATCAGGTCCGACGAGATCGGCGAGCGCCATGAGCCGTATGGCGCGGTGGTTTGCGTCATCGTTCCAACGTCCTTTCGTCGTTACAGGCATGATACATAGGAAGGGTGAACTTGACCTTGGGCCCACGGGTCAATCCACGTGTTACGAGCGGTCCTTTGGCAAAATCGAATTGTGGCAGGTCTGGAAGCGAGGCTGACGCTGGCAGCGCCCGACCGTCGAATCAACGAATCTGAGCTCGCGGACCGCCTCGACGAGGCAGTGAACGATGCGCGCACGGAACACGGTTCTCCGTCTTCCGGGGAAACGCCGTCATCGCAATGTTGACGACGTGAAGTACCAGACGATGTTCGCGACAGCAGAGGAGACGTCGGTGATCAACGCATGTTCATCAGGGACCAGACGAGACAGCAGACTTTGCCGGCTGACGCCGCCCTACGAGCCACGAGTGCGAAGGAGATGAGGCAACAGATGACAGCGATCTGGCGTAACAACGGAACGGGCTGGGCCCCACTTGCGCCATCGGGGTACCCGAACGAAGCCACGCTCCACGCTCTCGTCGAGGACACACCGCAGATGCTTCCTCTCTCTGGCAACACATCACTGACGATCATAGGCCGGGAGGTCGCGCTCGGGAGTGGCATTGCCGACCTGATCGCCGTCGAGCCTTCGGGCCGCATCGCCGTAATCGAGATCAAGTTGGCGCGCAACGCAGAAGCGCGTCGCGCTGTCATCGCGCAGGTACTGACCTACGCTGCCTATCTACGCGGCATGGCAGTCGCGACGTTCGAGCAGCAGGTACTGGCGTATCACCTCAGTCAGCGCGGGCACACGAGCGTCAGTGCGGTGGTGGAAGCAGCCGATCAGTTTGGCGCGTTCAGCCCTGACCTGTTCGCGTCAGGGCTGGCTGAGAGTCTGCGGCATGGTGCGTTCCGGCTCGTCATCGTTATAGACGAGGCGCCAGACGAACTCGTGCGGCTCGTCGGCTACCTGGAGTCGGTCGCAAACCTGCTCATCATCGACCTCATCACCGTCGTCGCTTATGACGTGGGTGGATCACAAGTACTCGTCCCACAGCGGATCGATCCCGAGCGGCAAGACGAACCCCACGGCAGCAACGCTGGCTTTGGCATATCCGCGCCAGAAGGGCAGTATCTGCGGGGGACGGCAGCGTTTCGAGTCGCACTTCAAGCGCAGCCCCCAGATCAGCATGACCATCTACTACGCCTCGCGGACTGGGCCGACCAGTTGGAACACGAGCAACTGGCGTCAGTCTCGACGTGGCGCTACGCGGATGGAAGGGTCATGCTGTTGCCGTACTTCCGGGGTGATGACCACGGATTGGTGAAGATTTGGCTTGACTGGGGCGGCGTGATGTCGGTGTGGAGAGGTGTGTTTGAATCCCGCGCTCCTCAGGGCCTCATCGAATTAGAAGCCTTGATTGCGCCCACGCGAGTTGGCAAAGGGAACCGAATCCGTCCCGAGGCGATCACAGCCGCAGTCCTCGATGTACTGGCCGACGCGTACCGTGAGGCTGCCGGACGGTGACTCACTCGTCCAAAGAGTCGGCGGGTCGGAGAAGGCCCACTTGGTAGAATCAGTGAGTCACAGCGAGTGCTTGACGTGGAAGATGTGGCATGCGGCCTTGCTTGCGCAAGTGTCGGTGACGGCTCTCGAAAATCGCGTCCGTACGCGGAAAACACGCCCCCGTAGTTCAGTGGACAGAACGACGGCCTTCTAAGCCGTATGTCGCAGGTTCGATTCCTGCCGGGGGTACAGCGCCGTAACGTGCTGCGTAGCGCGCGCCGGGATTCAGCGCGCCGGCCTCGCCCTTCGCGCCCCTCGGCCCGCGGCTCGCATCCCCGCCGCCGTCACTCTGGCAGCAGTCGTGCGTTAACCATGTGAGACCCTATCGACGCGACGGCGCTTCTGGTCAACATGCTGTCGAGCCGCCGTCGACGTGTATTGGAGCGTGCCAGATCACAACGAGACAGGTTCGTCATTCACTCCGCGCGACATTGCTGGGAGTCGGGGCGCTGCTGCTGATCGCCAGTGGCTGCAGCTTCAGCGACTTCCTGGAATGGTCCGGCGCCCCGTCCGCGCAGTCGACCGACTCCACCGCGACGCCGATTTCTACCGCCCCCATGTGGCGTTACTCGACGGCCACGCCAACCCCGATTCCCACCGCGACGATGTGGCGCTACTCGACGGCGACGCCGACTCCGACGCCCAGAGCGACCAGCACGCCCAGGCCCGCGTCAACCCCCGCCGCGACGCGCACGCCAACCCCGCGTCCGTCACCGACGCCGTCGCCCACGCCGGTCGTGAGCCTGCTGCCCGCGCTGCCGACCGAGGACGACCTGCCCAGTGGCCTGCGGCTTGACCGCGAGGTGTCCCACCTCCAGATCGCCGAGATTGCCCGTGAATCAGAGGACGCTGCCGAGTACGAGCGCCTGCTGCGCCAGTGGGGCTACACGCGTGGCGCGGCGCGCGAGTTCCTCTACCCCAATCCCGGCCTGGTCGAGTTCCTGACGCGCGTGCTCGCCTTCGACGCGCGTGTAATGGAGTTTGCCTCGGCGGCGCACGCCACCGACGCCATTGAGTACCAGCGCGATTCCGCCCTGTCCCGCCCAGACTGGCGCCTGAGCGAGACCGATGTCGAGCGGATCGGCGACGCGTCGATCGCGCTGACCGGCACTGCCGATTTTGAGGGCATGGAGGTGCGCGTCTCCGCCATCTTCGTGCGTGACGGCGATGTCGTCTACCGCTTCGTCGCCATCTCTGGCGGCTACGACGCCTTCGGTGACGCGGTCAACGTGGCTCGCGTCGTCGTCGCGCGGAACTAGCAACGTCGCGGTCCGGCGGAAGCAGCGTTGATCAGGGTTGCATTCACGCAAGCAACGCGCACCAGCGTTCCGGGTGGGTCGCGTCGCGCAGCTCCGGCTCGAACCCCAGCCGCAGATACGTACGAATCGCGGCCGCCCTTGAGTCCTCCGTCCGCAGGTAGACAGAGCGCGCGCCTTGCTGGAAGGCGAACCCCAGCGCGGCCCTGCATGCGAGCAACCCCAGCCTGTGTCCCTGATGGGCAGGATCGACCACGACCCAGCCCAGCTCGCCGATTGTCCGGCCGTCGATCTGATGCAGGAACAGGCAGGCGCCGCCCGCCATCCGGTTGTCACGAGTGATGAAGAAAATGCCCTCCAGCGGCAGGCGCGGCTGCTCGCGCGCCAGCACGCGCCGCAGCCGCTCCTCGTCCCACGGGTCGAAGCCGGTGTTCAGCAGCGCGATCCAGGCCGCCTCGTCGCCGGGCCGGAACGTCCGCAACGCGTAGCCTTCCGGCATGGCGGGAGTGGCGACCTCGATGACCGGCTCAAGCCGCATCCACAGCTGTGAACGTTCCACGCGCGTCAGCGGATGAGCCGCAACCGGCGCAGGAGCGCGTGCAGGTTGAACGTGAGACCCCAACCGAACACGTGCGGCACCATTATCTTTGGCTCGTCGGGATCCCAGACACGTTGCTTGAAGCGCGCAAGCGTCGGGCTCCGGAAGTCGTACGGTAGCCCGAGGAAGGTTCCTGTTCGCGGTTCGCGTTGATTCATGGCGCCAATCTCCTGCCTGCTGGACTCATGTAGAAGTGTACGACGCTCGTCATCGCGTCAGCCGGTGTTGCCAACCGCATCGGAAACTTCTACCCTCACGTCAGCACGACAACGCCGAGTGCCACGGGACGAAGGGATGGAACACGTCATGATCGCCACCGATGTGCAGCGCGAGGCCTTCCGCGCGCCCGATTCCGTATCCGCCCAGCTGTACGAGCGCGCCCGCAAGGTGCTGCCGGGTGGCAACACCCGCACAACCGTCTACCAGTCGCCCCACCCGCCCTATGCCGCCAGCGGCCGGGGCGCCGTCGTGATTGACGCCGACGGACAGGAGCGCCTCGACTACATCAACAACTACACCTCGCTGATGCACGGACACGCCGATCCGGACATCACCGCAGCTGTCATCGAGCAGTTGCAATACGGCACCGCGTTCGCCATGCCGACCGAGCACGAGGTGGCGCTGGCCGAGCTGATCGCCGCGCGCGTGCCCTCGATCGATCAGGTGCGCTTCACCAACTCCGGCTCCGAAGCGGTGATGATGGCCGTCAAGGCCGCACGCGCCTACACCGGTCGCCCGAAGATCGTTAAGTTCGAGGGCTGCTACCACGGCTCCTACGACTTCGTGGAGGTCAGCCTCGGCTCGACGCCCGACACCTGGGGCGATGGCGATCCCGTCTCGGTGCCGTACTCGCACGGCGTCCCGCAAGGGGTGCTCGATGACGTGATCGTGCTGCGCTTCAACGACATCGAGATGGCGGAACGCCGCATCGAGCAGCACCGCCACGAGCTGGCGGCCGTCCTGCTCGACCCGATGCCGCTGCGGGCCGGCATGGTCCCCGCGGCCATCCCCTTCCTGCAGCGCCTGCGAGAGCTTTGTAGCGCCTACGGCATCGTGCTCATCTACGACGAGGTGATCTCGCTGCGCACGGCCTACGGCGGCACGCAGTCGATTCTGGGCGTGCTGCCCGATCTCACCACCATGGCCAAGATCATCGGCGGCGGTTTCCCGGTCGGCGCAGTCGGCGGCACGCGTGAGGTCATGTCGGTCTTCGACCCCAGCGGTGGCTACCCGCGCGCCCCGCACGGCGGCACGTTCAACGCTAACCCGATCACGATGGTCGCCGGACTGGCAGCCATGCGCAAGATGACGCCGGGCGAGTTCGAGCGGCTGGACCGGCTCGGCGCCTCCTTGCGCGAAGGGCTGGCCGAGGCCATGGACGGCGCCCGCCTGCCGGGTCAGGTGACGGGCATGGGCTCGCTGTTCACCATCCACCTGCACAACCGCCCGATCAGCGACTACCGCGACAGCCTCGGCACGCGGGACGAGCAGGCGCGCACGGCCGCCATCTACCGCGGTCTCATGCGCCGCGGCATCGTCACCGCTCCCGGCCTGGCCGGCTGCCTCTCCACCCCGATGGGCGACGCAGAGATCAACGCCTTCATCGAGGCCTTCGCGGAGGCGTTGGATGATTGATGGTTTGTAACGCGTAACGTGTACCGTGTAACGCGCGGGACAGCACTGCTCTCTCGACCACGCGTTACACGTTACGCATTACACGTTACACGTCTACGAAAGGCCCGCCCATGACCCAGCCGCCGTCGATCCCCAGCGACCGCTCCCATCGCTCCGTCATGCGCAGCGACTCGGCGCTGGACCTGACCAGCGACTTCTGGATGCACGGCCACTTCCGGGCCATGGCGGAGGTCTATCACTCGCTGCTGGTCCAGGCTGAGCTGCTGCCGGGGGACCGCGTGCTGGACCTCGGCTGTGGCAGCGGCACGCACTTCGCCTGGCTGGCCGCCATCGTCGGGCCGGGTGGGCGCATCACCGGACACGATCCCGATCGGGTGAACCTCGACCTCGCCGCCGCGCGCATCGCCGGGCAGCCCTACGCCGCGCAGGTCGAGCTGGAGCTTGGCGAGCTGTCCAGCCTGCCCTACGAAGAGGCCAGCTTCGATTCCGTCTGGTGCGCGGGCTCGCTGCAATACGTCGCCGATCCGGTCGGCGCCATCCGGGAGATGGCGCGGGTCGTGCGCCCCGGCGGCAAGGTCGCGCTGCAGGATGTTGAGATGCATTCGATGCTGCTGGGGCCGATGCCGGACGAGCTCCTGATCGCCCTGAAAGGCTGCCTGCCGCGCGGCGACATCGGCACAGAGGAAGGCTTCGTTGACTGGTTCGTCGGTCATAAGCTGCGGGGTTACCTTAACCAGGCCGGGCTGCGGGAGGTGCGCGGCTTCATGCGCACGCGTGAGTACGTGCATCCCCTGACGCAGGACGAGCGCAACTTCCTGGACGTCGCCATACCCTATCTTTGCGCCGAGTCGCCCGGCATCCATACCCTGCGCCCGGAGCAGCGGGAGCAGTTGCGCGCCCTCGCCGACCGTGACAATCCGGTCGGCCTCGTTGCGCAGCCCGACTTCACCTTCATCGAAGGTCGCGCGATGGCCGTCGGGGTGCGGTAACACGTGGCGACGCCTCGCGACGACCGTCCGTGATTGCCGGTGCATGTGCCGCAATCCGCCGCGCCTGGCGCCGGCATGCGTGGCGTCCGGACGCGGGCCAACACGACCAGACGCGCCGGACCGGCGTATACCGTGGTGGTGTGTGGAATCAGTCTTGCGGTCGGAAGGGCACGCCCTGCGCTCTGGGGAGCGCGGCAATTCTTGAGGCGGGTGTCGGGTATTCGATCGATTCGCGCGGTGGGTTGGCTGCCGCATCAGGCCACCAGATCGATCGATGGAGGATAGCGGAACGATTGGAGCAGAGGCTCGCATCAGGACCGGGAGGTGAGTCAGCACGGTGGCTACTGAACCAGGGGTGGATCCCCGGATTTCACGATTCGTCGAGGAGGGACCTTTCTAATGTCTGAGGACAAGCGATTCGATCAACTGATGGAGCAGGCGATGACCGGCAGGCTGTCGCGCCGCAGCGTTCTGCGCCGCGCGACCGCGCTCGGCCTGAGCATTCCGGCCATCTCGATGCTGCTGGCCGCCTGCGGTGACGAGGATCCGACGGCAACGACCGCTGCAGCGGTCGACCCGACGCCAACGGCAGCCGCTGCCGACGAGACCGAGGAGATGGAAGGGACCGAGGAGCCGGAAGGGACGGAGGATCCAGGGGGCGGCGAGTTCTCACTTGACAACCCGCCGGAAGTCGCCAACGCCGAAGCTGCCAGCACGTACACCGGCGCGCAGCTCACCTACTACGGCGACGGTGTCGGCATCGGTTCGCAGATCGACGAGACGCTGGCGGCGAAGTTCAATGAGGCGACCGGCGTCCAGATTCGCGTCATCCCGCGCCCCGACAGCGCCACCGAGACGTACGCCAACTACCAGCGCATCTTCCAGGCCCAGTCGGCCGACATGGACGTGCTGATGGTCGACGTCATCTGGCCCGGCGCCTTCGCCACCCACCTGGCCGACCTGTCGGACGCCTTCGCGGACGACATCGACATGTGGTACGACACGATCGTCGAGAACAACACCATCGACGGCCGTTTCGTCGGCGCGCCGTGGTTCGGCGACTTCGGCATCCTCTACTACCGCACCGACCTGCTGGAAGCGCACGGCTTCTCTGGCCCACCCACGACCTGGGACGAGTTGGAGGAGATGGCGCAGACGATCCTCGACGCGGAGCGGGCCAACAACCCCGAGTTGCAGGGCTTCGTCTTCCAGGGCAACGCCTATGAGGGGCTGACCTGCAACGCTCTGGAGTGGGTCGCCTCCGCCGGTGGCGGGACGATCGTCGAGGATGGCGCGGTCACCATCGACAACGACGCGGCCAAGGCGATCCTGAACCAGGCGCGCGGCTGGGTCGGAGAAATCGCCCCGCGCGGCGTCACCGGGTACCAGGAAGAGGACGCGCGCAACGCCTTCCAGGGCGGCAACGCGGTCTTCATGCGCAACTGGCCGTATGCCTACTCGCTGGGCAACAGCGACGACTCGGCGGTGGCGGGCAACTTCGACGTGGCGCCGCTGCCGACGGTTGACGGCAACGAGCCGGTCGGCACCCTGGGCGGCTGGCAGCTAGCCGTCTCCGAGTACTCCGAGAACCGGGAAGCAGCCATCGAGTTCGTGCGCTACATGACCAGCCCTGAGGTGGTGAAGTGGCGCGCCATCGCCGCCAGCTTCGTGCCGCTCGTGGTCGAGGTCGCCGAGGACCCACAGGTGATCGAGGCACAGCCGTACCTCGAGAACCTGGCCAATGTCGTGCGCGTCACCCGGCCGTCGGCCGATACTGGGGAGCTCTACAACGAGGTCTCGACCGAGATCTTCCAGGGAGTCAACGAAATCCTCAACGGCGCCGACGCGAACAGCGTCGTCCCCGATATCGCCAGCCGCATCGAGAGCATCATCGGCTAGCCTCGTCGCCTGGGCTGTTCACAGATCGACTGTTTGCCACTACACTGGCAAACAGTCGATCGTCGTGTTTGCCTGCAGCGCGTCGGTGACGGGGGCATCCACCGTCATCGGCAGAGGGAGGGCCAGTGAGTCGTGACAGCGATGCCATTCGGGGCGATCTCGACCAATCCCTGGAGGATGAAAGCCCCGAAGACGCGCTGGAAGCGGCGCCAGGCCCGATTGCGGCGATTGCCCTCCCCGCCGGACGGCGCCGCCGGACGCGTCTTACGCAGACGCAGACCCGCACCGCCTGGCTGCTGCTGATTCCCACGCTGTTGGTGGTCGCCCTCGTGGCACTGGTTCCACTTGTGCAGACGATCTATTACAGCTTTACCAATGCCCGCCTTGCCAGCCCCCAGCCGACCGAATTCGTTGGGCTCGAAAACTACCGCGACCTCATCTCCGACTCGGTCTTCCGCCGCTCGATCTTTACGACCGTGCGGTTCATGGTCATCACGATCGTCTTCGAGTTCGCGTTAGGCCTGTTGATCGCGCTGGTGGTGAACTCGAACTTCAGGGGGCGCGGCCCGATGCGCGCCGCCATGCTGATTCCCTGGGCCATCCCCACCGTCGTGTCGGCCCGTATGTGGGCCTGGATGTACAACGACGTCTACGGCGTTGTGAATGACCTCCTGCACCGGCGGCTGGGCATCATCGACCGCAACATCGCCTGGATCGCCGAGCCGCAATATTCGCTCGCGGCGGTGGCGGCGGTGGACATCTGGAAAACCACCCCGTTCGTCGCGCTGCTGTTGCTGGCTGGGCTGCAGGTCATCCCCAATGATGTTTACGAGGCCGCGACGGTCGACGGCGCCAGCAAGGTGCAGCAGTTCTTCACCATCACGCTGCCACTGCTCAAGCCCGCCATCCTCGTCACGCTCATCTTCCGCACGCTCGACGCGCTGCGGGTCTTCGACGTCTTCTACGTCATGTTCGGCGAGCGGCGCGACACGCAGACCATGGCGGTGTACGCGCAACAACAGATTGTGAACCATTCGAAAACGGGGTACGGTAGCACCGTCGCCGTCGGCATCTTCCTCATCATCGGCATATTCGTCGTGGCGTATGTCACCACGTTGAAGGTGGATGAGTCATGAGTGGAGGACGCGCACGACGCATGAACCCCGGGCGCATCGCGTTCTACGTGCTGCTGGCGGTCATTCTCGTCTATCTCGCATTCCCGTTCTACTGGGCGTTCCGCTCCTCGATCACGCCCGACCGGGACCTGTTCGCCACCCCGGTGCAGTACTTCCCACAGAATCCGACCCTCGACAACTACCGCAAGGTGCTCGGCAACCGCGAGTTCCTGCGCGCGCTGCTGAACTCCTCGATCGTGGCCGGGTCGGTGACGATCCTGTCGATCGTCGTCGGGTCGTTCGCTTCGTACGCGCTGGGCCGATTCAAGTTCCGCGGGCGCACGCCGGTGCTCTATATCGTGTTGTCGATGACGATGTTCCCGCAGATCGCCATCCTCGGCTCGCTGTACACCATGATCAACCGGCTGAACCTGTACAATACCCTGCCGGCGTTGATCGTGACCTATCTCATCTTCACGCTGCCGTTCACCGTCTGGGTGCTGACGAGCTTCTTCCAGGCCATGCCCAGGGAGCTGGAGGAGGCGGCCTACGTCGATGGCGCGTCGCCGATCCAGACGTTTTACAAGGTGCTGCTGCCGCTGGCGGCGCCCGGCATGGTGACGACCGGCCTGTTGGCCTTCATCGCGGCCTGGAACGAGTTCCTGTACGCGCTGTCGTTCACGCAGACGCCGGACAAGTACACGGTTACGCTGGCGATCTTCCGCTTCGAGCCGTCCACGGTGGGTGGTTTCGAAGTCGCCTGGGGCCAGATCATGGCGGCCACCATCGTCATCACCATCCCACTGATCCTGTTGACCCTCATCTTCCAGCGCCGCATCCTGGCCGGCCTCACGGCGGGCGCAGTCAAGGGATAGCAGCCAGCGGGCCAAATGGGCGGGCTGAAGCTGGCACAGAGCTGGCTTCA
>DATKCN010000085.1:0-21454 GCA_035513175.1 Thermomicrobiales bacterium
CCGCCAGGACCCAGCGCGCATGCGTCCCTCCGACACTCCCGTCCTCGTCGGGAACGCGTCGAAGCTGCGACAGGCGACGGGCTGGCAGCCAACAATTCCGATCGACGTCACGCTCCGCGACACCTTGCGTGATTGGCGCGATCGGTTGCGGGGATCAGGCGCGGGAATGCCGGTAGAGTAACGGCGCTACGGGTCAATCTCGTGGACCGTGCGCCGGACCATTTCCGCCAGCGCGTCGAGCATTCGACGGCCCTCCGCAACCGTTGCTTGCGCTGGATCGCCGAAATACCCGAGGGCGGCGCCCGCCTCGGTAAAGGTGCGCGCGCCGTCTCTCAAGCGGGCGGGCAAGTCGATCCAGACCGGATCCAGGCTCTTGATCTGGTCCTGAGACACCGTGCCTGGCCGCGCCGCCATGACGATGGAGGACTCGTAACTTCCAGCGTGCCGAGCTCCGGCGCGAAACTCGTCGCTCAGCAAATCGGAAAAAGGCGACCGACGCTGATCCGGGGACCGCACCGGGACGCCTGTTGCGGCCTCGGCTCGGTGGCAGCTGGCCTGCACCTCATCGACGTGGGCCGGCTCCAGATGCGCGTTGCAGCAGATGATCGCACGGTATCCCTGTCGCGCGGCGTGCGTCAGTAGGCTGGTGAGATAGCCGCCAAAAGCGAGCGCGTCAACCGGCGACGTGCCTGGGAACGACGTGCCAACGAACGAGACGGAGTACGAGACGGTCGGCAGCACCACACAGGGAATGCCTCCGCGCTGAAGGAGGCTCGCCGCCGCATGCGCCGTCGCTTCAGCGATGATGATGTCCGTGTCGAGAGGCAGGTGTGGTCCGTGCGCCTCGATCGCCCCGACGGGAAGCAGCCCAATTGGGGAATGCTTCAGAGCTTCTTCCGCTTGCGGCCAGGTAAGATTAGCTAGCACCGTGGTCTGGGATATTGCCGACACCGCTGCCTCCTGCGATCGACACGTTCGTTTCGGATCAGCAGCGGCCACGACGATAGGCGGGAAAGCGGCCGATGGAGAACTGGAGCCGGCGCCGATGATCAATCGCCCCAGAACAAGGCCCGCTCTCGACCGTGCGGCTATGACGGTGGTGCGCTACTACGCTGCTCTACGACTGAGTGCCGGAAGCGCAACGTTGATTTTGCCGGCCAATCTCCAACGTGAACGGCCACCGATCGTACGCGCGTCGCCGCGGCGGCTGCCAGGAGGCTATGACCGCCGTGAAGTCGCCGTCATGTCTGGCCGCCTGCTGGTTGTCACTATCGACGCCGAACACTCCGCTGCTCGGGATGCCCCGGCATTCTCCCTTAACTAAGCGGATGGCTTCCCTCGGCAAGCCACGCAGATGTGCGGGGCCTGATCACGCGGTCGCGAATGTAAACGGAGCGCCCGCTGTCTGTTGCTCCTCGGAGAGCATGGGAGCAAGAATGCGCTGCATCGCCATGATGTGACAGCACGTGCCCATCTGCTGCACGTCGAAGAAGTGACAGGTGCATATGAATTCATCACCGTCGAGTGTCGTGGTGTACGTGTCGTGCGTCCCCTGGAAGGTGACGCTGAATGACTGGAACTTGACGCGTTCCGGCTCCTCGGCGTAGCGGCGGGCCTTCTCGATTTTGCCGATCATCGACGAGTTCACGGGCGGCTCTCCTTTCGCCAGTTCTCGTGGTCGCTCACGCCCAGTGAGCGATGCCGTGAATCGACGCGTTCGTTACGGGCCCGTCTGGCCGGAGGCGCAGACAAAAAAGCACCGGGGCTTCGAGCCCGGTGCTACATTGGTCTCGCCCTGGTTGTCGCTCGACCGCTCATACGGGCCGCCATTCCGCGAGGTGATTCACGACTGCTACCCGGAAGTGTAACAGAAGCCGTAGCGGATCAATAGAGCCGTTCGTCGCTCGCGATTCGGTACAATCGCCTTCTGTGAGCGGGTGTGAGGGTTCTACATGACATCTGACGGGAACTCGTGCGTCGGCGCGGCGGTGCTGACCGGTGGACAGAGCCGGCGGATGGGGTTCGACAAGGCGATGTTGCGGCTCGATGGTCACACACTGCTGCGACGAACACTTGACGTGCTGCTCGGGCTGACCGACCACGTGACGATCATCGGCGATCGCGCGCGATACCACGGGCTGGGAGTTCCCGTGGTGGCAGACCTGTTTCCTGACGCGGGCCCTCTGGGAGGGATCGCCACAGCGCTCGATCAGGCCGCGTGCTCCCGCGTTCTCATCGTGGCTTGTGACATGCCGTTCCTCTCAGCGGCAGTGCTGCGCGACATGCTTTCTGTGCCCGGAGAATACGATGCAGTCGTCCCTGTTACAGCGCGCGGAGTTGGGGAAGATGACGGCGCATTGACATTTCATCCGCTCCACGCGCTGTACTCGCGTGCCTTCCTGCCTGTGGCGCTGGCTGCGATCGTCGCCGGGGACCTGAAAGTCTCCAACCTGCTCATGTCGCCACGTGTGAGGGCGCTGCCCGAGAGCTGGATGCGCGCGCGCGACGCGGCGCTCGCGACGCTCGTGAACGTTAATTCACCTGACGAGCTCGAAGACGCCCTGAAAATCCACGGGAGACACTAGCTGGTCACGGGAGGCGCGCGGATGATCGAGCGCGACTATTCGAAGTTCCTCAAGGATGACGCTCGCCTGAACATGCGACTGATCCCGCGCGACGTGTGGGTTGAGATGATCAAGCACGCGCGGCAACGCGACGACTTTATCGAGATCGTTCTCGAGGAGATGTACTGGCTATGGGACTTGAACGAGCTCATCGCCAAAGCCCAGTCGGAGGGTCGCGTAACCAGTCGCGCCGAGCTGCTGGACGAAATAATGGCAGAGATGGGCGACTCCGATTGGTGGAAGCTCATGTCGGCATTTGAAGAGCACATTATGCGATCGTTCTCCACGAACCCCGGCGGATGGGCGGAGTACCTCGATCCGGTCTATGACCTGCAGGAGCGCGAAGGGTGGCAACACCGGCAATAGCCAGATAACCGAGGAGTGGTGAGGAGATCGACCGATGCAGCACCGACCCAATGGCATCGTCACGCTCATGACGGACTTCGGAACGGTCGATGGCTATGTCGCCGCGATGAAGGGATCGCTGCTGACAGCGAACCCGTCCGCGGTGATGGTCGACGTGACCCATCACATTCCGACGCACGACATCACGGAAGCAGCATTCCAGCTCGCAACGGTCTGGTATTCGTTTCCGAACGGGACAACGCATCTGATCGTCGTCGATCCAGGTGTCGGCGGAGAGCGCCGCGCTGTCGGAGTAAAGGCAGCACAGCAGTACTTTATTGCCCCGGATAATGGGATCCTGACACTCGTCATCTCCAATGTGGCGCCCGACGCGGCGGTTGTCCTTGACCGCGCCGATCTGTTTCGCTCGGATGTCTCATCGACGTTTCATGGCCGCGACATCTTCGCGCCGGTGGCCGGTTACCTGTCGTCAGGTCGCGTGCCCTTCTCGGAGCTTGGATCGGTAATCTCCCCGGACTCGCTGGTCCGGCTGCCCTGGGCGCCGGTGCGTGACGCGGAAACGCGTATTCATGCTCCAGTTGTGTCGATCGACCGCTTCGGGAACTGCCGCACCCTGATTACCCAGGGGCAGCTTCCAGCGCCACGTGACACCGTGTATGTCCGCTGTGGTGACGTGACTATCCGAGGCATCCACCGGACGTACAGCGATGTGCCGGTCGGCAAGACCTTGGCTCTGTTCGGCAGCCACGGAGGGCTGGAGATTTCCGTGCGCGGCGGTAACGCGGCGCATAGCTGGGAGATCAGCAGAGGAGTCGAGGTCGAGGTCTTTGCAGCCGACGACACTGCCTCGCGATAGGGATCCGGACCCACGACGTCCTGCTATACTGAATAGTCGATTCGAGAGCCTCATCGATGGGCGGAGTGGACTACCCGTTGAGCAAACCGACCAAGTCTCGAAGTCGCGGTCAGTTGTCACGCGCAGAAATCAAGGCCTACGAAGCTCGACGCGCGGCGCAGCGCTCGCAGTCGCCCGTCTCCGCTGCCCACGTGTCGTCGACCGAGGGGACTACCAGGGCGCGCCGCGCTCGCTCCCTTAGTCGCGAGGAGGAGTTTGCGATCATCAAGGCGGACATGAAACGCCTCGTGGTGATTCTGGCGATTCTGCTTGTAATCCTCGTCGCCGTGACGATTGTGCTTCGATAAGCTCACGTTCCAGGCAATCACAAGCACGCGAGGGGGGCGCCGAACCGGCGCCCCTCTCGCGTGCCATGCGTGCGATCGATCGTTCGTTGAAGCCGGCTAAATCGCGGCTTCCTCCTCCTCGTCTTCATCCGCGGACGCGCCAGCCTCCTCGATGTACTGCGGATCCTCGTCGTCAGCGTCCGCGGCGTCGAACTCGTCGACATCGTCGATGTCGCCCTCGTCGTCCTCATCGTCACCGAGCAACAGATCCGGCTCGTCGCGGAACAGGCGAGTGTCACGCACGTAGGCGCGGGGAATTGCCACCTTGCCCTGCCGCGGGAACGACAGTCTGTTGCCCATGTCATCGACCCTGCGCGTCTCGCGGACGATGACCCTGACGCTCTGTCCCGTGCTGGACGTCACGTACACCTCATACTCGTTGCCGACGTCCAGCAACTCGATGATGCGCCTCGCGACGCGCGGCTCAAACCGCCCGATGTAGCGCTCAGAGCGATCGACGACGTTGACATCCTGCCCGTCGACCGTGATGTTCAGCAGGTCGCCGCTGGATAGCTCGGTCAATACCGTGGCGTCGGCGACACCCACGAGGTCGTCGACATAGGTCTTCCCAACCTCCTCGATGAACACGCCGACGCGAGCGGAGTGGGGTCCGACATCGGAGCCGCCATCTTCGTCCAGGTTCTTGAGCGGCTCGATGCGGCTGATGTTGCGCTGCGCGATCACGTTGGCCGGGTCGATAGCCGCCGCCGTCTGGTAAGCCTCGTACGCCGACTTGTATTGTCGCAGCTCGAAGTAGGCCTTGCCGAGACGGTTAAGCGCGTCAACATCCTTTGGGCTGCGGTCGATGATCTCGCGATTCACATCAACGGCCTCGCTCCAACGGGCCTCCGCCGCCAGCTTACGGGCTCCTTCTGCCAGCTGCCGGCGTGCCCGGCTCGATGAATCAGTCTTGGGTGCAGACAAGCGTGTCCCTTTCTTTCGGATGGCCGTACACGCGAGTTATTCACGTGCGTCGATTAGATCGCGGCGAATTCGACTGAAATCGGCTCGCCGCGCAGGTACCAGGTCATGGAGTCGGTGATCTGAACATCGACCATCCGCGCGAGCCAGTCCCCGGTGGCGTCAAAGAAGACGAGCTGGTTTCCACGCGTGCGCCCACGCCAGTGGCCCTTCGCATAGCCGTCAACGAGGATCTCGCGCCGCTGCCCGACAATCTCATGGTTCTTCCTGGCGCTGATCTCCTCCTGGAGTCGCTCGACCGCCTGATGGCGTGCGTGCTTGACTGCGTGAGAAATGTCGTCGTCCCAGCGCGCTGACAGCGTGCCGGGGCGGGGAGAGTACATCGCGACATGGACCTTCTCAAACTCGATGTCACGCAGCAATGCAAGTGTCTGCTGAAACTGATCATCCGACTCGCCTGGAAAGCCGACGATAACATCCGTCGAGAGCGTGACGCCAGGGATTGTGGCGCGGATGCGCTCGATCCGGTCGCGATAGTGTTCGGCGGTATACGTCCGTCGCATGCGGCGCAGCACCTCGTTGTCGCCCGCCTGAACCGGCAAATTTACGTGCTCGCAAACGGACGGCAGGGCGGCGATCGCGCCGATGAGCTTGTCGGAAAAGTACTTCGGGTGCGATGTCAGAAATCTGAGCCGGTCGATTCCGGGAATCGCGTCAACTGCTGCAAGCAGGTCGGCGAGGTCACGACCGTCCGGAAGGTCATGCCCATACGCGTTCACCGTTTGCCCGAGCAGCGTCACTTCACGCACGCCCTGCTGCGACAGGCGCCGAACCTCGCCGACAATGTCGTCGAATGGGCGGCTCGTCTCGCGACCCCGTCGATAGGGGACGATGCAGTAGGAGCAGACGAAGTTGCAACCGTAGATGATCGGCACGAACGCCGAGACCGCGGGACTGGACGATAGTGGCTGGTAATAGTGCGGCAGTTCCGCGAGGTCCGCATCAGCCTGCGAGAGCTCCGGCACGATCTCAACGAGCCGGTCAAACTCGGAGGGTTCGAAGAACAGGTCGACATGCGGGAATCGATCGCGCAGCCGCGTTTCCTGTCCCGTCACCATGCAGCCGGTCAGGGCAATGCGAACGTCCGGGTTCAGTCGCTTCACGCGCGCGAGCGAACCGATCTTGCCGACGACTTTGTCCTCCGCGGCCTGGCGAACGACGCACGAGTTAAGGATGATCACGTCGGCCTCGTCCTCGCTCTCGGTGCGGTGGTAGCCGACCTGACCGAGCATCGCTTCAACCTTGGACGATTCGGCCTCGTTCATCTGACAGCCTATCGTCCAGATCGCATAGCGTTTCCCGTCAACCGTCGACGCGTCGGATGACGTGGGTTGGGTGTTGCGAGAGACGAGACGCAACGGTTCCAAATGTATCCTCCACCGTGGCCGGCACACGCGCCGCTTCATCCGGCACTCCAAAGAGAGAGTATACCGGCAGCGAGCCGCCGATTCGAGCGCATTGTCCTTGGCCGGAAGGCGGCGGCTGGAGGGTTCACGTTGACAGAACGGCAGAGGTCGTGCTGTCGTTTCGTAGCCGAGATGTGACTCAGCGGCAATATTGAGTGAAAATTGGGTGTACGTACAGGCTGTTAGACGGGCGGAGCCATGCTACAATCAGGAGTAACAACGTCGATCTGTGTCATCATGGAACATCTAGGCTCCGAGCAATCCGCGCAGGATGTGCCGCATACGAACGCGCCTACGTCAGACGATCGTCAGATCAGGGGTGTTTAGTGGTAAAGCGAAAATGCGGAACGTGCAAGTACTTTCAGGATCAGGGACTCGCCAGTTCCGGCTGGTGCCGCCACCCTGAACGATGCGACATTCAGGACATGGTGCTGGTCCGCAAGGCCGAGCTCGCCTGCCGCAATGGCTGGGATGTCGATCTGTGGGAACTGGCAGCGACGTCTGGACCGTCGGCCGAACAAGTCGGACCCACGCGCCACGTTGCCCCATCCGCTGTGGATCCAGCCCCACGGCGTCCTGTTCGGACATCGCTGCCGGTGACGCTGGCGACGACCACGAACGCTCCTGCTAGCCGCGAGCTCTATACGGATAAGATCACGTCGATCGGCATCAAGGCGGCGCCGCGCCCAACCAGGGACATTGCCTTCGTGGACGCTCCGTCGATGCGTGACTCGGCGTCGCCACGCCACCGCGACGTCAGCCCTGAGGAGTCGCGCGCGGCGGTCCGCAACGAGCGACGCAGACGTGAGGAGTTGCGCAAGCACGAGACGCGCGCGACAATGGCTAGTCTGGTGCGGGAAGCTGGCGAACTACTGGGCGAAGATGAAGCAGAGTCGTCCCGGCGGGCGCCCGCCTCCGGCGCCGGTGAGCGTTCCCGGCGCGCGACGTATGTGCCGGACCCGCGTCCTGAGTCGCCCGCGCGTCATGTCACTCCGCCTCGGCCACCGTCACCCGCTGGCAACCGTCTACCCGCGCCGACGACGTCCGTGGACTTTCCAGCGGTCCCGTCGCGCTTTGCGGCGGCGCCGGCCGCGAAGCCAACCGTGGTTGACTCCGGACCGGCGGTTGAGCGGGACAATCACTCGATCTCCATGCCCAGGTCACTGGAGGATGGTCCGAGTCGCGCATCACATGGCACCGAGCCGCTGCCTGATCTCCGCCAGCCTCCGTCGCCGGCCAATCGTTCGGCGCGTGGTTCCAGCGGCGGGGTGGGGGTGAACTGGCCCATTGGCGGTACGGCCGCGCGGGGCTCGGCTCCCAGCACTGCGGAGCAGTGGCCCCGCGTCGATGGCGCTCGGCCGGGGCCGAAGGCCACCTATCCCTTTATAATGGAGCGCGATCCGATCGACCGGGCGCCGGCTCTTGAGAACGTTGTGCGCTGTTGCGAGACGTGCCGGGACTTTAAGCGGGTCGGAGAGGGCAACTCTGGATGGTGCGCGAACCTCCGCGCGTTCTCCGAGCGCCGCATGGTCCAGGCGCAGGAACTTGCATGTCGATCGAGCATTGGGGTATGGTGGTTACCGCACGACGACTTGTGGCTTGAACGGGCTGACATCACCCATCATGGGCGACCGACACCATTCCTCGATGGGCAGTCGCATTCAGGTCCAGGTGGCCGGCAAGGGATGGGGCCGCGCTCGTCCTGATGGGGATTGATCGCGGACTGCGGGAACGGCCTGGCGTTTGGCTGTGGGGGCCTTGTCGGGGCGCTCCGGGGGGCATCCATCACAATCATGTCTGAGTTTGGCGATCTGCTGCGTCAGGCCCGCGATTACAAGGGCGTGACGTTGCGGGAAGCAGAACGCGCGACACGGATCAGTCGAAACTATCTCGCCGCTCTTGAAGGCGAAGAGTTTTCCGATCTTCCGGCCACAACCTACGCGCGCGGCATCGTGCGCAACTACGCGCAGTATCTCGGCCTTGATCCCATCGCGACCCTCGAACAGTACGAGCTTGCCACGGGCGGAGCCGGCTCCTCGGCGCAGGTCGTGCCCACATCCACGCCAATTCGCGCTCAGGCGCACTGGGTTCCGAACTTCGCCATCATCGCCTTCATGGTCGTCATGTCGGCAGTCGTCTTTACCTGGATGTACTCCGCGTACTTTCAGGAGTCTGCGTCAATGGCGACGACGACAGTTGGCGTCCCGACCGTGACGCCCGTAACCAGCTCGCTGATGGCGCTTACGACACCGCCCGCGACAGTGGCTGATCAGGGGGGCGGCGAGCCGACAACGACGCCAGCCCCTGACGCGTCAGCTACGCCGAGCGGGGAACCGGAGACGCTGCAACAGACGGAACCGACCGCAGACTCGGGGGATGGGTCGTCCGACGGAAGCGTGGATTCCCCGGCCTCAGACAATCCCGACGAGCAGGTCGAAGGAGAGACGTCCGATGAAGGGCTCACCGCAGATCCGATTGGCGCCGGGGGGCACGCCTTCGTCGTCTGGATCGTCGAGGATGTCTGGCTGTCCGTCACACTCGATGGCGAGCCGGTGTATGACGGCGTCCTTCCGGCCGGCGCCGAGCGCGTCTACTATGCAGACACGGCAGTGATCTCGTCGGGCAACGCCGCCTACGTCCAGCTCTGGGTCGATGGCGTGAATTACGGTTCGCTAGGAGACACCTGGGACGCCGTGTTCAGCTACCCATAGCTTCCTGACGATCGATCGGGAGCCCCCGCGGGTCGCGGATCAGGAGCGTGGCATGTCCGGTCCGGATGTGTTTGGCGAAAGTCCGTACTTCAGCAAGACCGATGTCGTCGGGCAGGTTGTCGCCGTGCTGCGAGGCGTCACCGACCAGCGCGGACTGCAGATTGAGGGCTATCGATCCCGGGCCGTCCGAGCCGGAGACGTGCATGAATTGATGATCACGGACGAGCCGGCCGACATCGGGAAGACGGTCAATCACGTCGCGCTCATCGCGTTCTTTGAGGTGACGCAGGGTGGCGTGCTGTTGCAGCACGATCGCGTCACGATTGACGGCGCGGACATCGGGCGGCTGGCCGGCTTCAATGAAACTCACATGCCCAACCATCAGAACATCTGTCTCGTCGGGATCGTACAGGATGGCGCGGCGCTGGGTGTAACGCTGTGCTCGGAAGTGCGGGTGTCACGCCCGTAGCTCGGCGCCCGTCTCCTGTGGAACCAGTATCTGAACGGTTCGGTGCGACACCTTGATGTCGACCGGCACCACTCCGAGTGGGTCGCCGTCGACTTCAAACGGAACGGGCCGGTCGGTGTCGAGTGACACGACCGAGCCACGCAGCTGATGCTGCCAGCGCGAGCGACAAGGCTTCCCGAGGGCGATCCAGACCACGCAGGTAAGTGACGACAGCAAGCTGGGCGGGTCGAAGACACAGACATCGATGATTCCGTCGGTGCGATCGATCCCTTCGCCGACCTTGAAGCGCGGGCTGACGATTGAGCTGCCAAGCGCGAACAGCACAACCCTCGCGGGCAGGATGAGCGTCCTTCCGTCGACGGTTATGGTCGCCTCGAACAGCGGATAGCGGAGGTGTCGGAGCGCGGCGGGTATGTATGCGACCCAGCCCAGCCTGCGCTTCAGCGAGCGCGAGGCATCGCGCATCATCGCCGCGTCAAATCCAGCGCCAGCCATATGAATGAAGGTCGTTTTGCCGGCAGTTGCGACATCAATCGCAAAAGGCCGGCCATCGCCGAGAGCGACCCGCATCGCCGCGTCCAGATCGCGCGGAATGCCAAGGTCCTTTGCGATGATGTTCGTTGAGCCAACCGGGATGATTGCGATTGTCAGGGGTTCCTGGCGTGCTCCGGTCACGACATCCGAAACGGTGCCGTCTCCGCCAACCGCGATGATCGTATCGATGTCCTCGGGATGGTTGCGCGCGATTTCGATGGCGTGCCCGGGACGCTCGGTATGCGCGATGTGTATCACGATGCCGCGCGCCGCAGCCTCCCGCCGCAGCCGCTCCGCGATGTCTGGCGCGGGCGTCCGTCCGGTTGCCGGGTTGATGACGGCGAGCACACTCCGTGTCATCACGCGCCGCCCGCCGAGGACGCTAACCGTCCTCGAGCTCGTCCTCGGGGCCGAAGATCATGTTCGTAATCTCATTGGCGATCCAGGTGGCTGCTGCCGCGAGCACGAGCCCTAGAATGCCACGTACGACGTTTCGCATCATGAAACGATCTCCGACTCCTCTTTCCCGGCAGGGCGCGCCGCGCCGGGCCCATTCACCTTCGATAGCAGTCTACCACTCGTCTTCTCGCTGGTCGGCGCTGGAACCGATGCCTACCGTCTGCGGTTCGCCAGTGACGACAGGACGACGATCGAGACGCCCGACACCAGCAGCGCGGCGGTGAGTTCCGCGATGTTGAGCCGCCCGATGACGACGCGTTCCATGATCCCCCATCGTTCGAGCGGGACGACGACGATCATCGTCGGCAGCTCGACGACGCGCCACGCGACGGTCCAGGTGTGAACGTCAAGCAGCGCCAGCAGTGCTCGCAGGCCGAACGACGCCAGAGAAAATGACACGACAGTGACGATTGCCAGCTCGCGCGCATTCCCCACGTCACGGGCTGGGCGCGCTGGACGTGGTGGGCGGATGGACATCAGCCGCCGCGGATCCGCAGCATGTCCGCGACCCGGGCTATCAGCGTGTCTCCCAGATCGGTTTTCGGTCCCTCGGCGATCGTCTCGACGCGGCCGTCCCGGTAGTAGAGAGTGAGCGCGTTGACGTCGCTGCCCATCGCGGCTCTTGCGTCATTCATCACGATCAGGTCGAGGTTCTTTCGCTTCAGCTTTCCGACAGCATTCGCCTCGTGGTCCGTTGTTTCCGCCGCGAACCCGATTCGAAGCGTGCCCGGCGTTTCGATCGTGCCGAGGATGTCGGGGTTGGGTGTCAATTCGATCGTCAGACTGTCGTCCGTTTTCTTGATTTTTTCTCGCGCCACCGTTGTGGGACGGTAGTCGGCTACCGCGGCGGCCATGATCAGGACGTCCGCGCCGATCGCGTGCTCCGCGACCGCGTCGCGCATCGACAACGCGGACTCAACGCTGACCGTTGTAGCGCAGTAGACGGGCTCAATCTCTGTCGGCGCGGTAATGAGCGTTACGCCGGCGCCGACCCGGATCGCAGCTTTCGCGACGGAATACCCCATCTTGCCGGTCGAACGGTTCGTCAGGAGGCGGATTGGGTCGAGCGCCTCGCGCGTGGCGCCGGCTGTCACCACGAAGCGACGTCCAGCGAGAGGCCCGGTTGCGCCGAGCGCCTGCTCGATTGCGGCCAGTATGCGCTCGACGACGGCGAGTCTCCCATCGCCCACCGCGCCGCTCGCGAGCCGGCCTGGCTCCGGACCAACGACCCACGCGCCTCGCTCCTGCAACGTTCGCAGGTTCGCCTGAGTCGCTGGATGGTGGTACATGTTGTGCTCCATGGCCGGCGCGACCAGCAGCGGAACTCCCCTCGGCGTCGCCGAGAGATGCGTGACGGTCAGCATGTCGTCCGCCGCGCCCTGGGCGAGCCGGGCGATAGTGTTGGCCGTTGCCGGGGCGATCACCAGGATGTCGGCCTCGTCCGCCAGGGTGATGTGGCCGAAGGCGGCGTCACTCCAACCTTCGATGGCCGCCGAATGGACTGGGCGCTTGGTCAGCGCCTCAAACGTCAACGGTCGAACGAACTCCGTGGCGGAACGGGTCATCACGACGTCGACGCGCGCGCCTGCCTGGACGAGCTTACTCGCCAGATCCGCGGCCTTGTACGCCGCGATCCCGCCTGACACACCGAGAACGACACGCCTGTTGAGCAGGGCAGGCACCTGCGTCACACTTCCGTGGAGCCGGACGAACGCATGGCGGGAGTGGTCGCGGGCAGTGTTCGGCTCGCAACGTCGACTTCGAGAGCGCGGAAGCCTGCCTCCAGGCGTGGCAGGAGATACCAGCCGACGCCAGCGCTGAACGCCACGCCAGTGACGATGCGCAACGCCGTCGTGCTTTCCCGCCAGCCGGCCAGCTGTGTGACGCCATCCAGGCCGATGGGAATAACTGCCAGGACGACCAGCAACAGGCCGCTCATGCTGGGGTGGTAGAACCTCCTGATCGATGCGTAGGCCAGGGCGACGCCAACGGCGCCCGCGAATATGGCGAGGTCCCGCGCGCAGTACGCCATCTGCTCCCCATGCACGTGCAGCGAGCGGTCGGCTCGCTGGTGGCAGATGAACTGATATGCGAAGTAGATCGGCGAGGCGAGAGCGGTCTGACCGGAGGACTTCAGCATTGGCGCGATGACAGGCAGCAACGTCAGCGTCATGCCGTACATGATCAGTCCGGGTAGCCACCATCTGGACAATGCCAGCACGATTCGTTCGACGCGTTGGGCGAACGCCCACTCGTCATTCGTGGGAGCGGACGCGCTCGCGCGGTTCATGCCGCCACGAGCCGACCAGCGAGCACGGTCGCCGCGACATCCAACGCACGCTCGATTGCCGTGTCGTCGATCTCGTAATGGGTCACCATTCGCACGCCTTTCGTGCCGTAGTTCGACACCAGGACACCGCCGGCTTTCATCGCAGCGATGAAGTCAACGTGAACCTTTGCCGGTTCGGTCTGGAAAATGACGATGTTTGACTGCACCGCGTTGAGATCGATCGAGACTCCGTCGATCGCAGCCAGGCCCGTTGCAAGCAACCTGGCCCGGCGATGATCATCCGGGAGTCGATCAATCATGTCGCGGAGCGCGACGATGCCTGCAGCCGCTATCACGCCCGACTGGCGCATCGCGCCGCCGACGATCTTGCGGGACGCCCTCGCCCGACTAATGAAGTCGGCAGAACCGACTACCATCGAACCCACCGGCGCGGCCAGTCCCTTGGTCAGGCAGAACTGGATGGAGTCGGCATGGCGAGCGATCTCTTCGGCCGGGGTGTCGATCGCCGCCGCGGCGTTGAAGATGCGCGCACCGTCCATATGAACGGGAACGCCGCTGTCGCGAGCAATCGCCGATAGCTCGGCCAGATACTCGAGCGAAAGCACCGTGCCGCCGCATCGATTCTGGGTGTTCTCAACGCAGATCGCGCCAGTTCGGGGGTAACCCGGACGAGTGACACGAATCGCCTGGCGGACTCTCCCGAGATCCATTTCGCCGTTCCTGCTGTTCGGCAACAGATTGAATGGCATTCCGCCCAGGGCCGCCGCTCCGCCCGACTCATACCAGAAGATGTGGCACTCGTCGCCCATGATGACCTCATCGCCCCTGCCGCAATGTGTCAACAGCGACACGAGATTTCCCATGGTCCCGCTGGCCACAAAGACGGCGTCTTCCTTGCCGAGCAGTCCCGCGGCCAGCAGCTCAAGCTCGCGAACGGTCGGGTCTTCGCCGTACTGGTCGTCGCCGACGACCGCATTGGCCATCGCCTCCCGCATCGCCGGGGTGGGCCGCGTCACTGTGTCGCTGCGCAGGTCAATCACGGTCTCGTCCGTCCAATCGTGGTGTGCTTCCCGCAATCGGGCTTGCTGGTCTCCGGGATTGTACATCGGTCGAATGTAGGGCTGAGGACGGGCATTCGCCGGCGCCGGGAACCGATCAAGCCCCGCGCGCCATCGTTCCGATGGACGCCGGTGAGAATTACGATGCTCACGGCGGCGCGCCGTCGATCCACGAGTATCCGTTGAACGGGGCCGCCGTTCGCGTCGCATATCAGACTTTGCCCCGTCACTCTCCTTGACAACGGCGAGGCGCGCGTGTATGCTAGACGGTCGCTGATGACTGAGCGCGAACGATTACGGCATAGATTGATATTGCGCGGACGCAAACCGACACCAACCTGGCCTCGGGAGGGGGAAGGCCTGCCTTCCGGTTTTGGCGTTTCCGCGAGATGCATCGTTTCGCGATCGAGTGAGTCAGCGCGTCCGCCGCGCCGGTAGCTTGCCGGTCCGGCGCGCCATGCCGCGCGTGTCCCGTTACCAAACAAAAAGGAGCACCACATGGTCCAAAGTGTTCCGACCTCTCCGTCGTTGAACGGCGGACGGCCGCAGGTCGTGTCGAATATGGGAATCAACCGGCGCTCCTTTTCCCGGATACCGACCGTGCTCGAGATGCCGAATCTGGTCCAGGTCCAGCTCAACTCGTTTGAGTGGTTCAAGTCCGAAGGGCTTGCCGAGCTGCTGCAGGAGATCTCGCCGATCACCGACTACAACCAGAAGATGGAACTGCACTTTCTCGATCACTCGTTCGAGGAGCCCCGCGCCACCGAGGAAGTTTGCCGCGATCGCGACATGACATTTGCCGCGCCGCTGCACATTCGCGTGCGCCTGATCATAAAAGAGACGGGTGAGATCAAGGAGAGTGACATCTTCCTTGGTGACTTCCCGATGATGACCGCGCACGGCACGTTCGTAATCAACGGCGCCGAACGCGTCGTCGTGTCTCAGCTCGTCCGGTCCCCTGGCGTGTACTTCGAGCTGGAGGAGGACGCGACGACCGGGCGTCGTCTCTGCAAGGCGAAGCTGATCCCGAACCGCGGCGCCTGGCTCGAGTTCGAGTCCTCCAACCGCGACGTTCTCTCGGTCAAGGTCGATCGCAAGCGCAAGATGCCGATCACCATTCTGCTGCGCGCGATCGGCTATGAGAATGACGACGAGCTGCGCGAGGTGTTCGCCGACGTCGACATCAACCCTGACCACCAGTACATCTCCTCGACGCTGGAGCGCGAGCCGACCAAGACCAAAGAAGAGGCGCTCGTCGAGCTATACAAGCGGCTTCGGCCGGGAGATCCACCAACGAAGGAAAACGCGTCCAACCTGCTTAAGAACCTGTTCTTCGACTCTCGCCGGTACGACCTCGCGCGCGTCGGGCGCTACAAGCTGAACAAGCGGCTCGAGCGTGATGCGTCGATCGAAGAGCGGGTGCTGTCGCCGGACGATCTGGTGGCGATCATCAAGATGATGATTCGCCTTAACAACGGCGACGGCGAGCCGGACGACATCGACCACCTCGGCAACCGGCGCATCCGCGCCGTGGGCGAGCTCATTCAGATGCACGTCCGCACCGGCCTCCAGAGGCTCGAGCGCGGAGTCAAGGAACGCATGACCATCCAGGACATTGACCAGGTCACGCCTAACGGGCTGATCAGCACGACCCGGCCGGTGATGGCGTCCGTGCGCGAGTTCTTCGGCGGATCTCAACTGTCACAGTTCATGGATCAGACGAACCCGCTCGGTGAGCTGACCCACAAACGCCGCCTGTCCGCGCTCGGTCCCGGCGGTCTGAGCCGCGACCGAGCAGGGTTCGAGGTGCGTGACGTGCATCACTCGCACTACGGGCGCATCTGCCCGATCGAGACACCGGAAGGACCGAACATCGGCCTGATCGGGTCGCTCGCAACCTACGGCCGAATTAATGAGTATGGCTTCATCGAAACGCCGTACCGGCGAGTCTACAGCCTGATCGAGCTGCGAACCGCCGATGGCTCGCCGCACCCTGACACCGAGCTGCTCCCCGGACGTGAACTGGCCGCCGACCTGAAAATCGGTCGCAAGAAGTTCGAAGCGGGCACGGTGCTCGACGCCAAGAGCATCAAGGCGCTCGTTGGCAGCAATCTGCCGTTTATCCGCGTCCGGCCGTTCGTGTCGGATCGCATCGAATACCTGTCGGCGGACCGAGAGGAACAGTTCACGATCGCCCAGGCGAACTCGCGGCTGACCGACGATGGGTATTTCGTCGGCGAGCGCATCGAGTGTCGTCGCGGACGCGGCGAGTTCCCGAGCGCGCCGCCCGACCAGGTCGATTACATGGACGTATCACCCAAGCAGGTCGTATCGGTCGCGACTGCGCTGATCCCGTTCCTGGAGCACGATGACGCGAACCGGGCGCTCATGGGCGCGAACATGCAACGACAGGCGGTCCCGCTGCTCAAGCCCAGCTCGCCGATCGTCGGCACCGGTGTCGAACACCAGGCGGCGCGCGACTCCGGCCAGGTCATTGTTGCCAGGGCTCCCGGCGTAGTTCGTTCGGTCACGTCTCGTCAAATCGTCGTTGAAGAGCGCGGTGGTGAGGAGCGTGTCTACCGCCTGCAGAAGTTCGTGCGGTCCAACCAGGACACGTGTATCAACCATCGCCCGAGCGTCAGCCCTGGCGAGCACATCGAGGAAGGCAAGATCATCGCCGACTCCTCCAGCACCGAAAACGGCGAGCTGGCACTCGGTCAGAACGTGCTGGTCGCGTTCATGCCGTGGGAAGGCGGGAACTTCGAGGACGCCATCCTGTTGAGCGAGCGGCTGGTGCGGGACGATGTGTTCACGTCGATTCATATCGAAAAGTACGAGACGGAAGCGCGAGACACGAAGCTCGGACCGGAAGAGATTACTCGCGACATCCCGAACGTCGGCGAGGATAGCCTGCGGGACCTGGACGAGGACGGCATCATCCGCATTGGCGCGGAGGTCCGCCCTAATGACATTCTGGTCGGCAAGGTAACGCCTCGCGGCGAGACGGAGCTCTCGGCCGAGGAGCGCCTGCTGCGCGCGATCTTCGGTGAGAAGGCGCGCGAAGTGAAGGACACGTCGCTGCGCGTGCCGCACGGCGTGCACGGCAAGGTCATCGACGTCAAGCAGTACCGCCGCGAAGACAACGCGGAGCACGAGTTGCCGGCTGGCGTTAACGAGATGGTGCGCGTGATGATCGCGCAGAAGCGCAAGATCTCGGAGGGCGACAAGATGGCCGGTCGCCACGGCAACAAGGGCGTCATCTCGCGCATCCTGCCGATCGAGGACATGCCGTATCTGCCGGACGGCACACCGATCGACATCATCCTGAACCCGATCGGCGTGCCGTCACGCATGAACATCGGCCAGGTGCTGGAGACGCACCTCGGCTGGGCCGCGGCGGTCCTCGGATACAAGGTGGCGACGCCAGTCTTTGACGGGGCCACCGAGGAAGACATCGAAGCGGCCTTGCGCGAGGCGGATCTGCCGCTCGACGGCAAGGTCACGCTGTTCGATGGACGCACCGGTGAATCGTTCGATCGCCCGGTAACGGTAGGCTACATCTATATGTTGAAGCTTGCCCATCTGGTCGAGGACAAGATCCACGCTCGCTCGACCGGACCGTACTCGCTGGTGACGCAGCAGCCGCTGGGCGGCAAGGCCCAGTTTGGCGGCCAGCGCTTCGGCGAGATGGAAGTGTGGGCGCTGGAAGCCTACGGCGCCGCGCACACCCTGCAGGAAATGTTGACCGTGAAGTCAGACGACGTCGTCGGTCGCGTCAAGACCTACGAGGCGATCGTCAAGGGCGAGGAGATTAACGAAGCGGGCGTCCCGGAGTCCTTCAAGGTCCTCGTCAAGGAACTACGCTCGCTGGGCCTGTCGATCGATGTCATCAACGATGACGAGCAGACAGTCGACTTTACCGAGGATACGTCACGCGACTTGCTGACGAATCTTGACCGTATCAACCTCAGCGGATTTGAACGAACCGAGGACTAGATTCCCTGGTATCCCAGGACGACGTGTTCGTCGCGTGCTCGGCACGTAGTGGAATGGTGAGTGGCGAACGATGCAGACCATGAGACAGACAAGCCGGGGAAATTCGGGTCGATCGCTCGACGTGAACGACTTCGACGCGATTCGTATCAGCCTGGCCTCGCCCAGCGACATCGAAAGCTGGTCGTTCGGCGAGGTGACCAAGCCGGAAACGATCAATTACCGCACGCTCAAGCCGGAGCACGGTGGCCTGTTCTGCGAGCGGATCTTTGGTCCGACCAGGGACTGGGAGTGCTATTGCGGCAAGTACAAGCGCATCCGTCACGCGGGCACGGTCTGCGACAAGTGCGGCGTCGAGGTGACTCGCTCCAAGGTGCGTCGAGAGCGCATGGGACACATCAAGCTCGCCGCGCCGGTGACGCACATCTGGTATGTCAAGGGCACTCCGAGCCGGCTTGGTCTGCTACTCGACGTGTCGCCTCGAAACCTGGAGCGCGTCCTTTATTTCGCCTCGTACCTGATCACCGAGGTAAATCTCGAAGCGCGAGATGAGGTTGTGGCGCAGATTCATCAGGCGCTTGAAGAGGCCATGGCCGAAATCGACGCCGAGTTGGAGGAGCGCCGGTCCGAGCTCGGCGGGCAGCGCGACAGCGAGGTGCAGAACCTGACACAGGGTTCCGAGGGAGTGGCTTCCGCGATCGAAAAGCAGCTGGACGCGGATCTCAGCGCGATCGAGGAGGAAGTGACTTCCGTCCGCGCCTGGCTCGACGCCAACGCAAGCGGTTCCGCCGAGGAAGACGTGGCGTTCCGGGGCAACGTGGTCGTCCGCGCTGGCGAGGCCGTTAACGAGGATCGTGTCGCGACCTTGAACCAGCTTCGCGAACAGGCCGTAGAAGAAGCCCGCGCCCGCGCCGAGCACGATGTCCAAAGCGCGACGGCGCTGGCCAGCGCTGAGTCCGACAAGATCAATGCCGAGGCGACCGACCAGATCAGCCGCCTAGAATCGCAGTACGACAGCCAGAAGAGCGATCTGAAGGCGGAGGCTGACGGGCTGGTCAAGAAGATCACCGGCATTTCAATGCTGCAGGTCATCACAGAGACCGAGTACCGCGAGCTGATGGAAGACGCCCCCGGCGTATTCCGCGCAGGCATGGGCGCCGAGGCGGTCTACGATGTGGTGTCCAAGATCGATCTCGACGAGCTGGCCACGACGTTGCGCCAGGAGCTGCAGCGTATGACCGGCCTGCGGCGTAAGAAGGCGACGAAGCGCTTGCGCGTCGTCGAGGCGCTGCGCAAGAGCGGCAACCGGCCGGAGTGGATGATCTTCACCTCGCTGCCGGTGATCCCGCCCGACCTGCGTCCCATGGTGCAGCTTGACGGTGGCCGGTTCGCAACGTCGGACTTGAACGACTTGTATCGACGCGTGATCAACCGCAACAACCGTCTGAAGCGCTTGCTGGAGCTTGGCGCGCCGGACATCATCGTACGCAACGAGAAGCGCATGCTCCAGGAAGCGGTCGACGCGCTGATCGACAATGGCCGGCGCGGCCGTGTCGTGTCGGGCTCGGGAAAGCACAAGCTCAAGAGCCTGTCCGACATGCTCAAGGGCAAGCAGGGGCGGTTCCGCCAGAACCTGCTTGGCAAGCGCGTCGACTACTCGGGCCGCTCGGTCATCGTCGTCGGCCCGGACCTGAAGCTGCACGAGTGCGGCTTGCCGAAGCGCATGGCGCTGGAGCTGTTCAAGCCATTCGTGATGCGGCGGCTCGTCTTCCACGGACACGCGCATAACATCAAGGCCGCCAAACGGCTCGTCGAGAAGGTCGACGACCGCGTCTGGGAGGTGCTGGAAGAGGTCATTAAGGACTATGTCGTCCTGCTGAACCGCGCGCCAACCCTGCACCGGCTCGGCATCCAGGCGTTCGAGGTGAAGCTGATCGAAGGCTCGGCCATCCAGATTCACCCGCTGGTGTGTCACGCGTTCAACGCCGACTTCGACGGCGATCAGATGGCAGTGCATGTGCCGTTGTCGCGCGCTGCGCAGGACGAGGCGCGGGCGCGCATGCTGTCGACCGCCAACCTGCTGGACCCGTCCGACGGCGACCCGGTCATCTCACCAACGCTGGAGATCGTGCTCGGCTGCTACTACATGACTTCGGAGCGCGAAGGGGCGAGAGGCGAAGGCAAGCTGTTCTCCAGCGCCCACGAGGTGACGTTGGCGTACCAGATGGACCTGGTCGATCTCCACGCTCGCGTAACCGTGTTCGATCCCAAGCGCGGAGCCGCGTCGCTTGACGGGGGCCAGAATGGTCACGCGTCGGCCGGTCTGGTCACGACAACCGTGGGCCGCGTATTGTTCAATCATGAGCTTCCGGCAGAGTTTGAGTTCCGTGACGAGACGATGGACCGCAAGGCGCTGCGGCGCCTGGTGGCGGATTGCTACAGCCGCTTCGGCGCTGAAGTGACATCGGAGGTCGCAGACCGCATCAAGCAGATCGGCTTCCAGTATTCAACTCGTGGTGGCTTGACGATTGGGCTGCAGGACATCGCGATCCCGACCGAGAAAACCAGTATTGTCGATGGGGCTGATGGCGAGATCAACGCCGTCGAGCGGCAGTACCGCCGCGGTCTCATCACCGAGCGCGAGCGACACGCCCAGGTCGTCAAGGTCTGGAACGCCGCCCGCGACGAGCTATCAGGCGCGGTGGAACGCAATCTCGGCCCGGACAACTCGCTGTACATGATGAGCTTTTCAGGCGCCAAGGGAAACCTGAATCAGATCACGCAGATGGCCGGCATGCGCGGGTTGATGCTCGACCCGAACGGCAACATCATCGACCTGCCGATTCGCTCCAACTTCCGTGAAGGCCTGTCAGTGCTCGAGTACTTCATCTCGACCCACGGCGCGCGCAAGGGACTTGCCGACACCGCGCTGCGCACCGCCGACTCCGGGTATCTCACGCGGCGTCTCGTAGACGTTGCGCAGGATGTCATCGTGACGCTGCCGGACTGCGAAACGACGGCCGGGATGATTGTCGAAGTGGCGGCTGACGACGCGGAAATCTTCCACGCGCGGGTGCTTGGCCGAGCCGCGTCGGCTCCGATCGTAACGCCGGACGGTGAGATTCTGCTGGATCGCGACGAGGAGATCACTGACGACGTCATCGACGCGATCCACGCCCAGGGCGTGACCCAGGTGAGGGTGCGGACCCCGATGGATTGCGCCGCCGTGCATGGCATCTGCGCCCTGTGCTACGGACGGAACCTCGCCAGCGGCCATCTGGTCGAAATGGGCGAAGCGGTGGGCATCATCGCCGCCCAGTC
>DATKCN010000086.1:0-2980 GCA_035513175.1 Thermomicrobiales bacterium
AACTGGCTGGTTGAATGTATACACGAAACGGTAGGGGTGACTCTCCAGCAGCACGCCGCCCTCGTCGAACTCCATCCGGCGATCGATGAATACCTGCATGTGCACAGTCTCGAGGTCGTCATCCAGCCGCGCTGCTTCGGCAAAGAACCGCTGGTCCTCGTCGATCGCATACACGGTCTCGTAGGGCAGGGTCGTCACCATCGTATCCGCCTCGATTATGACGACGCGCGTCCGTTGGTTCTCGTCAACCTGTGCCACGAACACCGTGGAGATGATCACCCGGACCGGCTTGCCGGCCTCCCCCTGGATCACCAGCCGAGCTTCGTCCGGGCTCGGGTCTGTGAGCAGATCACAGCCGCCGGCCAGCAGCGACGCCGACACGAGCACGATCGCAGTTCTTTTCATTGCCATACTCCGATGTGCGACGCGGTCCGCGGGCCGAACCCGCGGACCGCGTCCAGTGCTACTTCCCCGCTGTGCAGCCTTCGCCGATCAGCAGTCCGGAATCTCCGGATTGGAGTTGGCTTCGATGCAGGTGATCGGCAGCAGCGTTCCCGGACGCTCGACGACATCCGAGTTCGCGTGCCACAACGGGTCGCGGATGTCGAAGCGATACATATCGAGTAGCCGCACGCCTGTGACGAACAGGGCCGCGCGACGCTCGTGCTTCAGCATGTCGAGAGCCGAGGGTTGTCCCGGCAGCCCCGACCAGGGTGTCAGGTCATCGATCGACCGCACGGCATTGATGTGCGTCGTGAAATCGGGGATGTTCCCGGCGGCGAGCGCGTTCTCGGCCAGGATCAGGTACATGTGGCTGGCCGAAGTCAGCGTCAGGGCGGAATAGATGGGACCCGCAACGCCAATGTTGGTACCACCCTTCCACTCCTCCATGAAGGTCACAATGCGCGGGTCCGCGACGTTGTCGATCGGGTCCTGGAGCTTGACCCCCAGGATCGTCTTCGGCGCCGCCGAATTGACCAGCACGATGCTCAGCGTGTCGAACTGCTGCTCGCCGCGGCTGTTGATCTCGGACGCCATGTAGTTGCTCAGCGTGGACGAGCTGTAAATCATCTGATATCGCCAGTCGTCGGCCACCCGAGCGAGGACGGCAGTCGCGTCCGCCGCCGCGCCGGGCGAGCTCACGAGTGGCTGAGCGGTGTTTACGGTCGGCTTGATCTTGTCCCACATCGCGCGCGAATGCCGGGCGCGCGCGCGCATCGCGAGTGAGCGGTCGATCAGGACGGCATCGTTGAGCGCCTGACTGAACGCCACGGCGTCGTCCAGGTACTGGATCGCCCGGTCGAGCACCGTCGACATCTGGGCCGGCCCCACAGCTGCAAAACCTACCTGCCTGTCCGAGAACGCGAAGTCCTGCTGCGTCTCGCCGACAATCGTATAGATCGTGCCGGCCAACAGGTACGCGCGAGCCTGCTGCCGCCGCATGGCCGGCAGCGTGGCCGTCGTTGCGGTCGTTACGTGGCCGTCCATGATGGTCACCGCGCGGTCGGCGAACCAGCGCGCCTGCGCGATGATCGGGAACGCCGCATCCGTAAACTCGTTCGCGGGATTCGACACGAATCCCTGGTCCAGCTGGCCCCAGGCGTCGCGCGAGCCGATCCACGTGATCTCGTCGGTGGCGATGAGATAGCCCAGCCACTGGGTGGCAATGGCCCGTGCGTTCGCCGCCAGCGCACCGTTCACGACCGCCGCCGCCGCCGCAGGCGACTCGACGCTCTCCTCGGTCAGGTTGTTCGGATTGTTCACGTCCAGGATGTTGCACGCGGGCAACATCAGCCCCAGCCCCAGCGCTACAGCTGGCAGGAGCGACGTCCGCGGCATGCCTGTCGATCGAATGGTCGTCATCTCTATCTCCTCAGAAGCTGACACGCGTGGAGAACGTGATCCGTCGCGGGATCGGAACCTGCCAGCCATCGGTGCCATCCAGGAAGTTGCAATCCAGGCCGCCGTTGCAGCGTCCGCTGATGTTCGCCTCCGGATCCATGCCCGTGAACGCGGAGTTGACCCATAGCGCGAGGTTGCGCGCGCCGAGGCTCACCTGGGCGCTCGCCATTCCCATCCGGTCGATGAGCGCGGTCGGTATGCGGTACGTCAGGGACAGCTCGCGCCACCGGACGTGGTCGGCGGAATTGATCGCATTCAGGCCATCGAGCGGTGCCAGTCCCTCGCAATCCCGTGCCCAGTCGATGGCCGCGTCGAGGCGCGAATCGGCCGTGCTGGCGGGATTTCGCATCGTCGATTCGAGCGATACGCAAGCCGGCACATTGCGGCCGATGCCCGCGTGCGTCCGGCGAAACTCGCCCGACAGGTCATGGTTGACGAAGTCGCCCAACTTGAATTCCATCATGCTGGTCAGCTCGAAGTTTCCGAAGAAGCCGAGGGTGAAGCCGAACATGCCCTGCCAGTCGGGCGTGGACTTGCCGAGATATGTGGCCAGAGCGCCGGTGCCGCAGTTGTGCGATGCCAGCGTTCCATTGGCCTCACCGAACGTTCCCGGCGTGTTGCCGTCCACCAGCGGCTTGAAGGCGGAGGGATCGCGTGCCGTCGCGAAGTACGCCAGCGCCGCCTCGCGAGTCGGCTCCGTGCAGGTACCATCGATGTTCAACGGGATGGCGACAGCAGCGACCCTCGGCCCGAAGAACGAGCCGGGTGCGAACCCTTCGGCCAGATACTGCCGGTAGCGCGAGTAGCTGCCGCCCGTCTTCAGGGCCGGCGCGCCTCCAAGGTCCTCGATCTCCTGGTACAGGTAGGCGCCGTTGACGAACATGCTCAGGTTGAGGTTCCGCCTCTGAAGGACCGTACCCTGAATGCCGACGTCCACACCGTGCTTGTGGAGTGAGCCGATGTTGTCGAGCTGCGTGTTGATGAAGCCGCCGCTCACCGGGAACTGACGCGCGACGATCGCATCGACGACGTTCGTCGTCCAGTACGTGAACTCCAGTCCAACCCTGTCATTGAACAG
>DATKCN010000087.1:0-6805 GCA_035513175.1 Thermomicrobiales bacterium
ACGGACCCGGCTTCGATGTGGCTGCCTGGCGGCGAGAAGCCCCCCTGCACCGCTTCGGGTTGCATGGCATGCGGGAGCGGGTGGAACGTCTTGGCGGAGCGCTCGACATCCGCAGCGAGATCGGCGCCGGCACGACGTTGACGGCCTCACTTCCTGTTTCCTTGTCGCAAGTCGTTCACTAGCAGTCGCGCGGTTTCCCGAACGTGGCGTCCATCGCTACTCTAATGAGCAGCTGTTGTCCGTCCGCCGGGCCCGCAGAATCAGGACATCATGATCACATTATCTATCGAACACGCTTCTGACTAACCGCGAACGTTCCCGCCATCCTGACGAATCTGCCCCGGCGACCTGAGTGCAGACGTCCGTGAAACAGGGCGCCGCCATGCGTGAGTTCGGCTCGGACCGAGGCATGCGCGGAATTGGTGGAACGCCGGACGACGGCGCTCGATACGCACTCCGAACGACTCATTCAGGAGGCCCTTTTGCCGTTTGTTCGGGGGCGCACGACAATCGCGATCGCTCATCGCCTTTCGACGATTCTGACCGTGGACCTGATTCTGATGATCGACCGCGGCCGCATCGTGGAGCGGGGAACACACGCATCACTGCTTCAGCGTGACGGCGCTTATGTCCGCCTGTTCCACGTGCAGTTCAGCTCGGGCGAGGTCGAAGGGCAGCGCGACGATGGGGTCGTTGATCGAGACATGCGCCGTGTCGCAATTCGCGTCGCCGATGATTGATCGAACTGCCGCCGGGTGGGCGACGGCCTACTCCCATCGCGGCGGTAGCGGGTCGCTCTCGAGATACGCCAGAATCAGATCGACGCATTGCACCAGCTCGCGCTCGGTCACCATCTCGTTGGGAGAGTGTGTGTACCTGGTCGGCATGGTCAGGAGAACTGTCTCGACGCCTCGTCGGATCAGTTCTGCCCCGTCGCTGCCATAGTTCTGGAAGACCGCGTGCTGAACCGGGATGTTCGCCTGCTTCGCGGCGTCCGCCAACGCCATCGTCATGCGGTGTGAATAGTGCACCGACGAATCCTGATGCACGAGAATCGGACCGCCACCGAGCGTGGCAGGATGGTTCTCCGGTGCGGTTCCCGGCACGTCGCCGCAGAGTCCCACGTCGAGATTGATTGCGAAGCCGAAGGGATGCGTGTCAGGGATGCTGGAGGCCCCGAGCAACCCGTTCTCCTCCTGGACAGTCGAGCCGATCCAGAGGTCGTGCTTCAGCCGGCTGGTGTCCGCCCGCTCCGCGACCGAGGTGGCGATGGCGAGCGCGGCGCGATTGTCCATCGCCTTCCCGACGATCGTCTCCCCGACACGGCGCGTGCCTGGATTCAACACGAGTCGCGTACCGGGGTGGATGCCGTAGCCTTCGACCGTCTCGCGTGAGCTGTGGCCGAGGTCAACGAACCAGTCGTCCCAATTGAAGTGGTCCTTCGCCGTCGCGCCGCCGATGACATGTCCACTGGCGTACACGAGCTGTCCTTCGACGTGCTGGTTGTCCCCGAGGACGATGACCGGTTGATTGATCGGGCTGTACCAGTGCGGCGGCTTGCCGCGCAAGTCCCGCCAGGCGGGCCAGACGCGCAGCAGTCCGTTGTCGGTGATCGACTTGACCATGAGCGACAGCTCGTCACCATGCGCCAGGACGATCAGGCTTGGGCCGGCGCCGCCGATTCGCGCGACCACGTTGCCGACCGGCGTAATGCGCACATTCTCGGCGAAACCGCTCCAGTGCCCGGCACACCATTCGTGGACCAGCTCTTCCTGGCCGATCGGTCCCGGGATCTCAGTCAGCGTCTTCACCAGGTCGTACATCGGCGTCGGGCTCGGCATCTGTCCTCCTGCGCGCTCCAGCAGCGTCATGGGCCGCTCATCGCGCCCCTCGCTCGGTCGCGCAGAATAGGAGCGTGGGCGGCACTTGTCAATCATGGTCGGCGCGCCGCGCACCGCATCCCGACCGGAGTACACTTGTTCGCCGCGCGTTCCAAGACGCTGGCTGACGAGAGGACGGGTATCTGATGGAAACGAGCCACGGCTGGTTCGATGTCAGGCGATTTCCACACGGTGTTACGATGATCGCCGAACCCGGGCACTATGAGGACGTCAAGTCATACCTGATCGAAGGCGACCGAGATGTCGCGGTACTCGACACGGGCATGGGGGTTGGCGACTTCGCGGACCTCGTCGCGTCGCTCACCGACCGCGACCCGATCGTGCTGCATTCGCACGCCCATTTCGACCACATCGGCGCCAGCCATCGTTATGATCGCGTGCTCGTGCATCCCACTGAATCCGCCGATCTGAGAGCTGGATATCCGAACTCGTCATTCGAACCGTGGTTCTCGGCGAACTACCTCGTCGGCAATCTCCTGCCTGATGAATTCGACCCCGCGACGTCCTCGATTCCGGGCTGTGAGCCAACCGGCGAGCTGAATCACGGCGACCGCATCGATCTCGGCGAACGCGAGCTCGAAGTCTTCTACACGCCCGGTCACTCGCCTGGCGGCGTTACGTTGCTGGACCGTGCGCATCGAGCATTGTTCCCCGGCGACGCAGTCTACGCCGGTCCCATGTTCGCGTATCGACCGTACAGCGACCCCGTCCGCTACCGCGAGACGCTGGAGCTACTGGCGAAGCTGGCCGATCACGTCGACACTGTCTACCCGTCGCACAATGCCGTGCCGCTTACGGCTGACGACGTGAGGGACATGCATCGCGCCTACGAGGAGATCTGGGCGGGGCGCACGCCTGACCGCGAGGACTCTGAGAAGCACGTTTTCGAGTTCGGCAACTTCTCGTTCTGGTTGCGACCCGGCGCCTACGGGCCCGCAGCGCCGATCAGCCCGACGATAGCGGAGCTCAAGTCGCGCATCGTCGACGCGCGCAGGGCGCTGCTCAACTACGTAGCGACACTTGATGAAGCGAGGAGGACGGAGCTGCGTGACTCCGCCGGGTGGTCCGTAAAGGACCATCTCGCGCATCTGATCCGCTGGGAGCGTTCGATCATTTACCTGTTGACCGGCAGGCCGCGACACGAGGGGCTGGGGGTCGAGCGAGCGGCGTACGAGGCCGAGTACGGGGCAGATGGCAACATCGACGAACTGAATGCCATGATGCATGCGCAGGACCGCGACCTCCCGTTCGACGAGGTCATCGCAGCCCTCGATGCGACGCACGTGGAGACGTTCGCTGCGCTCGCTCAACTGAGCGACTCTGACATCATGCGCGAATATTCGTCCTTCCTGCCGGACGAGCCTGGCGAGGAAACGGGCAGGCCGATCGTGTTCTGGATCGCGGGAAACACCGCGTTTCACTACGCCGAGCACCTGGAATGGATGCAGGAGCTGGCGGGCTTCGATCGGTCCTGACGCCAGCGTGGCGCGGTTATGCTGATGACGTTTCTCCGAGCGCACGGTCGATGACGTCGATCGTGCGCTCCAGGTCGGCATCCTCAATGACGAGCGGCGGCTGGATGCGCAGCACGTTACCGTCCATGCCGCCGACGCCGATCAGAACGCCTGCCTCGCGGCACAGCGCCCGCACCTTCGCGGCCCGTGCCGCCGCGGGCTCCCGCGTCGTTCGGTCGCTGACCAGCTCGACGCCGATCATCAATCCGGCTCCTCGCACGTCGCCGATCGCGGGGTGCTCGGCGGCCATCTCACGAAGCTGTCCGAGCACGAATTCGCCCTTGCGACGCGCCTGTCCGGGCAGATCCTCGTCGAACATCACGTCGCAGTTCGCCAGCGCCGCGGCGCATGAGACCGGATTGCCGCCGAATGTCGACAGGTGCTCGCCGGGGCGCAGCGAGTCGGCGATCTCGGCAGTCGCGATGGTTGCCGAGAGCGGGAAGCCGTCGGCGATCCCTTTCGCCAGCACCATGATGTCGGGCACGACGCCGAAGTGCTCGCACGCGAACAGTTCGCCGGTGCGGCCGAAGCCGCTTTGCACTTCATCGGCGATATACAGGATGCCGTGCCGGTCGAGGACTTCCTTGACGTACTTGAAGTAGTTGGCCGGAGGCACGAGGATGCCGCCCTCGCCCATCACCGGCTCGGCGATGAACGCGGCCACGTTGCCGGAAGATTGATAGCGCACCGCCCACTCGACCATCTCCGCGCAGCGGGCCGCGACGACATCCGGGTCGTCGGATCCGAACGGATTGCGGTACACGTAGGGCGCGGGCGCGAACGACACGCCGGGCAGGTAGGGCCCGCCGCGCGTCTTGCGGGCGCGGTTGCCGGTGATGGACAGCGTGCCGGCCGTGCGCCCGTGGAACGAGTGCGTCAGCGCGATGAACTCATTCTTGCCGGTGGCGGCCTTGGCGAGCCGCATGGCCGTCTCGATGCCCTCTGCGCCGGAGTTGCCGAAAAACGTCTTCCGTAAGTCGCCAGGCGTGATCTCGGCGAGCCGTTGAGCCAGCTCGCCGACGACCGGCACATGGTAAATATAGGTCGCGGCGTGCACGTAGCAGTCGAGCTGAGCCTTGGCCGCCGCGATTATGCGTGGGTGGCTGTGACCGGCGTTCGTGACGGCGATCCCCGCAAAGCAGTCGACGTACTCGCGTCCGTCGGCGTCGGTGATGCGCGCTCCCTCGGCGTGCGCGACAACGACCGGCTCGATCGAGGCGACAAAGCTCGTCGTGACGTAGTCACGGTAGCGTGAGATCGTGTCCGCTGCTGTGTTGGTCGCTGTCATTGCGCGTATCCCTTTCGATGGGCTCTGCTATCGAATCAACGCCGAGACGAGCAGCGCGATCGAGAGCAGGATTCCGAACTGCAGGTGTAACCCGGCCGTTTGGCGCAGCGCAGTGTTGAGCGCGCGCGCCTCGTCTCGTTGCAGGATGATTCTCGCGACACTGAGCGCTCTTGGCAATGTCAGGAAGACGATCAGCGCCCCGGCTGGCGCCAGACCCCAGACCGCGATGAGTCCGATCGACAGGTAGGCGCCAAACAGGAGCACGAGGTATTCGACATTTGCCCAGCCGCGGCCGATGTGAGTCGCCAGCGTGCGTTTGCCGGCCTCGGCGTCGTCCTGGATATCACGAATGTTGTTTGCTTGCAGGATGGCCGTGACCAGGAGGCCGACGGGTATCGAGAGCAGCACTGGCGGCCAGGTCACCGTGCCGGTCTGGACGAAGTAGCTGCCGACCAGAATGACCGGTCCCATGAACAGAAAGACGGTCGCCTCGCCGAGCGCGACGTATCCCAGCGGCTTGGGTCCGCCGGTGTACAGATACGCCGCGGCCAGGCTTGGGAGCGCGAAGAGCAACACGGGCCAGCCGACGAGATACACGATGACCAGACCTATGGCGACCGCTGTCACGAACAGCACGAGACCGAACGTGAAGATCGTGCGTGGCGCGATGACGCCGCGTTGGATGAAGCCGCCGCGTCCGAGCGCGGCCGGCTTGTCCGCGCCACGCACGAAGTCGAAGTAGTCGTTTACGAGGTTGCTGCCGGCATGGACCAGCACGGACGCGACGAGTACCAGCGACAACATCGCAAGGCTGAACGAGCCGTCGCCGGCCGCCAGCAGCGCGCCGAGCAGAACCGGGATGATCGAGGCGGTGAACGAGAACGGCCGCGTCGCCATGAACCAGTTGCGGACTGCGTCCGGCACGGGAATGGCAATTGGCCGCAACGCGGGTCGACGCCAGGGGATGACGAACCGCTCGATCTCGTCCATCGCGAGGTTCAGGATCCAGCCCAACAACCCGGTGACGACCAGCCCGACGTACATCTTCTCGATGGCGAACAACTGATACGAGTTCCAGATCAGATAGCCGATCCCGTTACGGGCGGCCAGAAACTCCGTGCCGACGATGACCAGCAGCGAGAAGCCGAGCGCCAGCCGCAGGCCGGTGAAGATGCCGGGCAACGCTCCCGGAAGCGCGACGGTGAGAATCTGTTGCCACAGGCTCGCATTGGCGTTGCGGGCGACATCGAAGTACACCTGCTCGACCTGCATGACGGCGCTCATCGTGCTGAGGACAACCAGGAAGAAGACGCTTATCGCCACCATCGCGATCTTGGAGGTTTCGCCGATGCCAAAGATGATGATCACCAGCGGCAGGATCGCGATCTTCGGTATGGCGAACGCGGAGGCAGCCACGGGCGTCAGCATCGCTCTCAGGGGCCACCACAGTCCCATCAGCACGCCAAGCAGCACGCCAGGCGCGGCCGCTATTGTGAAGCCGACCAGGATGCGCGTCAGACTCGCCCGCGTGTCATCCCAGAGCTGACCTGTCCGAATAAGGTCCAGCGCCGTCGATCGCAGGCTTGTCGGCGCCGGAAAGAAGAACGGGTTGATGGTCCCTGTTCGCGACAGCGCCTCCCAGATGCCGAGCACGACGAATGGACCAAGCAGCGCCAGGATCAACGCCAGCCACCGACGGCTTGTCGTCGTCACGCGGTAGCCCTCGCCGCGGCGGCAGCGTCGTCGCGCAACAGCGACCAGATTTCGAGGAAGAGTGAGCTGAACGCAGGATCGGATCGAACAGCCTCGATCGTGCGCGGGCGCGGGAACGGGACCTTGATACTGGCCTTGATCGTTCCAGGCCGGGCGCTCATCACGACGATGCGGTCCGCGAGAATCATCGCCTCATCAATACTGTGCGTCACGAACACGACCGTCTTGCTCGTCGCTTCCCATATGCGCAACAGCTCGTCCTGCAGCACGAGACGTGTCTGTTCGTCGAGCGCGCCGAACGGCTCGTCCATCAGCAACAGCTCCGGGTCGACGGCGAACGCGCGGGCAATCGCGACCCGTTGCCGCATGCCCTCGGATAGCTGCGCCGG
>DATKCN010000088.1:0-12246 GCA_035513175.1 Thermomicrobiales bacterium
TGGAAGACGGTAGCGCTCGATCACACGGTCCGGGAGGATAACATCGGCCGCGAAAAACACGTCGTCGACAAGCAGTCCCATCTGGTTGCAGGAGTGGCCGCTGAGCGACACGGCCTGCATGTGCACCCCACAGGCTTCGAACGGACCGGCTTCGTAGACCGCGTCTACCGGAGATGCCGCGGCGAGCAGAAACCCACCGCGCAGCGACTTTGGCGGATCAGCGCCCGCGTACAGGCATAGCGGTTGGAACAGCGGGTATCGCAACACCGCCTCATCCCACGCCGGAGCGAAGACCGTAGCGCTCGTGCGCCTGACGACGAATGCGTTGCCCCCGAAGTGATCAGCGTGTCCGTGCGTCGTGACAATCGCGACGACGCGCCGACCGACCGACTCGATCGCGCGAAGCACTTTGCGCGCGGCGGTGTCATTGAGTCCTGTATCGATCATGATCGCGCCGTCGTCGTCGTCCCAGACCACGCCGATATTGACGCCTCCCGGCGCGTATGAGACTCGATCAGTCAATCGTTCAAGCATCAGGTAGCCCTTCGCACACCCACGCGTGAACACGTATACTGCATAGGGTATCGCGTTCGAGAGTTCGCGAGCGCCCGTAGCTCAGTGGATAGAGCGCTTGCCTCCGGAGCAAGAGGCCACAGGTTCGAATCCTGTCGGGCGTACCGGCTAATCGCCTCTCCAGTTGCTTATCGCCGATGCCTGACAGTTCGATGCCATTTGTCACCCAGTCAACTCCTAGACAGAAGTGTACGTACACCTTATACTGGCGGGAAGACGCGCATCGTCGCGATGCGACGCGTGACTCTCAGTGGCAACGCGCCCGCCAGATCGGATCGAGCACAGATGACAACAACGTACCATCGCACCAAGCGACGCCCCGGTATCCTCTCTTCTCTGAAGTCGTTCGTCGCGTCGTTGTTAGGGCACACGAAATTGGACGGGGAACGCCCCGGGTTCGTCCCCTACTCGTCGCAGCACATCTCTGAAAACGCTGGAAACGAGTCACCGGTTGGGTTTCAGCCGCGTCAAACGCCAACGCCGCGTCATCGCATGAGTGGGGGTGACACGATGGCTTTCAGGAAAGAGAGTCGACACGACTCGTTTCAGCGGCAGATTTCAGCGCTTCGGCAACAGCTTAGCGCCGATCAGGATGCAGACGTGGTGGGCGATGAGCAATCGTCGCCTCCTGTACGACTCTCCCCGAAACCGGAGGCGCCCGCCTGGAGCGACCATCAGCCGTCGAGCCCCGCGCCATCCGCGCCTCCGAGTTCGGAAGCGGGCGTGATCGATGCCGGATCGTCGTGGACCGGATCGCTTCGGACCGGTGGGTCCGTCCATATCTATGGAGCCGTCGAAGGGGAGATTCACGCGGCGGACGACGTGTTCGTTGCGGAAGGAGCAGTAGTCGACGCGCACGTGACCGCCACGAACGTCATCGTCGCAGGGACCCTGGGTGGAACAATCCAATGTCGCGGCCGGCTCGAAGTGTGGCCAACGGGGCACATTGCGGGCGATGTCAGCGCGCCAAGTCTGGTCATTCACGAGGGGGCCTCCGTTGATGGTAAGGTGGCGATGCGGCCGTCCGACGATACGGCCTGATCCTCGACATCGCGCTGGGAGACAGGAGGGTAACCAATGGCAACCAATACGGACGCGACGGTCGATGAATACGGCAGCAATATCGCCGTCGCCCTGATGAGCTCAGTTATCAACGCCAACACGACGCTGGACGGCAAGGTCAACTCCTCTACCGACTTGCGAATAGAAGGACGCGTCAGCGGTGTGATCGAATGTGAAGGCATTCTGTACGTGTCACAAGGCGCCGTCATCGACGCGACGGTGGAGGCGGGAGGGATAGTCGTCGAGGGCTCGTTGAGCGGCACGATCCTGTGTCATGGCCGGCTTGAGATTCGCTCGACGGGAATCGTTGCCGCCGAGGTTGACACTCAGCGCCTGGTCATTCACGAAGGCGCGGTGTACGAAGGGCGACTCCGCATGGATTCGACTGAGCCCGGTTTCGACAACGCCACGATCGAACCAGCGGCCGCGGATACCAGCGATGAGACCACGTCCTCCGCAAGTCCCTTCCCATATCTCCGATTCAGCCAGCCAGCGTCTCTCGATGAGCAGGACGACGCGGAACCGATGGATTCGGACCCGGGAATCGAACGCGATCGACCATCTTCTTGAGGCGCAAGCGCGCTGAGTAGCGCATGTTATACTCCGAGCCAGCCCAGACTTGACGGGTGATTCACGGTCGATCCTCGTCGCGCGCTAACGTGGGGTTCAGGCGCGACGACGACGCGGTTCGCCAAGTGAGTCAGCATCAGAACAAGCACTGGTGATGGAGGGCGGAGGAATGACGGGACGCAAGTGCAGCACGTGCAAGCACTACGATCCAGCTCCAATTTGGCGCAAGGGATGGTGTCGGAACCCGCTTCTATATTCCCCTCAGCAGAGTCATCTCGTTGGTGAAGACGATCTCGACTGCGAACGCGGCATGGGCAACTACTGGGAATGCGCTGACTTCGTCTCCGGGGGGACGGAGATAACTGCTGAACCGGCGCAACCGTCGACCCACGGCGAACTTGTTACCGTGCACCAGTTGCGACCGTTGACGGCGCCCAATATGGACCGCAGAGTCTACCCTGTGTCCGGGTCATCGGGATACCGGGATGATCCTCCGATCGACGACCCTGGGGACGACCGGCTCCCAACCCCAGGCGGCTCCGGTCGGCAGATCGAATACTACTCTGAGGAACGCTACTGGACCGATTATCTGCGAATCATCCTGCCGATTCTGGGTGTGCTGCTCTTCCTCGTCCTCCTGTACCTGTGGGCGCTGGCCTTCCTCCGCGGTGACGACGAGACGCCCGGACAGGGCGGCGTGGTGGCGACATCCACGATTCCATTGATCACCGCCCAGGCAACGGCCACGGCGGCCGCGGGCGTGACCGGCACGCCAGGAGAACCGTCAATCGTGTTGACACCCCCGCCAATCTCCACCAACCCGCCGGAGACCGGATCAACTCCGAATCCTACGGCGATCACACCGGAAAATCCGCTCGACATCTACATTGGCGCGATCGTTACCATCGCGAACACCGGAGGCCTCGGCGCCAACTTGCGAAGCGAGCCTACCACCGAGTCCGAGGTGATTACCGTGCTGCTCGACGGCGAGGTGCTCGAGGTCATCGACGGACCGCAGGAATCCCAGGATTTCACCTGGTGGAACGTCACAAACGAATCCGGAACTGGCTGGGTGGTCGCCGACTACCTGGAAGTCATTGAGTAGACCCCCAGTTCCAGCAGTTCCTGTGATAGACTTGCGGTTGGCCCACGACATTTCGGGCTGATTTCACACGCGCGTGGACCGTACATCAGTGTTCCCGGAACTCCCGGGTGATGCATCGGGAAGATGCGCGCGGACGAGAAAACACGGGAGGACCACTTGGTCACAGCCTTGTCGCCGTCTCAGGAAGAGACGCAGGTCACGATGAAGGCGCTGCTGGAAGCCGGGGTCCACTTCGGCCACCAGACCAAGCGCTGGAACCCCAAGATGCGCCCGTACATCTTCGGCGAACGCAACGGCATTCACATCATTGATCTACATCAGACCGCTCGCCTGCTCTCGGAAGCGCAGGAATACCTTGCCGATCTTGCGGCAGCGAATGGACGCATCGTCTTCGTCGGCACGAAGAAGCAGGCGCAGGCGACGATCGAACACGAGGCTCAGCGTTGCGGCATGTTCTTCGTCAACCGCCGCTGGCTCGGCGGCACGCTCACGAACTTTGTCACCATCCGCTCCCGCCTGCAGTACCTCCGCAACCTTGAGCGTCAGCTGTTGTCTGGCGAGCTCAACATGCTTCCGAAACAGGAGGCGCTGGCCAAGGAACAGGAACTGGAGAAGCTTCAGCGCACGCTTGGTGGCCTCAAGGATCTGACTCAGCGTCCGTCTGCGGTGGTCATTGTCGACCCTCGGCGCGAGGAGCTCGCGGTGAAGGAAGCCAGCCGGCTCGGCATTCCGATCGTGGCGCTCGTTGACACCAACTGCGATCCGGATGTCGTCGACTATGTCATTCCCGCAAACGATGACGCCATTCGATCGGTACGCCTGATCATGTCCCGCCTCTCCGACGCGATCATCGAAGGACGTACGCGGCTGGAGGTGTCCATCGCGGAGCGTGAGATGGATCTGCCGTCGGCCGGCGACTACGGCTATCCTGAAGAGGCTGTCGACGCGGCTGAAGCACTCGACAGCGAGGTTTCCGACGTTCCCGACGACGACGCGAGCGGACCCACGTCGCGCCGGACGTAACGCGGGCAGATCATGATCCGGCCCGCTCGAGCTGCTGCGGCGGCGGAGCGGGCCGCGTCGCGACCAGCAGGAAATCAGGCACTAGTGTGAACGAGGGAGCGGGATGTCTACATCACTCGTGAAGGAGCTTCGAGAAAAGACGGGCGCCGGGGTCATGGAGTGCAAGCGCGCGCTCGACGAGGCGAACGGCAACATCGAGAAAGCGGTTGAACTCCTCCGTCAGCAAGGCATCGCCAAGGCCGGGAAGAAGGCCGGCCGCGCGACGAAGCAGGGTATGGTGGCAACGTATATCCACGCCGGAGGTCGCATTGGCGGGATGGTCGAGGTCAATTGCGAGACGGACTTCGTCGCCCGTACTGACGAATTCAAAGCGCTGGCCCACGATCTCGCGATGCAAGTCGTCGCCATGAATCCACGCTACGTGAGCGAGAACGAGATCACGCCCGAGGCGAGAAAGGCCGGGATCGCACAGTTCGGCAGCGAAAAGAGCTTCCTGGAGGGCGACGTGCTCCTGGCTCAAGCATTTATCAAGGACTCGCGCCGGACCATGGGGGATCTTGTGCAGGATGCGGTGGCCAAGATGGGCGAGAACATAGTCGTGCGACGCGCCGTGCGGTTTGAGGTTGGCGAGACGCCGGGCGACGCACCGGCGGACGAGTAGTCATGCCTGACGGCGCCCGGACACCATACGCTCGCGTCATCCTGAAGCTCTCCGGAGAAGCATTGGAGGGCGATCGAGGCTTCGGCATCGACCCGCGGGTCGTGCTACGGCTCGCGCGCGACATTCGCGATGTTCACGCATCGGGCGTGCAGATCGCCATCGTGATCGGTGGCGGAAATATCTGGCGCGGACTCGAGGCCAGCACAACGGGCATGGACCGCGCCACTGCGGACTACATGGGCATGCTCGCGACGGTGCAGAACGCACTTGCGCTCCAGGACGCGCTGGAGCACCTGGGGACTCACACCCGCGTGCAATCCGCGATCGAGATGCACCAGGTCGCGGAACCATACATCCGCCGGCGGGCGATTCGGCACATGGAGAAGGGCCGGGTGGTCATCCTGGCCGGGGGCACCGGGAACCCCTTTTTCACAACCGACACGGCTGCCGCGCTCCGCGCAGCCGAGTTAGGAGTGGACGCAATTCTCATGGCAAAGAACAATATCGACGGCGTCTATGACGCCGACCCCAGGTCAAGCTCAGGCGCGACACGGTACGAAACGTTGAGCTATCAGGACGTGCTCGAACGAAATCTGCGCGTGATGGACGCGTCAGCGATCGCACTGTGCCGTGATAACGATCTACCGATCGTGGTGTTCAACGTTCAGGAGGATGGTAATATCCAACGTGCCGCACGAGGTGACAGCATCGGTACGCTGATCTGTTCGAGACCCGCAAGTGCCGCGAGCTAACGCGTGACGCGGGGGCAGCGCAGGAGCATCCGGAGGCGAGCATGATCGATGAGATTCACAACGACGCGGAGCACCGCATGCAGGGAGCCATCGAGGCAATGCAGCGCGAACTGACATCGATCCGCACCGGCCGCGCATCCCCCGCGCTGGTCGATCGGCTCCAGGTGGACTACTATGGAGTCGCGACACCACTCAATCAACTGGCCGGCATTTCGGCGCCGGAAGCGCGCCTGCTCGTGATCCAGCCCTGGGATCGGTCGTCCCTGGCGGCTATCGAGAAATCGATACTGAAGTCTGACCTGGGTCTGACGCCCAACAACGACGGCCAGGTGATTCGGCTCAACATTCCACAACTGACCGAGGATCGCCGAAAGTCGCTCGTGCGAGTAGTACGTCAGAAGATCGAAGATGGCAAAGTTGCGATCCGGAACGTTCGACGCGATGCCGTCGACAGCGTCAAGGGATTGCTGCGCGAGAAGATGATCAGCGAGGACGACGAGCGTCGCGCCCAACATGAGATCGACGCGTTGACTCGCCAGTATACCGAGGAAGCGGATCGTATCGGTCACCTGAAGGAGTCCGAGGTTCTGGAAGTCTAGCAGCGCGTACGACCATCCGGGGCGCCATGAGCGAAGTTACTGACTCCCAATTAACCCGAGTACCCAACCATGTCGCGGTCATCATGGACGGCAATGGCCGATGGGCCGCGCGGCGCAATCTTCCACGCATCGCCGGACATGAGGCTGGAACTGAAAACATCCGGCGAATCACAACCCGCGCCGCCGAACGGGGTGTCGCTTACCTGACGCTCTGGGCATTCTCCACGGAGAACTGGCGGCGGCCGCGCGACGAGGTGGACGGCATCCTGCGGATTCTGGCCAGCGCCATCGATTCGGAAACGGTCGAATTGCACCGGCAGGGCGCGCGGCTGCAGCACATCGGCAGTCTTGAGGGCCTGCCCCCAGAGCTCGCCCGCTCCGTGAACGACGCGATCGACTTGACGAAAGCCAACACCAGGATTCAGCTTACACTGGCATTCAACTATGGCGGCAGGGCGGAACTTGTGCAGGCAATCCAGCGCCTTGTCGCTGACGGCGTCGCGCACGCCGACATCGATGAGGCGCTCGTCGGTTCATATCTGTACACACGAGACATGCCGGACCCAGACCTGATCGTCCGGACGTCAGGCGAATTGCGCACGAGCAACTTCCTCATCTGGCAGGGGGCGTTTTCCGAGTACCATTTTACGCCGGTGCTTTGGCCGGACTTCGGTCCGGACGATCTGGACCGGGCTATCGACGACTACGCGGGACGAGAGCGTCGATTTGGCGGGCTGGCCGGGGCTGGATCCGCACAGCCCGCTCGTCGATAGATCGTGATGCGCCAGCGTACGGTCTCGTCCGTCGGTGTCGTCCTGGTCGGCATCGTGCCCGCTCTGCTCGGGAGTCCCGTCTTCTCCATCGTCGTCGCGTTCATTGCGCTTGGAGCGCTGTATGAACTGTACCGAGCGTACCAGCGCGTCGGCGCACGACCGTCCACGTGGACTGGATCAGTAGCTATCGCCGGTTTGTTCATCATCAGCGGCACCGATGCGCCGTTTCGCGCGCTGACTGGCGCGATGGTAGGGTACACGCTGTTCGCTCTTGCGCAGCACCTCTACAAGCGAGACATCACCGGCGCGTTGCTGGACTGGGCATTCAGCCTCAGCGGCGTCATGTACGTCGGGCTGACGATGATGCACTTCGTGCTGATTCGTCGGATTCAGGGACCCGTGGACATGGCCTGGATTGCTCGCGCGGACGGGCTTATCGGCGACTCGGGCGCCGCGCTCGGGTTGGCGTGGCTGCTGTTCGTGCTTTTCACCACGTGGATGACTGATGTGTCGTCCTTTCTCGTCGGCAGGCGATGGGGAAAGACGAAGCTGATTCCAAATGTCAGTCCTGGAAAGACGCGTGAGGGCGCCATCGCGGGGCTTGTGGGCGGCACGATAACGGGTGCTTTGGCGGCTTACGTGTTTGGCGTCCCCGTGCCGTTGCCGATCAGCTTGATGATGGGATTCGTCGTCGCAGTCGGCGCCATGGCGGGAGATCTGATCGAGTCACTGATCAAGCGCGAGATCGGCGTCAAAGACATGGGTTCGGTGATACCCGGCCATGGAGGGGTTCTTGACCGCATCGATGCCTTGCTAGTGACCGTGCCGTTGACATTCTACATGGCGCTTTTTCTGTCGTGGTTGGGCTGGCCTCAATGACACTTCGCGTGGAGCCGAAACGCGTCGTTATCCTGGGCTCGACCGGGTCGATCGGCACGAGCACACTGGAGGTGATCGCTGCGCTTCCAGGTCGGTTCACCGTCGTCGGCCTCGCGGCCTCGCGTAACTCCGACTTGCTGCAACAGCAGATCGACAGGTTCAAACCCCGCTTCGCCGCCTGCGGGGTGAATGGCCACCGGTTGCAACGCGTGACGATCGTCGACGGGGCTCAACAGCTATCGCGGCTCGCAATGCTCGAGGAAGCGGATATCGTTGTGGTGGCGACGTCCGGACACGACGCAATCCAACCGACGATTGATGCTCTGACCGCGGGAAAGATTGTAGCGCTTGCAAACAAGGAGTCGATCGTTGCTGCCGGCGAGATCGTCATGCGAGCCGCGCGCCAAGGGCCGGGCACATTGCGTCCGATCGACAGTGAGCACTCGGCGCTGTGGCAATGTCTCAAGGCGGGCAGAAGTGACGGCGCCGAGGTGCGACGGCTGGTCCTGACCGCGTCCGGCGGTCCGTTCCGCGGCTGGAGCACGGAGGAGTTGCGAGGCGTAACTCCTGAGCAGGCCCTCCGGCATCCGAATTGGGCCATGGGATCGAAGATCACCGTGGACTCCGCCACACTGATGAACAAGGGGCTTGAAATTATTGAAGCTCGTTGGCTGTTCGACGTCAATATCGACGATATCGATGTCGTCGTTCACCCGCAGTCGCTCGTTCACTCGTGCGTCGAGTTTGTCGACGGGTCGATCGTGGCGCAGATCGCGTCGCATGACATGAGACTGCCGATCCAGTATGCGTTGACATATCCTGATCGACTTGCCGGTCCCGCGACGAAACTCAGCGTCCTTGACATTTCCCGGCTGGAGTTCGAGCCACCGGATGAGCGCACGTTTCCACTTCTGTCGATAGCGAGAGAGGCGGGCAGACTCGGAAGCACCTATCCGGCGGTCCTGTCCGAGTCAGACTCGGTTGCCGTCGACGCGTTTCTGGATGGCGAGCTGCGCTTCGATCAGATCGCGGACGCGGTGAAATCAACGCTCGATTGTCACTCGCCGCACACCGTTCCCCTTACGGTCGAAGGCGTCGTGGCCGCCTCGTTGTGGGCCAATGCTGAGACGAAGTCAGTCATCGCGCGTCTTGCGGGACGCTCGTAGTCCAGGCCGAGACGGGGCTGATCCGTGACAGAGCCCGCCGCCGATCGTTCAGAGTCCCGTAGCCACCGTCATCGCGTGCACGTCACGCGCCCCGGCGCGACGGCAGGCGATCGCGCACGCGACCAGTGTCGATCCGGTTGTGACGACATCATCGATCAAGACGACGCTGAGCCCTTCCAGTGGCACGCGCGTAGCGAAGGCGTCCTCGACGTTGCGGAATCGGTTGACGGAGTCGAGTCCGACCTGCGAGCGCGTACGCCTGACACGCACGAGCGCATCGAGCACGCGCGCGCCGTCGCGCCTGGCGAGGCGATCGCAGATTTCCAGACTCTGGTTATAGCCTCGTTCGCGAAGCCGTTCGTGATGAAGCGCAACCGGCACGAGGACAGTGTGCGCATTGATTCGCTCGGCAAGCAACCCATTTATCTCGGCTGCGCACCATTCGGCTCTGGCTGGTTCGTTCAGGTACTTCACGCGATGGATGGCCATTCTTGGCGCGCCAACGTGGGCGTACACACTGCGGCACGAATCAAGCGCCGGCCCCCATCCGCGGCACCGGTCGCAAGCCGGCGCCGAAGCCACATGCGGTTGTCCGCATGTCCGGCACGCTTTCAAAGGATCGATTCTTTGAGTCGCCGCGGCGCACTCGCGACAAAGCCAGGTCCCACTGACTCCGCAGCCTGCGCACGTGGATGGAAATACGATATCCGTCGCAAGCGAAATCGCGCCGGTGAGAACCGCGCGCGCGGATGCATCTCTGCGCGTCATGAGTCGCACTGCTACGTCACGCTCGCAGAAGGCCGTTCGGTGGCGTTCGGTGGCGGCGTCTCAACGTATTGGAGGATGTCCCCGACAGCGCTCTGCGAGCGGTCGACCGATCCGACAGGTAGCTCAACAACGTATCGGGCGTTGCGCGTGTGTAGTGGTCCGATCCTCCAGGGACGGATTCCACGTTGAACTCGGACAATCTGGTGAGACTTATCGACGTAAAGCACGTCAAGTGGAAAACGCATCCAGAACATGTGGATGGACGTGCATGGATCGATGATGAGGCCCGAGCCTTCGGGTAGTGAATTCTCAAACATCAGACCGCGCGTCCTTGCGACGACGGACGTCGCTCGTCGCGCGCGACTCGCCACAACGGACCCACGGGTTACGTTCAAGATCTGAATGCTCATGTGCTCGCCTTCGAGGGAGCCAGCCATGGAGCCCGCGCTTGCAGGGCGCCTCGTAATTCTGGGATACAATGGATGGAGCGATTCAAACGGCTTCGGATTTCGTGCGGCGCATCATACTACGCTCATGTCGGAGTGTCACCCGCGAGGTTAGCTCGCGCACGACACTCCGACATGAGCGGCCCGGGTCGCCGCGAGACGCCGAGGCGCACGACGGTCAAGTGTGGCGCATCCACCATGATGAGCTGGAGTCGCGCTTCGATACTTCGGGAGTGATCGGGCGGTTGGATCTTCAATGACGAAGCTAACACGCGAGCGGTCAACCGCTCAGTCGCTTGTGCTTGAGTCAAGCATGGCCACGGACGCGGGTCTCGTGCGTCCGGCGAACGAGGACTCACTGGCGTCCAAGTGGCCGGCCAGCCCGCTGGAGCGAATGCAGAAAGGCGCCCTCTGGGTTATCGCCGACGGAGTGGGCGCCAGTCAGCGTGGATTGCAAGCCAGCCGACTCGCGACGCAGGCGCTGACTGACGCCTACTGGAACTCAGCAATCCCCGACCCTCTTGACAGGCTACGCAGCGCGATCGAATGGACGAATTCACTTCTTCACTCCCAGAACGAACCGGGAGCCAAGGGGGCGGACCTGGCCGGCGCGACGTGTCTCGCGGCAGTAATCATCGAGAATCGCCTCATACTGGGACATGCTGGCCGCTCGCGCGCATACGTGACGCGTCGTGGCGAGCTTGTCCAGCTAACGGACGACCATTCGTGGATCGCCGAGCAGATCCGCATGGGTCGACTGAACCCGGAAGACGCTGCGACACACCCACAACGCAACGTGATAACCAGGTGCCTTGGCATTCGAACGACCGTCGCGGTGGAGATGCTCGACACCATTCTACGACCCGACGATGTCGTGCTGCTGTGCTCGGACGGCCTGCATCGCGAGGTTCCGGACGTGGACATTCAGCGCATCCTCGCCACGGGTGGGTTGCAGGCCGCACAGCTACTCATCGATGAGGCCAATCGCCGCGGCGGGCAGGACAACGTAACGACGATCGTCATCCATGTGCGAGAGTCAGCCGGCGACGCCGACTCATCGGTCGACCGTTTCGCGTTGCTCAATCGTCTCGGCCGCGAGCTGGCGATGAGCCTGGATCTCGACTCGACGTTGGACTCCGTCATGACCCAGCTCATTGCGATTACCGGGGCGGAGCGCGGAGCCGTGTTGTTAGCCGATGACACTGGCATCCTGGTCGAGCGCGCTCAGCATAACGCTTCGGGTGGGATGCTCGGACCGCACTCTTCGAGTGTGACAGCTGCCGCGTTACGTGACCGAAAACCGATTCTGATAGAGAACGCGCTCAACGATCCGTCCCTGAACACGGCCGAGAGTATCATCGATCTATCCATTCGATCGATTCTCTGCGTCCCGCTGATCGTCAAGGAGATGGCGATCGGCGTGCTGTATGTCGATTCGTCGATTCATACTGGCGTATTCGACCACGCGGACCTGGACTTACTGGTTTCGTTCGCCAGCCAGGCCGCAATCGCGATAGAGAATGCCCGGCTGCACGCACAGCTTCTCGCTCAGGCGCGGGAGATGGAAGTGACGAAGTCGCGTCAGGAGTCGCTGGTTCGATCTCTGAGCAGCGGGTTGTTTGCGATCGACAACAATGGGTTCGTGACCGATTGGAATCCCGCCGCGGAACAGATTCTCGGGATTACGACGGTGCGGGCTATAGGGCGCAAGCTCGCGGCAATCCTGCCATCGGAAATGCAGAGCTGGATACAGAGCCTCATCATTCAGGCAGAGGGCGAAGGGCAGACGTTCATGATGTCCCACGAGTGGGAGGGTTCCGTCGGCGGGCGGGATCGCGTCATTATCGCGGGACGGGTTGGCCGGATCAG
>DATKCN010000089.1:0-4122 GCA_035513175.1 Thermomicrobiales bacterium
AGCACACCGACGGTCCAGATGTCCTGTTCGCGCCGCAGCACACCATCGTCTTCGAGCGTGCGCAGCATTTCCCGGATGTAGAGCGGGTTGCCGTCGGCGTGCGCGACGAGATAGGCAGCCAGTGCGGCCGCGTCACGCGCGGGCAGCCGGTAGCGTTCATCGACCAGCGACCGCACGTCGGCGTCCCCGAAGTGGCGCAGGTCCAGCCGCTCGGCGTCCGCTTCACGCACGATCAGTGGCAGCAAGGGGTAGAGCGGGTGTTCGGCGGTCACCTCGTCCGCACGGTAGGTGGCGACGAGCAGAATAGGGTGCTGCTGTAGCTGGCGGGCCAGATAGCGCAGCAGGTCCAGGCTGGCCGGATCGGACCAGTGCAGGTCTTCCAGCACCAGCACAAGCGGCCGCGCAGCGCTGAGATCGGCGAAGAAGGAGCGGGCGACCTCGAATAGCTCCAGCTGGTTCGAGAGCTCGCCGACCCCCGTGCTGCGCCTAAGCACAGGTGGCAGCTCGGGCAACCCAGGGCCAGCCGCATAGCGGTCGGTCAGCTCCAGCCACGGGCCGTAGGGCGGCGTCGCGGTGAGGTCGTAGCAGTGACCGGTCAGCACCAGCGCGCCGCGCTTCTGGGCCTGGCGACGGAGCAGATCGACCAGTGTCGTCTTGCCGATGCCGGCCTCGCCGCCGATCAGGACGACCCCGCCGCGACCGGCCAGCATGGCGCTCAACCGGCGTTGGAGCATCTCCAGCTCGCGCTGCCGCCCGACGACGAGCGCGCTGTCGGGGTCCACGCTGTCTGCTTCGTGCGACCGCTCGTTCATCGACATCGTCCATCCCGATTCGGTGAGGCGATGCGGGCAAGTATAGCGCGGAGCGGCTGCGACTCAGCCGCGCTGCCGAATCTGGGAGATCGCGACGTAGCGGGGGCATCAGTGGCAAAGCTCGTGTACATCTCGACGCATGGTCCCGACGAAAGCCTGCATGCCGCTGCATCTGGCAGTGAACGGCGCGGTCGCCACCGGGATCGATTCGCTGATGGAGGGCGCTATTATTAGTCAGTGCTGGACGCCGGAAGTGAGCGCCGGGAGTCAGACCAGGCCGTGCCGCATCGCATAGGTTGCGGCGGCAGTGCGCGACTCGGCGCCGAGCTTGTTCATAATGCTGGCGACGTGTCTGGCGACCGTGTGCGGCGAGATGAACAGCGCATCGCCGATCTCCTGGTTGGAGCGGCCTTCCACCAGCAGACGCAGAACCTCCATCTCGCGCGGGGAGATCACCTCATGACGGGAACCGAGGCCGTCGTCGGCCAGGGCCGCTTCAATGGCGGCGATGCGCTCCAGCGCCGGCTTGGCTCCCAGCCGCTCGCAGATGGAGCGGGCGTCATCCAGTAACGCTGCCGCGTCCTCACGGGCGCCAGCCGTGACGCGCAGCTCCGCCAGCTCCAGCAGCGTCAACGCCCGCTCGAAGACGGCGCCGCAACGGTCTGCCAGCTCCAGCGCGTCAGCCAGATGGCGCTCCGCGTCGTCGCTGCGTCCATCCAGCCGCGCGAGCCGCCCGAGAAACCGCTGCGTCGAGAGCAGCGCCAACGGCTGCCGGGGATTGCCGGCGAGCGCGACCGCCCGTTCTCCCCGCTCCAGCGCGTTTGGAAGGTTGCCGTGCTGCTCCTCCCACATGGCCCACAGCAGCTCGACGTCTGCCTGTCCCAGGACCGCCCCGCTCCACGCCAGCCAGCGGTTGGCTGCGTCCAGCCAGTCCCGCGCCAGCGACGTGTTCCCAGCGTCGAGGGCCAGCGTTACGGCCAGTCGTTGCAGCATCATGGCAGACATGATCTCGGTGTCGCCCGGTTCGTGGTCGGGGCCATGTGGCAGCCCTTCGCGCACCTGCTGCCAGGCCAGCTCGGTGTCACCCTGATGCCGGGCGATTGTCCCTAGCGCGATACGCGCCGTGGAGTGGAGGACGACGTTGCCGTGCGCCTGCCGGAACTGTGCGCTCAGCTCCCGCATGTCCGCCCAGTCGCCTTCGACGACAAGCAGCGGCAGACGTGTCGCGCGCGGCGGCAGCTCGGCCGGCATGGCGGCCTGCGCCTGACGCCAGCTCTCAGCAATGGCGGCGGCGACCTCCTCGCGACGCAGCGGTTGGTCCAGCTCGAGCGGGACTGTAAGCGTCGCTAGCTCGGCGAGACAGCTCGCGTACACCATGCCGAAATGCCCGATGGACGAATAGATGTCCTGTGAGCGGCGGAACATCGCGCGCGCCTCATCGATCCTGCCCAGCAGCGCGTGGTTGCGCGCGATCGTTATGCACGCGCTGGCTGCCTGTGCCCCGGCGATGCTGGCGGAGTCACCCTTCCCCCAGTCACCGGTCCTGAACTCGGCAGGCCCAAGCTCGTGGCGCACCATCTCGTCGAGCACCTCCTCGGCGGTGACGTTACTGTCATGGACGCGCCCGACCAGGCCGAGCCAGAGCGCCAGCGCCCCCCGCGCCTTATTGAACCCGCCCGTAAAATCGGTGTCTTGTGTTGGATCGATGGCGTCGATCTCCGCGACCGCCTGCTCCATCTCGGGCAATCCCTGCCGCACCTTGCCGGTGAAACACAGCAGCATCCCGTGGTAGGCGCGCGATTCCGCCGCCATCTGCCGCTCGCCGACCGACTCGGCAACGCGCTGCGATTCGGCCATGAAAACCGCGCCTCGCTCGGGATCAATCCAGCGCATGGCGTGACCGAGCAGGTGCAGCAACCACGCCCGCTCTTTGGCCCGTTGCGCGTCGTCCGCCATCAATCGAGCCGCGTCTGTGAAGCGCTCTACCGTCGTCGCCCAGGCATAGGCGTTACTGGCGCGCTGCCCGGCGAGCACCAGCCAGTCGACAGCTCGGGGATCGCCCGCCTGCTGCAGATGGTGCGCGAGGGTGTCCGAATCGGGGTCGCCCTCCGCCAGCAGCGCTTCCGCGACTTCGAGGTGGCGGGTGCGACGACGCGGCGGCAGGATATCCTCGTAGACGGTTTCGCGCACCAGCGCGTGGACGAAGCGCAGGCCCAGGCCATCCGGCGTCGCCACGACCAGCCGCGCGGCGATGGCAGGCTCGACCGCATCCAGCAGCGCGCCCTCATCCAGCCCGCTGATGACGCCCAGGACATCGAACGGCGCGGCGTGCCCGACGACAGCCGCCAGCGACAGCGCCTGCCGTGTCCCGTCGCTCAGCGTCGCCAGCCTGCTCTCGACGATCTGCCGCACGAGCGCGGGCACCGGCGCCTGCGCCAGGTCGCCGAGCGTCCAGCCGCTCACCGTGGGTCGCAGCAGGCGTTCGGCTTCGAGCGTGTGCAGCATTTCACCGACGAAGAAGGGGTTGCCCTCGGCATGCGACTGGAGATGGGCGACGAGGCGGCGCGCGTCTCTGGCGTCCAGCGCGTAGCGCGCCGCAACGAGCGACTCGATGTCCGGCGCTTCCAGCGGGCGCAGGTCGATGCGCTCCGGCGCCGACTCACGGACGAGCAGTGGCATGACCGGGCGCAGGCGCTCGTCCTCCCCGGCGCGGTAGGTGGCGATCAGCAGCACGCGCTGCTCCCGGGCGTCACGGGCAATAGCGCGCAGCAGGTCGAGGCTGGTGGGGTCCGACCAGTGCAGGTCTTCCAGTGCCAGCACGAGCGGTTGCTGCTCCGCGAGCGCAGCGACCGCGCGCAGCACACGTTCGAATAGATCGGCCTGACTCGACACGCTCGCCGAACCAGACGCGCCTGCCAACGCGTCCAGCAGGTCGGAGGAAAGCGCCGGGGCAAGGGCTTCGCGCCACGGTCCGTACGGTGGCGTGGACGTCAGGTCGTAGCAGCCGCCGGTCAGCACCAGCGCGCCGTGCTCCTGGGCCTGGCGGTGGAGCAGATCGACCAGTGTCGTCTTGCCGATGCCGGCCTCGCCGCCGATCAGGACAACCCCGCCGCGACCGGCCAGCATGGCGCTCAACCGGCGTTGGAGCAGGTCCAGCTCGCGCTGCCGTCCGACGATGAGCGCGCTGTCGGGATTCACGCTGTCTGCTTCGTGCGGCCGCTCGTTCATCGAAGACGTCCATCCGGATGCAGTGGGGCGATGCGGGCAGTATAGCGCGGCGCCTCCGTTACCCGGGCGATGCGGGGCGCGA
>DATKCN010000090.1:0-13339 GCA_035513175.1 Thermomicrobiales bacterium
AACCTGACCCCCCAGCCCCCTTCCCTGCGAGGGAAGGTGGAGCCCGTTGGAATGTGGTCAGCAGCTCCCCCTCTCCCAACACTGGAAGAGGGGGCCAGGGGGGGGGCGCCGCAGCACTCGTAGGGGCGTCCCCGATCCACGAACCTCTACTCCATCGCCCCCACGCGCAACGCGGCGTAGTAGCGACGCAGGTCGTCGGGCGTGTCAAGATCGAGATGGGTGCCAGGACGTTGGATGTCGGTCAGCGGCACGTCGGCCAGCGCCAGCGCCAGCCGGTGACGGTGGGCGCTGTGCTCGCCAAAGGCCGGCATGATCGTGTCGGGCGGCGCGAGTAGCAGCGCGTTGGTGCCCGTGCCGTGCCGGTCCGGCGCGATGACGGCCGTGTGCGGCCCTGCCGCCGCCAGCAGCGCCACCACGTCAGCGGCTTCGACCAGCGGCAGGTCGGGAAGCAGGATCAGCAACGCGTCCGCCTCGCCTTCGATCGCCCAGCGCTGCCCCTGCCGGATGGCCGCGTTGAGCCCGCCGCGACGCTGGAACAGGACGCGCGCGCGCGGGTCTCGCAGCTCGTCGCCGAGCCGCTCGTTGAGCGTCACGATCGCCAGCTCGGCAACGCCGCCCTCCAGCATGGCGCCTACCGCGCGGCGCAGCAGGTCGAGCGCCAGCCGCCGCCGCTCCGCCACGGGCAGCTCGCCGCCAAGCCGGCTCTTGGGGTCGTCCAGCCCACGAAATGGGAGCAATCCGAAGACGCGCGGTGGTCGAGGCGCCGGCAGGATCATCACTCAGGGCGCGGGCAGCGTCGCTGCGAGCGTCGCGGCAAAGCCGAGCGTCTCCCGCGCCAGCTGCGCGCGGTCCTCGTACGACTGCATCACCGTGCGCGTCACGACCACGCGCATGCCGCTGGATTCGATCTGCTCGGCCAACGCAGCGTCCGCCTCGTCGATGACGATGCCGTCCAGCAGCCCCAGGTAGAGTGCCGCAACCCCGGCCGCTGACACCTCGTGCCCGAGCGAGTCCAGCATGCTGTCGGCTGGACCCTTCAACGCCCTGCCGCCGACGATCGGAGACACGGCCACGACCGGCGCGGAGGATCGCTCGATGGCGTCTCTCATGCCGGGGACCGCGAGCACCGGACCCAGCGACACGATCGGGTTGGAGGGACAGAAGATGATGGCGCTGGCTTCCGCGATCGCCCGCAACGCTGATTCGCAGGGCCGCGCGAGGCTGATGCCGTCGAACTGCACGCCGAGCACGCGATCGCCGTGACGGCGGGCGACGAAGTAGTCCTGGAAATCGAGGCGGCCATCGGGCGTGTCGATCATCGTGGCGACACGGTCGTCGGTCATCGGGATCAGCGCGGCGCGAATTCCGAGCGCCGACGCCATGCTCGCCGTCACCTCTGACAGTGTCGCTCCCGAACGCAGCTGCTGGGTGCGGTGTACGTGGGTCGCGAAGTCGCGATCCCCGAGCTGGAACCAGGGCTCGCCGCTGTAGCGCGCCAGCATGCCGAGCGTGGCGAAGCTGTCCCCCTCGATGCCCCAGCCTGTGGCCGGATTCGCCAGCCCTGCCAGCGTGTACATTACCGTGTCGAGGTCGGGACAGATGCGCAGGCCGTAAAGATCGAAGTCATCCGCCGTGTTGACGATCACGCTCAGCGCCCCGGCATTCGGCAGCGCCAGCTGTAACCCGTGCGCCAGCTTCGCCCCGCCGACGCCGCCCGCGATCGCCACGATTCGTTGCTCTGCCACGCGCCGCGCCGCCTCTCGCGTCCTCCCGCAACGTATCCATTTGACACGCCGCCGGAATACTACCGCGTTCGAGACGCACGCCACGCCGCTCGGCGCACGAACAATCCCGAGCCGGAACTGGGCTGACCGTTCCTGGTCCGGGTCTGTTCAGACGCGCTGCTGGCGAATCCTCAACTGGTAGCTGGAGCGAATGATCCTGCCGAGCGCCGAATATCGCGCGCCAGGAGGTTGACCGGCCAGGCCGCCAGCCGCTTGGTAACACGCGCCGATGTAGCCCCTGCGCGCACGCGTCCGAGCACAAACGAGACACTGGCCAGCAGGGCTTTGACATCGAATGGCTTTTCCAGCAGGAGGTCGACATCCAGATCGGGATCGATGTCCTCCGGATGCATCAGCGCCGAGATCATGACGACCGGCATCTCGCGCAGGAACGTGTCGGACCGCATTTCACGCACAAGCTCGATGCCGTTCATGACCGACATGTTCACATCGCAGACAACCGCGTCAACGTGGTTCTCGCGAAGCCGCTGGAGCGCTTCTCTTCCGTTCGTCGCGGCGATGACAGTGTGATCCGACTCACTCTCCAGCACATCGGTCAACAGGTCCAGAATCCTGAAATCATCGTCGACGACAAGGATCGTAGCCATCCCTTATCGTCCTCTCCGTGTGTCCGGGCAGGCACTCTGGCCACCCCAGGATCATTGACAGCTGTGGCGTCCATCCCTATAACGCATTGTTCGTGCCATGCAACGCTTGCCCCCGCTCGTTCGACTCTCCGCGTCACGAATGTTTCCCCGCGTCCGCACGATGCCCGTCGCGACGACTGGACCATCGCCGGGCTGGCAAGCACAGTCGCCCGCGCTGTTGTCTGCTACGCTTCGGTCAACACGGCGCCATGACATGAAAGGATCGACCGATGCCACGCTTGCCGAATCCACCCCGCGATGGGCACCCCGGCAAACCCCCGCGACGACGGGGCAGGAAGACCACACAAAGCCAAGACAAACCGCCCTCCAGGCCGCGCTCGTATGGTCAGTCGGCGGAGATGCCGGAGCCGGTTGATGGCCGCGTCGAGCTGGAACACGAGTCGCTCGAAGAGTTGGCCGGGGAGCCGGTGCGTGAGGAAGGCGAGGACGAGAAACCTTGCTGACGCGAATGCCAGCGGGTTCGTTCCAGGCTCGCGGTGTCGTTTTTCGCCGCTCGTGTTCGTCATACAGGTAACGGCGCGTCCGAGCGTCGTTCGGAGGCGGCGAGCCGCGACGAAACGGAGGTCAGACATGGCGCGCTTCATGTTGCTGCTGCGCGGCGGGGCAGAGTCAATGGATGAGTACTCCCCGGAGGACTTCCAGCGCATCATCCAGCCGTACATCGACTGGTCGAACGCGCTGCGCGCCGAGGGGCGACACCTCGGCGGGGACGAGCTGGACAGCGGCGGGCGCGTCGTGCGCCTGCGCAACGGCCAGGCAACGGTTGATGGGCCATACACCGAGACGAAGGAGAACATCGGCGGCTATTTCATCATCCAGGCCGCCGACGAGGACGAGGCGGCGGAGATTGCCAAGGGCTGCCCGATCCTGCGCCACGGCGGGCTCGTTGAGGTGCGCGCGATCGTCGAGCACTGAGCGGTGGACGACACGCACGGGACGGCCGCACACGCCGAACTGAACACGCTCGTCGACGATCTGTTCCGCCGCCAGGCCGCGCGGATCGTCTCGACGCTGACACGCGTGTTCGGGCCGGGCTACCTGTCGCTGGCGGAGGACGTGACGCAGGAAACGCTGATCGCCGCCCTGCGCCAGTGGCCGTACAGCGGCGTGCCGGACAATCCCTCAGCATGGCTCATGACCGTGGCGCGCAACCGGGCGCTGGACGCGATCCGGCGCGAGAGGGTCCAGGCGCGCGGGTACGCGGACATCGCCACCCTGCAAGCGGCGTGGGATGAGCTGGAGCAGGCCGTCGACCTGCTCGACCACGAGCCGCGCGACGACCAGTTGCGCATGATGTTCACCTGCTGCCATCCGGCCCTCTCCCGCGAGGCGCGCGTCGCGCTGACGCTGAAGACGCTGGGCGGGCTCAGCGTGCCGGAGATCGCCCGCGCGTTCCTGGTCAAGGAAGAGACGATCGCCCGGCGCCTGGTCCGGGCCAGGCGCGCCCTGCGCGAGCGGCGGGTCTCCTTCGCCGTGCCCGCCGCCGCCGAGCTGCCGTTCCGGCTCGATTCCGTCATGGACGCGCTGTATCTCTTATTTAATGAAGGCTACAGCGCGCACTCCGGCGGCGCGCTGGTGCGCCACGACCTGTGCGCCGAGGCGATCCGCCTCGCCTCGCTGCTGGCCGAGCATCCGGTCGGCAATGTGCCGCGCGTGCACGCGCTGCTGGCGCTGCTGCTGCTCCAGGCCTCCCGCCTGCCCGCCCGCACCGACGACGCCGGCGACCTGCTGCTGCTCGAAGATCAGGACCGCGCGCTGTGGGACCGGCGCTTGACGCGGGCGGGGCTGCTGGAGCTGGCCCGCGCGGCGTCTGGGGAGACGCTCAGCGTTTACCACCTGCAAGCGGAAATCGCCGCCTGCCACTCCGTCGCGCCCAACTATCCGTCAACCGACTGGCGCCGCATCCTGCGCTGCTACGACGACCTGCTCGCGCTGGCCCCGTCGCCGGTCGTGGCGCTCAACCGCGCCGTCGCGCTTGCGATGGTCGACGGGCCGGAGGCAGGCATCGCCGCGCTAGACGCGATTCGCGCCTCGCCGGGCATCGCGTCGTACCACCTGTTCCACGCCACCCTCGGTGAGCTGTGGCGCCGGGCCGGGGACGACCGCGAGGCGGCGGTCCACCTGACCCGCGCGCTCCAGATCGGAGGAACCGACCCGGAGCGGCGTTTCCTTCAGGCGCGGCTGGACGGGCTCGGGGTTGAAGCGGGACGCGCCACGCGGGATGCGTAGGGGAGGCCCCGTGTGATCCCGGTTGGATGCGTGCGCGGTTTGCGCGATGGTCCACGTTGGTCGCCAATGCGGGCGGCGTGGCGTCCAACCGGGGGGCTCAACGGGGCCCGCCCGATGCGGATCTGGGTTCTTATCCCTCGGACCTCATCCTCCGGCCCGAGCCTCGCTACTGGCCCGCCTCATGCACCGTCACGGCGTTTCTCGTGTCGAGGCCGAGCGCCTTGAACGCGGGCCAGTTCAGCTCCACGACCCACTTGGCGTGCCAACCGCTGACGTGCTGCGTCGCGACGGCGTCGCCGATCGTGCAGGTGATCGTCACGCCGTTGGCGCTGAGATGAAGCCGCTGGCCGACGCGGTAGCCCGGGTGCACGCAGTAGTAGCCGTTCGGGTCGTACTGCCAGCCCGCGACCGCCGTGCCCCAACTGTCGTACAGCCGCATCGTCCGCTCCCACCAGGCAACGTCGTATGACTGGGAGTAATAGGCCGCCGCGCCAGTTCCAAGGAACGCGCCGGGCCCGCTCGCGGGAACGTCCGGCTCGGCGGGCGGCGCGGGGGTCGTGGGGGTGTAGGCGATCGGGTGCGTGGCCTTCAATGAGGCATACGCGTTCAGCGTCGCGTCGATCAATCCGGTGAGCGCCGGGTCGCCCCAGTCCGGGTTCCCGCCACTATAGTAGTTGGCCAGGATCGCGGCGCGGTCGGCGCTCGCTCCGTTCCAGCGGCGCAACTCGCCGGCCGCGTGGTCGGCGTTGCGCGCCGGGTCGTGGAAAGCTTCGGTCTGTCGCGCATACTCGTCCGCCTGCACGGCCAACAACCCGACGCCGCCGGTCGCCTGCGTCGCGCCAGGGTTGCCGTGCGACGCCGCCTGCGCGATGGCTGCCAGCAGGAACGGGTCGACGCCATGTCGGGTCGCCGCGCCTACGATCTCCTCCCCGAACGGCTCGAGGCTCGCCAGCGAAACCAGCGTCGGATCGCTGGGTTGTGACAGGCCGCGCCAGGTCCGATAGTGCAGCCCGGCATTGCCCGATTCCACGCGCCACGCCGGGTCATTGTCCGGCGTGTATGTCAGCACCCGGCGCTCGAACGCCTGCACCATGACGCGCTGGGCAACGCCGCCGACAGTGGCGTCGACCCAGTACGGCTCGGTCAGTGGCCGGCCGATAATGTAGTTCGCCGGATACTGTTGCGCCACGATCCACTCGGCGAACGGTTTGGCGATGTTGTGGCCCGTCACGTCATCGTAGGAGCCGTAGGTAACCCCATGGCCCGCGATCGCCGCGTACTCGATCTGCCCGTTGCCGCGGATCAGGTCGCCAACTTCCTGACCGACCCTCGACGCCGGGACCGGGACGGAGTCGCCGCCGCGCAGCGCCTTGCCGTCGATCGACGCCCGCGGGCCGAGCGCCGCGTACGTCAGCGCGCCCGGCTGGTCCGGATCTCCCGCGATCGGGATGTGTGGCGAATCACGCGCGGCGACCGTGTCCGGGCCGAATGGAATCTCTCCAGCCAGCATCTGAGCGACGAGCAGCGCGCCGGTGACGTGCCAGGCGGAGTCAGGGGATGTGCTGGGATCGAGGATGTCGAGGCGTGCTTTGTCGAAGTAGACCATCGTACGACGCAGCGCGGGGCTGTCTTCGGAATACTCGACCCCGGTCGCGATGGCGTGCGGCCCCCATAGCCAGCCCCGCACGGCGCTGCCGTTCGCGACCGGCTCATCGTCCGCGCGCCATATCCGCGATATCGCCGCGTCCACCGGCACGCCGCCGACGGTATGCATCTGTTCGGCGCCGGTCGCCGTCTCGGAGCGCAGCGCGAGTGGCGTCGCGACGGTAATAATGAGCGCAAGCGCAAGTGGCGCGCGCCAGCGCGCCGGGACATCGATAGCGTTGGACATCCAGACCTCTCCACCGTCGCGGGCCGTGCCCGTGACGCACAGAACGGCGTCCGAAGACGCCGCCTGCCGCTTTCCATTGCCTGTCTCTTCGAAGCATTCACGAGTGTCGAGCGTGCTCCGTTGCGCGCTCTCCCTCGTTTTCTCTCAGCACGAGAGCGCCAGACGCTCCCGCTGACCGGCGTCGCGCCGGATGGGCGCGGTTGCCGTGCGATGGCATCGGACTCCGTTAGCAGGGTGGGTCCGAACGATTCCGGGTCAGACAACAGCGCGCGATTCGTGGCGCCGGAGCCTCGCTGGGGCGAATGCTCTCGGCTATGGGCTGGCCAGCCCTCGGTGCCACCGAGTCGGGCATGCTGCACAGGCAATCTGCCGGAGCACCTCCGGGCGTGAGTGCCCGGGATTCTCAACCAGAAATCGTCGGCCACGCGGGTGTCGGACTAACGTGGCTCCCGACTTCGGGCGTCGCTTCCTCCTCAGCCGGAGCTGCTCCGGCAGATCACTGTCCTGGGAATCGCTCCGGCACTGCCTCCGGCGTCGATCCATCGTGAAGTCACGATACCGCCGCAACCTGTGGCGAGGCTGTGCCCAAACTAAGAGGATGCTAAGAAGTGACTGAGAGTTCGTTGATCGTACGCGCCGCAACCACCGGCGCCGCAAGCCGCCAGACCGGCTACTGCACGCGCGTTCCGAGCGGCAACGAGACGATGAACACCGCCCCGCGCCCGAGCTGGCTTTCGACCGCGATCTCGCCCCGTTGCGCCTCGACCAGCGCGCGGGCGATTGCCAGCCCCAGCCCCGTTCCTTCGCCACTGCGCACGCTCTCGCCGCGGTAGAAGCGCTCGAAGATGTGTGGCATGAAGGCCGGGTCGATGCCCGGGCCGGAGTCGCGCACACGGATGCGCACCCGGTTACGCTCCCGCGACGCCGACACCTCAATCGAGGCCTCCGGAGGCGAATACTTCAGCGCGTTGTCGATCAGGATGAGCAGCACCTGCTTGAGGGCGTCCCGGTTGCCCGAGATGACGACGTCCTCCACCCCGTCGATCGCGATGATCCGCTCGGGGTCGATGCGCTGCGCCTGACGCGACACCTCGTCGATCACCGGCCGCACCTCGATGAACTCGGACGCCACCGGCCACTCGGCGTCCGTGCGTTCCAGCACCAGCAGGCCGTTGATCAGCCGGATCAGGCGCTCGGACTCCGCCATGATGTCGGTGATCACCTCGACGCGATCGCTCTCGCTGATCGGCGGCTCGCGCAGCAGCAGCTCGATGTTGCCCCGGATCGTCGTCAGGGGGGTGCGCAGCTCATGGGACGCGTCGGCGGCGAAGCGGCGCTGCGCCCGCAGCGCTCGCTCCTCCTGGCTGAACGCTTCCTGCAGCTCCCCAAGCATCGCGTTGAACGTCGTTGTCAGATTGCCCAGCTCATCCGGCGGGCCGATGTAGTGCACGCGGCGGCTGAAGTCCCGCGATGTCCCGATGTCCCGCGCCGTCTGCGCGATGCGGTTGATCGGCCGCAGAACGGTGCCTGCCAGCAGCCAGCCGACGCCGAACGCGCCAATCGTCACGGCGCTCATGCCGATGACGAGCGTTTCGCGCAACGTGTTCAACGCCTGGTCGTGATCGGCCAGCGAGCGGGCCACCTGGATAATCGCGATCAGGTCGCCCTCGATCAGGATGCCGCGCGTGTAGACCAGCAGCCGCCCGGCGTCGGTTGACATGCGCGAGACGATGTTCTCGCCGGCCTGCGCCCGGCGCAGGCCGTCCGCGCTCAGTGGCAGCAGGAACTCGTCCAGATTCCGGGTGCGGCTGATGATGTCGCCGTTCGGCGCGCGGGTCTGCACGAATGTCTCCGGCGCCGCGAAGCGCCCGGTCGGCAGCACGACCTCGTCAATCGAGAATCCCTCGGAGTTGATGATCAGCCGCGTCTCGTCAATGAGCGCGTCCTCATAGACCCCGAGCGACAGGCGCGCGAAGGTGGCGTACAGCAACACCGCGGAGGCGAGCAGCGTCAGGGCCAGAATCGCGCTGTACAGCAGTGTGAGCCTGAGACGAACCGACATCCCGGTCTCCTGCCACCGGCCGCGCGCGGCGCGGGTCTCAGTCCTCGCGCAGCACGTAGCCGACGCCGCGGATCGTCTGGATCACGCGCGGCTCGCCGCCGGCTTCGGTCTTGGTGCGCAGGTAGCCGATGTAGACCTCGAGCACGTTGTCGTAGCCCTCGAAGTCGTATCCCCAGACATCCTGCAGGATCAGACCACGCGGCAGCACCCGGCGCGGGTGCCGCAGCAGGAAGCTGAGCAGGTCGAACTCGCGCGGGCTGAGGTCGAACGGGCGGTCGCCACGCAGCGTTTCGCGCGTGACGGGGTTGAGCGAGAGGTCGGCGTACACCAGCGGCGCGTCATCCGGCGTCGCCTCCGTACGGCGCAGCAAGGCGCGCACCCGCGCCAGCAGCTCCGCCGGGGCGAACGGTTTGACCAGATAATCATCCGCCCCGCTATCCAGGCCTTTTACCCGGTCGCCGATCGCGTCGCGCGCGGTCAGCATCAGGATCGGCGTGGAGTCGGACTCCTGCAGCCGGCGGGCGACCTGGATGCCGTCGAGCCGGGGCATCAGCCAGTCGAGCACGATAAGGTCCGGCCGGTGGCTTTCGACCTGCTCCAGCGCTTCGACGCCATCGGCGGCCGTTACCACGGTGTAGCCCTCGTACGAGAGCGTCCGCCGTAGCATGTCCGTCAGCAAGCGGTCATCATCGACGACCAGAACGGTGGGCATGACAAGCCTTTCCCCTCAGATGCCCAGCATCCGAGTCGTGCCGACACCGCTCAAACTCTAGCATGTGAGCGCGTAGCGGGTCGGCGGCGAGCGCGGCTGGTGGCGACGGCGCCGGAGTGACCGTCAGAGTCGACGCTGGTAGTCGAATCGCACTGACGAGCGGTGGCCGCGCATCCAGTTGGCCATCGCGGGATGCGCGTCCAGGCGCAAGATCGCCCGCGGGGTCCTGTCATGTCGAGCCGGGTCTCAACATGACAGATAGTGTTGGTCTGTCACGTCACAGGTGACAGACATCGACCGGTGGGTGGGCTACGTCTGAATATCACGCATATCGACGTTGCGGTAGATGTCGGATAGCGCGATCGAGAAGCCTTCCGGACAGGGGAGGGGGACGCGGTCCTCGCCGGAGTGCTCGACCTGCCACCACGCGCCCTCGGCGTCACGCCAGTGGCGAATGACGCGCATCTCATCCTGGACGACGACGAGATATGCCTTGAGATCGAGCAGTCGGCGATATTCCATCAGCTTTTCGCGCAGGTCGGTCGTGGCGGTGCTTGGTGAGAGTACCTCAACGACGAGACAGGGTTTGGATTTGACGTATGGGTTTGTGTCTGACGGATCACACGTCACCATGACATCGGGGTAGTACACCGTTTCGTCGAAGATGCTGACTTTCATCTCACTCATGTACACCCGGCATGGCCCCGCGTCGGCGGCGTCGTGCAAACGGGTAGCGATGTTGAGCGCGATGTGATTGTGACGATCGCTAGCTCCGGCTAGCGCATGCAGCGAGCCACCTACGAACTCATGGCGCGTTGAGGAGGTATCCTCGACAACGAGATACTCATCGAAGGTGATAGAGCGGTGCGGCGCGAAAGCTCTCAACATGGCGAAAGTATACGCACGCTGCGTCCCTGATCCCTCCGGCCCTCTTCTCCTAATGCTGGGAGAAGGGGGAGCGATGGCTTAGCTGGCTACACGGGCTCGGGCGCGGCGGATCTGGTCCGCGTGCTCGTGGGCGTGCACGGCGTAGATTTCCAGCCAGCCGAGGGCGGTGTAGTGGCCGCTTTCGGTGTGGGAGCCGCCCCGCTGCCAGTCGGCGTCGGTCATACGGACCATGATCTCCGAGGTCGTCTCCCGCGCGGCCTTGAACGCGGCCAGCGAGGCGTGGATCGGACGGTCGTAGTGCAGGCGGGCGGCGAACTCCTCCTGATCGTAACCCTTGATGAGCGGCGCGTCCTCGACCAGCATGCGTCGCAGGCGGATCGCCGAGGTCATCTCGCTGTCCGCGAGGTGGTGAACGACCTGCCGGGGCGACCACTCCCCCGGCGCTTCGCGGGCCTCCAGCTCCGCCTCGGTGACGCCGTCGAGCGCGTCCGAGACGACCCGGAAGCCATCACCGTACTGCGCGATCAGCGTGTCTCGCGTCTGCCTGTCCATCTGTGCTTCCCTTTCGTCCCGGGGATCGGTAACGGCGCCCCGGGCTGCGCGCCGTGCCCGCGCCCGGCCCAACGTAGTGTGCGGGAAGGGGGACTTTGTGTCGATTCCCATCCTCCCGTCGCGCGTGACAGACTTAGGCGGGGCGGGGGCGGCTCGCCATGGGGTCGAGCGCGCCCGCCGAGCGGACGCTGACGGCAGGGAATGGGTATGGCGGAAGCAGTCGCAATCCGCACCGAGAATCTAACGAAGCACTTCGACGCGGTTCGCGCGATCACCAACTTATCGATCGACGTTCCGACGGGGACCATCTTCGGCTTCCTCGGGCCGAACGGTTCGGGCAAGACGACGACGATTCGCCTGCTGCTGGGTTTGCTCGAACCGACCTTCGGCAGCGCGAGCGTGCTGGGCTACGACGCGCGCGCTGAAGGCGAGCACATCCGCGCGCACGCCGGGGCGCTGCTGGAGCACCCCGGCATCTACGAGCGGCTGACCGCCGAGGACAACCTCGAGTTCTACGCCCGCGCCTGGAAAATCCCGGCCGGCGAGCGCCGGGAGCGCATCAAGGAGCTGCTGACCAGCTTCGACCTCTGGGACCGCCGCGGCCAGGACGCGGGCCAGTGGAGCCGCGGCATGAAGCAGAAGCTGGCCGTGGCCCGCGCAATGCTGCACCGCCCACGCCTGATCTTTCTGGACGAGCCGACGGCCGGGTTCGATCCCATCGCCGCGGCGTCGTTCGGCACGGAGCTGGCGGCCCTGGCCGAACGGGAGGGCACGACCGTCTTTCTCACCTCTCACAATCTCGTCGAGGTCGAAAAGTTGTGCGGCCGGGTCGCGGTCATCCGCCGCGGCGAGCTGGTGGCCTACGGCTCGCCCGGCGAAATCCGCGCCGAGGCAGGCGGGCGGTACCTCAAGATTGTCGGAACCGGGATGACGCAACGCACGCTCGACGTGGTTCGCTGCTTTCCCCGCGTCCTCGCGGCCGACCTGTTCGAGGATCACCTGCGGATCGACATGGATGATGTCAGTCGCGTCGCGCCGCTGGTGCGCATGCTCATCGAGTCCGGCGTCGAGGTGGAGGAGATTCGCAAGGGAACCGTGAGCCTGGAGGCTGCGTTCCTCGGCCTGATGCAGGATGACGCCGCGCCGTCGCCAGGTGAGGACCGATGATCGAAGACATCAGCACCGTGCTATGGAAGGAGCTGAAGGAGTTCACGTCGCAGGGCGGCCGTGGACGCATGGCCAAGATCACCATGATCATGGCCTTTGTGCCGGCGCTGCTGCTGCCATTGCAGTTCGGCCGCGCCTGGATCGAGTCGCCGCTGGCCCTGACAACCCTGATGCTGGCGCCGTTCATCGTCCTCACGATCATCGCCGACGCTATCGCCGGGGAGCGCGAGCGGCACACGCTGGAGACACTGCTGGCGTCGCGCCTGTCCGACCGCGCCATCCTCTACGGCAAGATCGGGGCGGCGACGCTGTACGTGATGGCCCAGCTGACGATGTTCACCCTCCCGTCACTGGTCATCATCAACCTCTTCTTCGGTCGCGACGGCCTGCTGATCTATCCGGCGTCCGTCTGGATCGGCGTGTTCCTGGTCGGCCCGCTCGTCGCGATCCTCACCAGCAGCGTCGGCGTGCTCGTCTCGATGCGGGCCCGGACCGTGCGTCAGGCGCAGATGACGCTCATGACGATCATGCTGCTGGCGTTCCTGCTCGTGCCGATCATCCTGGCGGTCATCGCCATCGGCGCGCTGCTCGCGTTGTCGGCGGTCGTGTCCGCCGACACCCTCAATGGCCTGTTCGAGTTCGGCAGGCAGTCGGGGATCCTCGCCGGGGTGCTGGCAGCCCTGAGCATCCTGCTCGTGGTGGACCTTGCGCTCGTCAGCATCGTCGAGAACCGCTTCCACCGTTCCAGGCTGGTTGTCGATTGATGCGTGGCGCGCGGCAGCGTCCAGTCAACGCCGCGGGGGCGCCACGATTCCGGACCACCGTGTCCGGAGCGCGTGCTGCACGGCGATCGCGCCGCTACAACGCGGCGCGCGCATCCCGCCCGTGACGTCACGGAAAGCATGCGCGCGGGTGAAACGGCCCCTGGATGAGGAGGTTAGAGCAGAATGACCAGCAGAACAATGATCAGCAGAAGGGTAAGCAACCCGCCACCAAGATACACATGTCTCTCCTTCGATGTTGTCGCGACCCGCGTCGCGCCTGCCTCCTACTATGCAACCCGCGTACCACGACCCTCCGCCAGCCCCCGCGCGCCCCAATCGGGCACGTCGCGCGCCTCGTCGGCATGTCGCCGAAAGGGGCGTGAATCCGGCTCAAGCCTCACCGGAGGCAGGCGCAAACGGGCTGATCGGCTGCTCGGGAAGACCGGGCGCCGGCGCGCCGGACCGCGGCCTTCAGGTACGGAGCCGTAGCACGGCGACCAGGTCCACGCCCCACGGCGCTTCGCCCTGCTCGACGAAGCCCAGGTGACCGTAGAAGTCGCGGGCGGCCTGGTTCTCGCGGTCGTAGCCGATCCACACTTCGTCGCCGTCCGGCTTGGCGGCG
>DATKCN010000091.1:0-4981 GCA_035513175.1 Thermomicrobiales bacterium
CCGGCGCCGAGCAGGAAGCCGAAGTCGTACCAGTTTCCGGCGCGCGCGAGGTCGTATACCGGCTGGCTATCCCAGCCGCCGAAGACGTGCGCGATCAGGACGATCCAGGCTGTGAGCCCGTTCCAGAAGCCCCACAACAGGTCATGCCACCACATCGGGCACCGTCTCCTTCCATGTCACGGCTGGCGCGCGCCGAGCGTATCGAGACGGGAACGCCGTATCCCGCCCGATGCTATCGCGCGGCGACCGGCTTCAATGTCCTCGCGATGGCGGCGATGTGGTCCGGGCGCGTGCCGCAGCAGCCGCCGATAATGTTCATGCCTTCCTCGGCGTAGCCGCGCGCGTGCTCGGCCATTTCGTCCGGGGAGATGGTGTGCTCCCACTCCCACTTCCACATGTCGTAGCGCCCATTGTTGGGGTAGACGCCTAGCGGCAGGGAGGTGAACTGCCGTAGCCAGGGCGCGACGCCGTGCGCCTTTTCCGGCGGCAGGCAGTGCACCAGCAGCGCGCTGACGCCGATGCGCTCGAATTCGCGCGCGGCTCGGCCCAGGAGGTCGCCGTCCGGCTCCAGCGCGTCGCCGAAGATTCCGACTGGGCCGTCGACGGCGCGGCGGTAGGCCACCCAGGTGGGGATGCCGGTTGCGACGAGCGCCTCGAAGTGCGGGAACGCGAGGTCGTCGGTGATCGGCGGGGCCAGCTCGACGAGGAAGGCGTCCGGCAGATCGTCCCGCAGTGCCGCGCCCAGCCCGGTTAGGTAGTCGAGCGGCACCTTCCACTCCCAGTCCTTCGTGCCCTTGGGGACGGAGGGACCGTTGTAGCCCCATTCCTGCTTGGGGCCGTCCTGGATCATCATGCAGAAGACGACAGCGATGTCCGGGCGCCCGCCGTCGGCGGCCGCATCACGGGCCAGACGCACGGCCAGGCGGGCCTTCTCCTGCCAGGTTCCCGCCGGCACGTCGAGGTCGCCCTCCTGCTCCATCAGCCAGCAGCGGTGGAACAGGAAGGTGTTGGTCAGCAGGATGTCGGCGCCCGCGTCGACGTAGCGGCGGTGCATCTCTTTGACCAGCTCCGGCGCCTCGTAGAGCGCCATCGTGCCCCAGGTGTAGTTGACCGGCGTTTCGGAATCGGCCGGCGGGTAGCCCATGGCCTGCAGCTCCGAGCCGATGCCGCCGTCCATGATCGTCGGTAGCCCGTTTGCCCAGCGGTCTTCCAGGGATGTGTAGATTGCTGACTTGGTTGTCATCGCGTCCTCCGGTTGCGCGGCGCGCCGCGCTGTCATGGCATCGCGTCCAACAGACGTGCGCGGATGCTAGCAGGTTGCGAGGGAATGTCGAGGTCAGTTCCAGGGCAGGCGGGCGCGTGTCTCCCAGTAGCGGGCGACGGGCTCGGCGACCATCGCGCTTGCGTCGCGGGCGGCGGCGTCCAACCGGACATCGAGCGCCCGGATGTTGGAGGCAAGCTGGTCGACGGTCGTCGCGCCGGAGAGCACGCAATCGACGAACGGGAGCGCCAGTGCGGCGGCGAGCGCGAGCTGATCGAGCGCACAGCCCAACCGCTCGGCCTCGCGGATCAGGACGGCTCGCGTGGGAGCGAAAGCGGGGTCGTGGTTGCGCTCGGTGAGGCGGCCATTCGCCAGCGCCTCCTTGATGATGACCCCCATGCCCTGGCCGTGGGCAACGCGCAACGCGCCGGTAAGCGACGGCTCGAGGATGTTCCAGGTGGCCTGCACGACGTCGAACAGCGGCACGCCGTCGACCTCGATGCCCAGCGCCTGATCCAGCACGCGCATCGAGTCCGGGCCACTGAGCGTGACGCCGATCGCGACGCCTGATTCGTGCTTGATCCGGGCGAGGCGGTCGAGCACCTCCGGCCGGTCCAGCACGCCGGACGATTCCGTCGCGCTATGGATCTGGTGCAGCGCCAGATGGCTTCCAAGGATCGTCTGCGACTCGGCAAGCTGACGCTCCAGGTTTTCCAGTGAATGGTCCTTCTCCTCGTGCATGGCAACGTCGACCCGCCAGTTCGCGGTGTAGCGGTAGCCCCACTTGCTGCCAACGACGAGGCGGTTGCCGGTTGCGTCCAGCCACGAGGCGAGGAACTCCTCGGCGCGCCCGTAGCCGGGGGCGGCGTCGACGTAGCGCACCCCCGCGTGCCAGGCGGCGTCCATGACCGCGTGCGCGTGCCGTTCCATGGCGGCCGCGTCGTGGTCGCCGGGCAGGTCGCGCGCGTGACCCAGCGTGATGTAGCCGGGCCGCCCCAGCGCGGCCAGACCAAGACCGATTCGCGAGACCTTTCGGCCGGATCTGCCGAGGTCCCGCGATTCCACCTCAGCCCGTCCCGTCCGCTTTGATGCCAAGCTCGCTGCGCAGCTGCAGGTAACGCATGAAGTCGGCGCGGCTCAGCACGCCCACCAGCCGTCCACTTTCGAGCACGGGAATCTGATGCAGATCGTGGATGGTCATCAGCTGCAATGCCTTGTTGAGTGGCGTGCCCGGATCGACGGTGTGCAGCTCCTCGAAGGGCGTCATGATGTCGCTCACGCGCGTGGTGGGCCACTCCTCCTGCTTGCAGCGCTTGACGTCGGAGATGGTGACAATGCCGAGCACTTGGCCATCCTGGACGACCGGGGCGCCGTGCGCCGTGCGCCGCAGGAGGTAGGCGCTGACAAACTCGCTGACCGTGATGTCCGGAGGCACGGCGACCGGGTGGACGTTCATGATGTCCGCCACGGCGCGGCCCTGCAACATCTCCTGCTGCTTTACCTGCTGGTAGCCCTGCTGGGCCGCGCTCTGCATGAACCAGCCGAGGGCGATGAACCAGACGCCGTTGAAGGTGGCGCCCTCGATGATGGCCAGGGCGCCGAGCACGAAAAAGAGCGTGCCGATGATGCTGCCGATGGTGGTGACGATGCGGGTGGCGCGCCGCAGGTTGCCGGTGATCTTCCAGAGGATGGCGCGCAACACACGGCCGCCGTCGAGCGGGAAGCCGGGAATCATGTTGAAGATGGCGAGCGCGAGGTTGATCAGGGACAGATAGCCGAAGAGCGCGTTCAACTGTGGCTGGCTGGTAATCGCCCACAGCACACCGAATCCGCCGGCCAGCCCGACGCTCGCCAGCGGCCCCGCGATGGCGATGAGAAACTCGTCTCCCGGGTCCTCGGACTCCTGCGCGAGCGCCGCAACGCCGCCGAAGATGAACAGAGTGATGCTGAGCACCGGGATGCCCCTGGCCTGGGCGGTGAGCGCGTGTCCGAACTCGTGGACGACGACGGAGACGAACAGCATCAGCACGGCCGTAACGCCGACGACCCAGTACTCGGTGTCGGTCCAGCCGGGGAAGCGGTCCGGGAACTGGCCACGCGCCAGCAGGAACGAGAAGAGGACCAGCGCGATGAACCAGGTGAAGTGGATGCCGAGCTGGATGCCCCGAATGGTTCCCAGCCTGATTGACGCCTCCATGTACCCTCCCATCGGCGCGCACTCTCGTCACGTTCAAAGCCGTTGCGCTCATGGATCAGAATACGCGATACCGAAGCCAGACGTTGGCGCGAATGAACAGTGAGACACTCGGGACGCGCGGTATAGTGCTTGCTGGCGCGCCGCGCCACGGCGATCGTCCGTTCCTGGACCCACGTCGGGCCATCTCAATTGAAATTCGTGGCCACTGTGACGCGGATCGCATACGGGCAAACGGGGAGAAGAGGGGGCGATGGACACGGTCAGTTGCGCGGTAATTCCCGGAGATGGGATCGGCAAGGAGGTCGTCGCCGAGGGTGTGCGCGTTCTGGAAGCGGCTGCCGAGATCGACGGCGGGTTCCGCTTCGAGTTCGAGTCATTCCCGTGGGGCTGCGAGTACTACGCGGCGCACGACGAGATGATGCCGCCGGATGGCTTGCAGACGCTGTCTGGCTTCGAGACGATCTTCCTCGGCGCTGTGGGGTTTCCAGGCGTGCCGGACCACCTCTCGCTGTGGGGGCTGCTGATCCCCATCCGCCGCACGTTCCAGCAGTACATCAACCTGCGCCCCTGCCGCCTGCTGGCGGGTGTCCGGTCTCCACTGGCGGACAAGCACCCGGGCGACATCGACTTTGTCGTCGTGCGCGAGAACTCCGAGGGGGAGTACTCGAATATGGGCGGTCGCATCCACCAGGGCACGCCCTACGAGATGGCTGTGCAGAACACCGTCTTCACCCGCATGGGCGTCGATCGCGTCATCCGCTACGCGTATGAGCTGGCTCAGTCGCGGGACAAGCATCTCACGTCCGCGACCAAATCGAACGGCATCAACATCACGATGCCGTACTGGGACGAGGTGCTGGCCGATGTCGGCGCTGACTACCCCGGCGTGCGCACCGACAACTACCACATCGACGCGCTGGCGGCCTACTTCGTCACCCGCCCTGAGTCCTTCGACGTGGTCGTCGGCTCCAACCTGTTCGGCGACATCCTGTCCGACATCGCGGCGGCGGTCATGGGCGGCATCGGCATGGCCCCTGCCGCCAACCTCAACCCGGAGCGGAAGTTCCCGTCGATGTTCGAGCCGGTGCACGGCTCAGCGCCGGACATCGCCGGGCGCGGCATCGCCAACCCGATCGGCCAGATCTGGACTGCCAAGATGCTGCTCGACCACATCGGCAGAGAAGAGCTGGGCGCGGCCCTGCTCGACTCGATCGAGGCGGTGCTGGAGAAGGCGGACGTGCAGACGCCGGACCTGGGCGGCGCCGCCTCCACCAGCGACATGGGCAACGCCATCATCGCCGAGCTAAAAGGTCGCGCCTGAACCGGGAAACAATCCAATCCCCAGTCTCCCCCTCTCCTCACAGGAGCGGGGGCCGGGGGTGAGGTTCGTCACCCAATCCCATACACGCTCGCCGACACCGTCACCACCGACTCCTGATCCGCCGCCACGCCACATGCTACAGTACCCCGCAACGCACTTAGGGCCTCCCCACCCGGAGTGCTCCGCCCAGCATCGCAACGAC
>DATKCN010000092.1:0-2732 GCA_035513175.1 Thermomicrobiales bacterium
AGGTCCAGCTCGCCGTCGTCGAACGGCAGCCGCGCGATGTCGCCGGGCTGCAGGCGCACGATGCCCCGCGCGACTAGATCGGGGTGGAACTCGCCCGCGACGACCAGGCGGTCCTCATCCAGATCGACCCCGATCGCCTCACCCCCCGGCTCCAGATGGCGGGCGAATAGCCCCAGGTGTGCTCCCGGCCCGCAGCCGACATCGGCCATGCGCATGCCAGGCCGTAACCCCAGCGACTCGATGGCCGCGATGACGCTCGTCCGAGGGCGCCGCGACTCGCGTTCGTAGCGGGCGCGAAGCCGCTCATCCATGTCTGTCCATCCTTTCATTCACGGCGGAGAGCCTCCGTCGTTCTGGTAGGGGCACATGGCAATGTGCCCGGCTGTATCGCACGCCCGCGGATCGGCAGCAGCGTCTCAGGCCCCACGTCACGACGCGACGATGGCGCGTATCGAGCCGGGCACATTGCCATGTGCCCCTACGGGTCTCGCGTCACTGCTGAAAGATCGACAGCGGTAGGAACGCGGTCACCGTCCAGTTGGGGCGGTCGACGATCTGGCTGATCTTGAGGTCGACGACGATGCTGGAGAGGATGTAGGCCTCGGGGCGCGTCAGGCCGTGTTCCTGTTGCAGGTGGTCCAGCATCGCCAGCAGCGCCTCGCGCGCCGCCTCGCGCACGTCGGGATTGATGCCGGTCGTCGCGTAGGTGGGGCCGGGGATCGACAGCGGCTGGCCGGAGGTGCGTAGCTGCGGACCCGACAGTGGCGCGCCCTTGATGATGTCGAAGCGCAGGGTGACCTCGGCGCCCATCTCGATGCCGGTCCCGCAGACCTCGCCGTCACCCATCGCGAAATGCACGTCGCCAGTCGAGAAGAGCGCGCCGGGGACGAGCACCGGCAGGTAGAGGGTCGAGCCGGCCGTCAGGTGGCGGATGTCCATGTTGCCGCCGCTGCGCCGGGGCGGGATGGTCGAGTGCTGTCCCGGCTCGCTGAGCGCCACGCCCATCACCCCGCAGTGCGGCCCGGCCGGGATGCGGATGCCGGGCTTGAAGTCGGCCCAGTCGCGGTTGCGCAGGTCGAAGTACCAGTACACCTCGCCTTCGAGGTCGCCGAGGGTGTCATTGACGAGCCCGAGCCGCTCGGGGTTCGACGAGCACGACGCCCAGCCCCAGGCAGCGGGCGCGATGTCCAGCACCTCGACGACCAGCCGGTCTCCGGGCTGCGCGTCCGCGATGGCGACCGGACCGACGAGCGCGTGCCCGCCGCGAATCGATGGGTCGCGGTCGGCGTTCGAGCGCTGCGGGTGGGCGTCCGCCGCGATCAGGTCGATCAGCGCCGGGTCGAGGCCGGGCTGCGCGAAGTCCCGCACGTTCCGCGAGACGTGCCCGTCCGACGCCTCCGGCGCCTCGATCGTCACCGTGTCCCCCGGCTCGACCGTCAGCGCCGGGGGCAGCGCGGTGCTCCAGTAGGTGTGGATGTGCTCGTTCGAGAGCCGATGGGTCGCGCCGCTCATGCTCGCTCCTGCCCGCGTTCGGTCGTGCCGCCAGCGCGATGATCGCACACCACGCTTACGGGCTCAGTCGCTGCTGCGCCGCGAGCGTCCGCTCATCCAGAATGATGCCGAGTCCGGGGCCCGGCGGCAGCTCCATCTCACCGTTGACGATCGATTCGGCGGGGGAAATGAGGTCTTTGCGCCATGGCACTTCGCCCCACGCGTATTCCAGCGAATGCAACTGCGGCAGCGTTGCGGCGACATGGGCACTTGCGGCCATCGCGACCGGCCCGCTCGGGTTGTGTGGCGCTGTGCTGACGCCGCGAGCTCCGGCAGCCTGCGCGATGCCCGCCAGCGTGTGGATGCCGCCACAGTGCTTGACATCCGGCATGACGACATCCCACACCCCGGCAGCCAGGTAGGGCCAGAATCCAGCGATGTCGTACAACCGCTCGCCGCCGATCATCTGAAGCTCCGGCAACGACGACCGCAGACGCGCGAGCGACTCCACATCTCCAACCGGGAGCGACTCCTCGAACCAGGTGATGCCCAGCGCGTACAGCGCCTTGCCGACGGCAACGGCGGTGGGGAGATCGAAGTGCTCGTGGCAGTCGACGAGCACATCAACGTGGCTGCCGACCGCCTCACGCACCGCCGCGACGCAATCCAACCCGTGCTGGACGCGCTGCCGCTGCTCGCGCTCGTGGATGCGTAGCCGGTCCATGCCATCGAAGGGGGCCAGCTTGACCGCGGAAAACCTTCGCTGGCCGCTTCCGCGGCGTTGCGCGCGAACGCCTCGGGCTGGCGCTCCATCGTGGCGCGATTGATGTTGGCGTAGAGCGGGACCCGCTCGCGCACCGCGCCGCCCAGCATCTGGTAGAGCGGCATGCCGGCCGCTTTGCCAGCGATGTCCCACAGCGCCTGCTCGCAGGCCGAGACCGCGGTGGCAGCGGCATAGCTTCGATCTCTGACGAGGGCTTGCAGCGCGGACGCCGCCCCGAGCACCTGACGAGGGTCCCGCCCTTGCAGGATGGGGAGGCATTGGCGTTCGAGGATCGTCGTTACGATGGCGTTCTGGTCTGGGCCATACGTGCCATGCGATGCCTCGCCCAGCCCGTCGATGCCTTCGTCCGTCAGCAGCCTGACGAAGAGCCAGTCGCCCCGCCGATTGACTTCAACCTGGATGACCTCGATGCCCACGATGCGCACTGCGACCCCCAACCGCCCTTCGCAACCCGCCG
>DATKCN010000093.1:0-3518 GCA_035513175.1 Thermomicrobiales bacterium
AGTATCTGGACAGCCCGCAGCCGGCGGGTCGCGAAGGCTGTGACAAGGGCGAACACAGCCAGCGCGAGAGCGAGTTCGCCCACGTACATGGGTGGCACGCCGACGTGGGCGAAGCCTCGACCCATGAACATGTAGCCCGCGAGGACGAGCGCGAGCGCAGAGACAAAGAGCCCCACGACACCTCTCCCCAGGGCCAACAACGCCAGCGACATCGCGAAGGCCGCCGTCAGCAGTGCCGCGACTGGGTTCACCGCCAGCAGCGCACCCGCCGCCGCCGCTGTTGGGACCGTCGTCAGCCACGCCAGCCGCGCTCGCGGACTAGCCGGCGCCTCAATCATTCCGGACGCGGCCGTTAGGGCGGCGAGCGATCTGCGGCCACTGCGGATCTGGCCCGTCCGCCCGTCGTGGCGACGGACGGGTTCATGCGGTCACGGAGTCGTGCTCTGGGAACACGGTTCAGCACGGTCCCCATCATCGTCCCGCGCGCACGGGCCAGTACGGCGGCTGTATCCCGGAGAGATTCAGTCGACGTACGTCCCGGAGCCACGACCACCAGCGTCCAGTCAGCACTCGCTGCCAGAACGGAGGCCTCGGCGGCGTCCAGCATCGGCGGGCTGTCCACCACCACCAGGTCTTCTCCCTGAGCCAGCTGGCGCAAGATCTCGGCGGTCCTGGTCGAGCCCACGACGCTGGCCGCGTCGGCCAACGGGGGGCCGGCAGTGAGAACGGTCAGGTTGGCAACCGACGTCCGCTGCAAGTACGGCGCTGCGATGTACGAAGCGCGAAGTAGGTCGCTCAATCCGTGAGTATTCTCCATATCGAACCATTTATGGACCGAGGGTTGTCGTAGGTCCGCGTCGATGAGGAGGACTTGCCGTCCGGCGTGCGCGAAGGCGACGCTGAGCAGCGCCGCAACTGTCGTCTTGCCTTCGCCATCGTGGGCACTGGTCACGACGATGCTTCTGATGGACGTCGTCGCTGAGAGTTCCATCGCCGTCCGGAGCGCGTGGAAGCTCTCGTGTATCGCGGTATGTTGCAAGAGCTCACCCGTGAGGCCGGCGGGATTGTGCTTGATTTGAAGCGGAATGGTCGGGATCTCGCCGAGGTTCTGAAGTCCGGCAGCGTTGATGTCCTCGTCGGACTCGATCGTGTCATCGAGCTGCTCCGCGACGAAGGCGACGGAGAATGCCAGGACGAGGCCGATCAGCGCAGCAAAGAGGGTGAGCTGGAGTCGCCCTCGTGGCGCTGGGACCGGATTGGGCACGGCTTCTTCGATGACGGTGAGGAGCGTGCTGGCCGTGGATGAAGAAGCGGCCACCAGGGAAGCGTACGAACCGCGCAGGGATGCAAGTCGATCGCGCAAGCGAGTGAGTTCCTGGTCCTCTTCGTCCGTCCGATCCTCGATGGCAGCCAGACGTCCAACCTCCGTCGTGAGCGACTCGATTTCCTCTTGGAGAGCGCGGATCTGACGGTCGATGAATTGGTCTGTCTGAGAGCCTCGGGAGCCGAGGGCTGGCGACATGGCAATGAGTTGCTGCGCGACCTCGTTCGCGAGCGCCGCGGCGAGCTCAGGGCTATCGGCCTGCGCCGAAATCCTGATGATCGGTGGTTCTTGAGGCGTAGTGACGGTCAGCTGCCCGTGCACGGCTTCGATGGTCGTATCCAGCGATAGCTCACCGATCACGCGCTGCAGTACGGGACGGGAAGTGGCCACCTCCGCGTAGACGATGGAGACCCTGCGCGAAGCTTCGAGCTGTCCCGGGTTGGCGTCGGCATCTGACAGCGCAGGTCCGACGAGCAGAACCGCTGTGGATTCGTACACAGCGCCAGCACCGCTGGCGGTTGCGACCGCAAACGCTGTCCCGCCGGCCAACAGAGTTCCGGCGAGTACCAACCAGCCCCAACGCCGGCCGAATGCTAGGAGACGGCGAAGATCCACGTCACCTTCTATCTGCGGAGCGCCAAAGTATAGCCACAGCTCCGCAGTGTGCCCTCTCTTCGCTGTGCGAACCAGACGCGCAGCCACCCCGCCGAAACGAGCGCTCCATCCGCGCCCACCTACCCGTCCCTTTCAGGCTTGGGCCTCGCGGGCGCGGGCACGGGGCCGTCTCGCGCCGGACGCGACGTTTCGCCGGGTTTGTGCCGCGAGCAGGCCCGCTGGCTAGCTGGCGCGGCGACGAGTGAGGCGTTTGGCGCTGTTTTTGCGTGGGGCGCGAAGTCCAGCCCGGTTTTCGGTCGGGGCGGCCTCGGCGCCGGGAAGGGCGGCTCGGTTTCGCGTGGGACGCGGAATCGGGACCAGTTGGGGCGCCACCAGCTCCGGTCCCATAGCGCTGCGGCCCGTGGGTGAGCGAATCGGCTCCATTCGTCGCGCCATGGCGCGACGAGGACCCGTTCGTCGATCGGGCCGCGGCCGTCAGCTGACGAGTGTGGCTGTCAGCGGACCGGTGCAACCGCTACAGAAAGATCAAGCCGGTCGGCGGGTGCTCCCCCTGGCGCAACGCTCTGAGGACGTTCGCCGTGCGCAGGCGGGGTAGGTCGGAAAAGAGGTCACCGTACTCGCGCAGGACGGTCCGGTTGTGGCGGGTGTCGGCGAGCACCAGCAGGAAGTGCGCGGCCGGGTCGTCGCGCCGCTTGAGGTTGTGCTTGCGCAGCTGCTCCTGCATGTCCCGCAGGTGCGCCACCACCTCCACCTGCGTTCGCTCGCCGTGGCCGTACAGGACCAGGTCCCACGCCCGATAGTCGGGTTTGCCGTCGGGACCGCGCGGCAGCACTGCATCAGCGCGGTAGCGCAGTGGCCGCCCGACACTCTCGATAAGCGTACGGACACGCTTGGCCTGCCCCGCGTCGCGCACGGCGATGCCGCTGGGGTAGGTCGCGGCGACAAGATCCAGCCCAAGAACAGCGGCGATCTGCGCAGCGTCGACGAAGGACAGTGTGAGCAGCCTGGCGTGCTGAGCCCGCCAGACCTTGTCGGCCGACATGCCGGCTCGGCGGCCGACCTCCTCGAAACTCAGGCCCGCCGACAGACGAGCATCCTTGATGGCGTCCCCGAAGTCGGCCAGGATCTTCATGCCGCGCCGATGTCCGCGGCTGCGCAGGTGCTCGCTGGCCGACATGGAGGCATGTTGACGAGGGCCGCTTAGCAGTGACTTTGATGCCGCACATCCCGCGCTGAGTTGGTAGCCGGGTCGCGGCGCCGGGCTGGTCGCGGCGCCGGGGCGCCGGGATGTGTCGCGTGGCACGCGACGTTTGGACGCAAACTGGCCGTGGCGGCCTGGTCGATAGGTGTCGCCCAGGTGCCACCGAGCCGCTTCCGGCGCCGTTGTCGCGTGGGACGCGAAGTTCAGCGCCGTTCCCGGCTCGGGGGTCGGGCCCAAATCGGCCGCGACGATCCAAGATGCGAAATCCAGCTCAACTTCGCGTGGGGCGCGAAGGGATCGCCAGATAGGCGGTCCGCCGGCCATCCGCGGAATAGCCCGGGATTGGCCGAAGCCTTCAGATCGGGAGTGTGTCCATTT
>DATKCN010000094.1:0-2752 GCA_035513175.1 Thermomicrobiales bacterium
CTCGGCCAGCTCGAGCAGTGTGAGCGCGCGCTCGAACGGAGCGCCGCACGCGGCGGCGAGCTCCAGCGCGATCTCGAAGTGCTGTTCTGCCTCCACCAGCCGCCGATCCCGCGTCGCGATGACCCCCAAGAGGCGGTGGACGGCCAGCAGCGCCACCGGCTGGCGTGGCGAGCCTGCCTCATCGAGGGCGTCCTGCGCCTCCTCGCGCGCCCGGTGCGCGTCACCAGCGAGCAGATGCGCCCGCGCCCAGAGGAGTCGCGCCTCGGCGCGGCCCAGCACCCGGCCAGATTCGGCCAGCCAGCGGTCGAGGGTCTCCAGCCACTTCTCCGCCGTCGCGTGATCCCCGGCATCGAGCGCGAGGGCGGCTGCCAGCTGGGCAAGGTCGAACGCACCGTTCGCCACCGTCTCGGTGGGATCGCTGTCCGGGCCGCGCGGGAGACGGCGGTGAACGAGCGCCCAGGCCGTGTCGAGGTCGCCTCGATCCCGCGCAAGGTTCCCAAGCGTCACCCCAGCAAAGATCGCGCTCGACGTAGTTCCATACTCAACCATGTTGGTTGCGATGTCGTGGGCTTCGTCCCATGCGCCGTCGAGGAGGAGCAGGGGCAGGCGCGGCATGCCCGGCAACCAGCCTGCCCGGTACGCGCCCTCGGCCTGTTGCTCGCTCGCGATTGCTGTCGCGAGCCATCGGGATCGCTGCTCGCGGTCATCCGCCCGGTACGGCAGCTGGATTAGCCGCGCGTGTATGGCGACCAGGATCGCGTCCATAGCGTGATGACCCGCCGCGCGGTAGAGTGATTTGGCGCGGGCAAACGCGTGCTCAGCCTTTTCGACCTCTCCGAGCTGGGCGTATGCATCGCCAAGCCCATAGTAGGTGTCGATCCACGATGCCCCTTCTATCGTCGAGGTATGTCGCAACAGCGCGTCGTCATCGTCGAGCGCCTCGATCCGCTGCGCGTACGCCTCTCCCAGCGCAACGGCGTCCCAGATGCGGAGTGTCTTGCTCGCTAGGTGATAAATGAGTGTGCCCAACTGCTGGCTGGTGATCGTGGCGATCGTGGCCGCGGCTGCGCCCTCGCGGCTGAGATCGCGCTGTGGGGCATCGGTCAACGTGCGCTGCAGCCGGTGGGCCTCGAGCCACTCGGCCGGCGTCAGCTCGTCCTGGGCGGCAACACCGGCTTCCAGATCGCTGATTCCCCGCTGGGTATCGTCCTGGACGCAGCGAACCTGCCCGGCGTGAGCGAGTGCCAACGCCGACAGCACCCGGTCGTCGACATCATGCGCCACCCGGCGCGCCTCATCGAGATAGGTGATGCCCCGTTCCGGGTTGGCGAAGCGCAGCAACCGGCCGAGATGGTACTGCACCCGGCCGCGCAGGCGTTGAGTGGCCGGATCGTCTGCCAGCAGTAGCAGCGCGGCCTCGAAGCGCGCGGCGGCCGTGGTCCAGGCATAGGCTCGCTCGGCGCTTTCACCTGCTCGGATCAGCCAGGTCGCGGCGCGGGGATCGCTGGCGGCCTGGAAGTGGTAGGCCACCGAGTCAGGGCTGGCGCCAGCCGTCTGCTCGAGGATTTCGGCGATGCGGCGATGCCAATTGAGCCTGCGTGACGGGGGGACGGATTCGTAGAGCGCGTCGCGAATCAGGGCATGGACGAAGCGCACCGCCAGACCATTGCTCGTTATGGTGAGGAAGTTTGCCGTCTCCGCCTGCTCGACGGCGGCGAGCAGCGCGTCATCCGAGACGCCGCCAAGCGCCGACCAGACATCCAGTGGCGCCTCCTGTCCGATGACGGAAGCCATCAGCAGCAGGTTCCTGAGCGTCTCGTCGAGCCGGGCTGCGCGCCCGACGATCATGTGCCGGATCAGGCGCGGGACGGCGACCGACGTGAGGTCACCGAGCGCCCAGCCGTCCGGCGATGCGCGCAACAGCCGCTCCTCCTCGAGCGTGCGCAGCAGCTCGTTCAGATAGAGCGGGTTGCCCTCGGTATGCCCGAGCAGGTACGGCGCCAACCGGCGGGTGTCACCATCGGCAAGCCGGTAGCGCCGGCTAATGAGATCGACGACCTCGCCCGCGGCGAGCCGCCGGAGATTGATGTGCTCCGCGCCGGATTCGCGGACGAGCAGTGGCAGCGCGGGATAGAGCGGGTGGTCCGGCAGGACCTCCTCGCCGCGGTAGGTTGCCACCAGCAGCAGCGGCATCCGCCGCGCATGACGCCCGACAAACCGCAGCAGGTCGATGCTCGCCGCGTCAGCCCAGTGCAGGTCTTCCAGGACGATCACCCCCGGGCGCGTCCCCGAAAGCGTCGTAAGGACCGAGCGCGCTTCCTCGAACAGCGCCCCCATGCTGGCGACAGTGCTCGCGGTGTCGCCGCGACGGAGCACGGACGGAAGATCGGGATCAGTCTTACCCATCGGATGCTGAGCGTTCAGGTCGACCCATGGCCCATACGGTGGGGTCGTCATGAGATCGTAACAACCGCCGATCAGCACGAGCGCGTCATGTCGCGCGGCCTCACCGGTCAGTTGCGACACGAGGGTCGTCTTGCCGATCCCGGCTTCCCCGCCGATGAGCACGAGACCGCCCCGCCCGGCCAGCGTGGCGGCCAGGCCCTCGCGGAGGATGTCCTGCTCGTGTGCTCGTCCAACGATCGGGGGCGAAGGTGGCTCGAACGGTGAACTCGGCGGTGGATGATCTGCCATGGAGATTCACCGGATCCTGGTTACGACGTGTCGTGCCGCCATAGCATGAAGCGTGAGA
>DATKCN010000095.1:0-15018 GCA_035513175.1 Thermomicrobiales bacterium
CCCACTGGCAGTCACGTTGGTTGCGACCAACCATCCCCTCTCCGCTCACCGCTACCCGCTCTCCGCTCGCCGGGTGTAGAGTTGACGGGCTGTCAATTGACGTGCGATGGGGAGGGAGTGAGCGATGGTTGAGACGCGCGCGGGCCTCGACGTGATCCAGACGGACAAGGCGGCGGCGCCGATTGGGCCGTATTCGCAGGCGATCCGGGCGGCGGGGCTGATCTTCGTCGCCGGTGAGAAGGGGATCGACCCGGCGACCAACGCGATGGTCCCGGGGGGCATCGCGGCCGAGACGCGGCAGACGCTGGAGAACATCCGCAACATTCTCGAAGAGGCGGGCTCGGGCATGAACCGCGTCGTGGCGACGACGGTCTACCTGACCGACATCGGCGCCTTCGGGGCGATGAACGCGGTCTACGGCGAGTACTTCACCAGCAACCCACCGGGGCGGACGACGGTCGGCGTGACCTCGCTGCCGGCCGGGGCGCAGGTGGAGATCACGGTGACGGCTCTGGCGTAGCGGGTGAGCGGTGAGCGGTAGCCGCTGAGGTTCCTACAGGCGCGATAGAATCCGGCATGGCAGATTCGCCAAGCCCGCTGCTCGAAACCAAGCTGTTCAGCCCCAGATGGCGGCCCGGTCTCGTGTCGCGCCCGCGCTTGATCGAGCGGCTGGAGCGGGGGATCGAGCGCAAGCTGACCCTGGTGTCCGCGCCCGCGGGCTTCGGCAAGACGACGCTGCTGGCTGAATGGCTGGCGGCCGCGCCGACCGGCGAACGGGCTGCCGCGTGGGTCTCGCTCGATCAGGGCGACAACGACCCCGGGCGCTTCTGGAGCTACGTCATCACGGCGTTGCAGACGACGCGGGCCGGGGCCGGCGGGCACGCCATGTCCCTGCTGCGCTCGCCGCAGCCACCGCCGATCGAGTCGGTCCTGACGACGCTGATCAATGACATTGCCGCGCTCGAGGACGACCTCGTTGTCATCCTCGACGACTATCACGTCATCGACGCCGAGCCTGTTCACGGCACGGTCGCGTTTCTGCTCGACCACCTGCCGCCACGGATGCGCCTGATCATCACCAGCCGGTCCGACCCGCCCCTGCCGGTGGCTCGCCTCCGGGGGCGTGGCGAATTGACCGAACTGCGGGCGGCCGACCTGCGGTTCACTCCCGACGAGGCGGCCAGCTTCCTCAACGAGGCGATGGGCCTGGGCCTGACGGCCGGCGACGCGGCGGTCCTGGAGACGCGCACTGAAGGCTGGATCGCGGGGTTGCAACTGGCGGCGCTCTCGATGCAGGGACGCGAGGACGCGGCCGGGTTCATACGGGCCTTCGCCGGAGACGATCGCTACATCGTGGACTATCTGGTCGAAGAGGTCCTGCAACGGCAGAGCGCGACGCTCCGGGACTTCCTGCTGCGCACCTCCATCCTCGACCGATTGAGCGGCCCGCTGTGCGACGCCGTCACCGATCGCGACGACGGCAGGGGAATGCTGGAAGCCCTGGAACGGGGCAACCTGTTCGTCGTGCCGCTGGATGACCGGCGCCAGTGGTATCGCTATCACCACCTCTTCGCGGACGTTCTTCACACGCGCCTGCTGTGGGAGCAGCCCGAACGAGTGGCCGGCCTGCACCGGCGAGCGGCCGAGTGGCACGCGCAAAACGGGCCACAGTCCGACGCGATCCGCCATGCGCTGGCGGCCGGGGATGTCGAGCGCGCGGCGGTGCTGATCGAGCTGGCATGGTCGGCGATGCACCGCAGCTACCAGGACGCGACGTGGCTGGGCTGGGTGACGGCGCTGCCGGAGCAGCTGGTCCGCGCCAGGCCCGTGCTCAGCGTCGGGCATGCCTGGGCGCTGCTGAATACGGGCGAACTGGAGGCCGGCGAGGCGCGGCTGCGGGACGCGGAACGGTGGCTGGAACCGACATCCGACCCACGCGGGCAGGCGATAGCCCCGGCGGATGGGATGGTCGTGGTAGACGACAAGGAATTTCGGTCTCTGCCGGCGACGATAGCCACTGCCCGCGCCTTTCAGGCGGCGGCGCTGGGGGACGCTCCCGCCGCGGTGACACACGCCCGGCGGGCGCTCGATCTCCTGTCCGCGAGTGAGGGCGACGCTTTCGAGCGCGGCAGAGCGGCGTCGCTGCTGGGGCTGGCGTACTGGGCGAGCGGAGATCTGGAGGCGGCCTACCGGACCTTTGCCGACGGCATCGCGCACATTCGCAAGGCCGGCAAGCACCAGCACCTGTTGACGCTCAGCGCCACATATGTCCTGGCTGAGATACGGGTGACGCAAGGGCGACTGCGTGAGGCAGCCCGCACGTATGAGCAGGCATTGCAGCTCGCGGCAGATCAGGGTGAACCGCTGTCCCCGGCAACGGCAGTCCTGCGCGGGGGTCTGAGCGAGATATACCGCGAACGGGGCGATCTACGTGCCGCCGCGTGGCAACTGCTGCAAGCCGCGGAACCGGGCGAGCACATCGTGTCGCGCGAGCAGCGCTGGCTCGTCGCCCGGGCTCGACTACAGGCGGCTCAGGGGAATCCGGACGGGGCGCTGGACCTGCTCGACGAGGCGGAACGACTGCACAGCAGGAATCCAGTCCCGGACGTGCGTCCCATCGCGGCGTTGAAGGCGCGGGTGTGGATCGCGCAGGGCAGGCTGGCCGAAGCCCTGGCCTGGGCGCGCGAACGGGGCCTATCCGCAACCGACGACCTCAGCTACCCGCGCGAGTTCGAGCACATCACGCTGGCCCGGGCGCTCATCGCCCGCGACAGGAGCGACCGGGCGGCGCGCTCCATGGAAGAGGCGGCGGGTCTCCTGGAGCGGCTCCTGCGCGCGGCGCGGGCAGGGGAGCGGACAGGCAGCGTCATCGAGATCCTGACGCTGCAGGCGCTCGCTCTGGAGGCGAAAGGCGACACCCCCCACGCTCTCGCGGCGCTGGAACGCGCGCTGACGCTGGCCGAGCCGGAGGGCTACGTGCGCGTATTCGTCGACGAAGGCGAGGCGATGCGAGACCTGCTGCGCCGCGCGACATCTCGCGGCACCGCGGGCTCCCATGCCCGGCGGCTGCTGGCTGCCTTCGATGAGCCAGCTCAGCCCGTCTCCACCGCGTCCCAGGCGGCGGCTGATCTAGCCGAACCGCTGACGGCGCGGGAGGTCGAGATTCTGCGGCTCGTCGCGGCGGGCATGCGGAACCAGCAGATCGCCGATCAGCTGTTCATCAGCCTGGCCACGGTCAAGCGTCACATCGCGAACTGCTACGGCAAGCTGGGCGTCAGCCACCGCACGGCAGCGGTGGCGCGGGCGAACGAGCTGAAGGTGCTGTAGCGACAGCGTCGGGACGCGGGATGCGGGATGCGTAGGGGAGGCCCCGCGTGGGGGCCTCCGGTCGGACGACACGGCGTCCGCAACGGGCATCGATGTCTGGCGGCCGATGCCGGGGGCGCGGCGGACCGCACGGGCGACCGCGTTGGCAGACAGACCCGAGCCGCGCGGCAGCCAACCCCGGGGGGCCACGCGGGGCTCCCACGCGGGACATGGGCATGACGTGACGCTGTTGTGCCCCGTGTCTCGCCCTCGCCTGCATCCCCAATTACACCCCCCGACTGCACCTTTTGGCTGATTCGGTGGGCGCCGCTGGTCCCTACTCTGTCTCACATTGGAACGGCCGGCTCGGGATATCCGGGCCGGGTCAAGAGTAGAGAGGGACGCAATGGCAGCTATCAGCAGCGCGGGCATTCGACCGGTTCGTGCCGGCGCGCGCGTGCCGGACAGCAGGCACGCGATCGTCGCGGAGGGTCTGCGCAAGGAGTTTCCGGGGGGCGTCGTCGCGGTGGCGGGCGTCGATCTCGACGTGCGCGCGGGCGAGACATTCGGCTTCCTCGGGCCGAACGGCGCGGGCAAGACGACCACGGTGCGGATGCTGACCACGCTGATGCGGCCGACGGCGGGGCGGGCTACGGTGGCGGGGTTCGACCTCTACCGGCAAGCGCACGACATTCGCCGCTCGATCGGCGTCGCCCTGCAGGAGGCGGGGCTCGACGCGATGGCCACCGGGCGCGAGCTGCTGACGTTGCAGGGGCGGCTGTTCGGCATAAGCCCGCCGCGGGCCGAGCGCCGCGCCACGGAGCTGCTGGAGTTGCTGGGACTGGTGGAGGCGGCGAACCGGCGCATCGGGACGTACTCCGGCGGCATGAAACGGCGGCTCGACCTGGCCAGCGCGCTCGTCCACGGCCCCCGTCTCCTTTTCCTCGACGAGCCGACCGAAGGGCTGGACCCTGCCAGCCGGCAGGCGGTCTGGCGCGAGATCGGACGGCTCAACCGCGAGCTGGGGCTGACGGTGTTCCTCACGACGCACTACCTGGAGGAGGCGGACAGCCTGGCGGACCGGCTGGCGATCATCGACCGGGGTCGGATCGTGGCTGACGGAACGCCCGGCAGCCTCAAGGCCACGATCGGCGGCAGCGTCGTGACCGTCGGCGTGCGCCGCGAGCGCCTTGAGGACGCCGCGACGGCCGTCGGACGGCTGGCGAATCTCCGGGAGCTGCGTCTCGGCGACGAGGAGTTGACCCTGTTCGTCAAGGACGGCAACGGCGTCGTCGCCGACGTGGTGCGCCTGCTCGATGCAGCCGGCATCGTGGTCGGTTCCGTCGCCATCGCCGAGCCGACGCTGGACGAGGTGTTCCTGCGGGCGACCGGCTCTCGCCTTGAGGGCGCGGCCCAGAATGGAGGTAGCTCAACATGATGGAGCTTACGTTCTCTCCGGCAACGGGCCTGGCGGCCTGGCGCGAGGCGCTCCGAACGGCGAGCCTGCTGGGCGCGCGCGAGGCGCGGACCGCGCTGCGGACCCCTGTCTACATTCTTTCCAACCTGCTGGTCCCACTCTTCTTCTACCTCGTCATGGTCGGTTCATTCGAAACGTTCGCCAGCCGCTCCGGGGTCACGAACTGGGAAGCGTTCCTGGTTCCGATGGCGATCATCTTCGCCGCGCAGGGAGGCAGCGCCGGCCTGAACATGGTCAGTGACATTGAGAGCGGATATTTCGACAAACTGCTGGTCACGCCGGTCAACCGTTTCTCCATCCTGATCGGGGCGATGGCGGCCGATTTCCTGCGCGTCACGGCCCAGGCGACGCTCGTGCTCCTCATGGCGATAGGGTTCGGCCTCGACTTCGCGACCGGGGTCCCGGGAGCGGCGGCGCTCGTGCTGCTCAGCGGCTGCTGGGGCCTGGCCTATTCGGGCCTCGGCTTCGCCATCGCCCTGAAGACCGGCAACGCCCAGGCGACGCAAAGCGCGGGCTACCTGTTCCTGCCGCTGATGTTTCTCACGACGCTGTTCGCGCCCAGGGAGGCGCTCTCCGGCTGGCTGGGGACCGCCGCGACGTTCAACCCGATGACCTACCTGCTGCAAGGGATGCGCTCACTCACGATGGACGGTTGGAACGCCGGCGACCTCGGCGTCGCACTGCTGGCGACGGCAGCCCTGGGCTCGGTAAGCCTGACCATGGCGCTGCTCGCTTTGCGCGGCCGCGTCCGGTGAGTCAGCTCGACCGGCGAAGCTCGGGACTGGATTAATGGCGCGGCTCAACGCCGCTACCGAATTGGCAGAGGAGGCACTCGCATGAACGGGATCGCGGTCGCCCCAGTGAAGGAGCACACGCGCATGAAGGCTGTCGTGTATCACAGGTATGGCCCTCCCGACGTGCTCAGGCTGCAAGAGGTGGAGACGCCAGTCATCACGGACGATCAGGTCCTGATCGGCGTGCAGGCGGCGTCGGTGAATCCGGCCGACTGGCATCTGATGCGCGCACAGCCGTTCACCGCCCGCTTTGAGATGGGGCTTCGCAAGCCGAAACACACGATTCTCGGGGTTGACGTGGCCGGGAGGGTTGCGGCGGTCGGCGGCAATGTCACGCGGTTCCAGCCGGGCGACGAGGTGTTCGGGGTGACGTTCCAATCCGGCTGGGGCGGCTTTGCCGAGTACGTGGCGCTGGCTGAGGACCGAGTCGCGCTGAAGCCGGCCAACCTGACGTTCGAGGAGGCGGCCGCCGTCCCGCTGGCGGCGCTCACCGCGCTGCAGGGGCTGCGCGACAAGGGGCGTATACAGGCCGGACAACGGGTGCTGATCAATGGGGCGTCCGGCGGGGTGGGCACGTTCGCGGTGCAGCTTGCCAAGGCATTCGGCGCCGAGGTGACCGGCGTGTGCAGCGCGCGAAATCTGGACATGGCGCGCTCGATTGGCGCGGAGCATGTCATCGATTACACACGGGAGGACTTCACGGCAACCGGGCAGACGCACGACCTGATCTACTGCGCGGTGGGCAATCGCGCGGCCAGGGAGTACCGGCGGGCGCTGAGCCCCGGCGGCGTCTGCGTCGTCGCCGGGTTCACAACCATGCCGCATTTGCTGTTGCGGACCGCGCTGCCTGGGGCGCTGCTGTCGATGACCGGCAGCAGGAAGGTCGGCTTCATGGGCACGGTGAAACCGAACGGAGCAGACCTGACGCGGATCGCGGATCTCATTGAAGCGGGCGCGGTCACGCCGGTCATTGACCGCCGTTACCCGCTGAGCGAGACGGCCGAGGCCATCCGCTACCTTGAAGGCGGACACGCGCGGGGCAAAGTGGTCATTGTGGTGAGGGAACAGGGGTCGGATGCGGGCGAGCCATGCGCATCACGCTAAGGCAAGCGCCTCGCCGCCAGGCAGCGTCATCGCCATCGTGTCATGGGTCGATCGTTCGGGCGCTGGCCATGGCCCGCACAGGCCGACGGGATGCTCGCCATGCCCTCGCCGCTCCCCGCTGTTCGAGGGGATGACATCCCGGCTTGCATGTGCTATTCTATGTGTACGTACACAGTGAACGGATAGTGTGGGAGTGAACAATGGCGTGGACACGACGCACGGTAGGCACGACGCACGGGTATACCGTCGAAGAGGTGGCGCGCTTTCTGCACTACGACAGCGAGGCGGTGCGCTACTGGTTGCGCACCGGCCACCTGGTTGGGCAGATCGACTCACGGACGGGCGACTGGAGCGTCACGGCAATGGAGCTGGTGAGCTTCCTGCGACAGTCCGTGGAGCCGATGCCGGTCGGATCGGCCCAGCAGTCGCGGCACTCTCCACCATGGACAGGCGCATCACCGGCGGCGACGCGCGCCGCCGTCCCGGCCCCCGCGTCCAGCCCTCCAGCGGTCGACGGCGACCGGGAGCTGGCGCACGCCGGACGGACGGCGACGTAACCGCGCGCGGAACCCTCCCCGCGTACGTATGCAAAAACCTGTACCGTTGACTCGTTGACGAACTAGAACATCCGTGCTATTCTGAGGGTGTCGTCGAACGAGGCGACGCTCCGGTCGGGAAAGGGAAAGGACCCGCTTGCGCGAGTCCCCCGCCAGTCGATCTCCGGCAAGATCGGCTCGGTTTGGCCGTCAACGCCAGGCTCCCAGGACCGGAACCAGCGCCGTCTCTGCCGTCGATCCCTCGCTTCCCCGGCCGTCCCGCCCCCCCCGCGGGACGGCCGAATCCCCCTCTCCCCTCTTCTGAGGCGGGCCGCGCACCCTGCAAGAGCGCGCGGCCCCCGCCTCTCCCCCAGCGGCCGGGACCGCCCCATCCCCATCCCGCTGATGGAGATTGCCCTCCCGACGGCGTCAGCGTGCTGTCAGGCCAGCGCGTTAAGCTGGCCGAGATGCTCCGCGTCGTGGTCTATGGCGCCTTCGACGACGTCGGCGATGCTCATCTCACCGCGCGTTTCGTGGATGCCGGACTTGTCCCAGTCGCGCAGCGAGAGACCCATCAGCAGCGACACCGTCTCGCCGCGCAGGCTGTTGAACTCCTCGATGTTGTTCTCGACGCTGCTGCCCATCAGGCGCTCCTGCATGGCGGCGATCTCGCCTCCGGGCGGCTTCAGCACCGGGTCTGGCGAGTGCATGATGGCGTTCAGGCGGTCGAACCACAGCTTCTCGGCGGCGGCCATGTGGGCCATGACCTGCGCCGCGCTCCATTCCCCCGCGGGGGGATCCCCGGCGGCGTCGGCGGCGGCGCGCAGCTTCATCGGCGCTTGCGCCAGCAGGTCCAGCAGCTCCCGATACGATTCCAGCACAGAGCCTCCCCGCATTACGGTTGACGCGATCGGTCAGGACCCGGCTACGAGCTGCCAGGACATGCCGAAGGGATCGACGAAACGGAACGCGTGCGAGCTGTCTTCCTGCAGTGTGTACGACGAGAAGAGGACGCGGCCGCGCAGCGCGTTGAGGGTGTCCAGCGGCACGGAGACGCTGACATAGGCGACGCGTTGCTCGTGCATCACCGCGCCCCCGCCGACGTCGATCAGCACGACGGCGATGGAGCCGTTCTCCAGCCGCACGATCTCGGGCTTGACGCCGGTGGCATAGCTGGCCCGCCAGTCGAACGAGGCGTCGAGGTGCTGCCAGCGATCGATATCGCGATAAGCGCGGTAGATGATGCTCATGCCAAAGAAGTCGCAGTAGAACTCCTCGGCCCGGCGCATGTCGCGCACCCGGATGGCGACGTGATCGACCGAGCCGAGATCGACTCGGGTTTCGGCAGGGAGAACAGCCGTGCCGGTCGCCGACCGGCCGCCAAATGGGACATCTGCCACGCGCGCTCCGCCTTCCATCAGGGCCTGATCCACGTAGTGTATGCGGGGAACGGTGTTTTCGAACCAGTACTGGTCGCCCTGGATCATGCGCCGCAGGGTCCGCGCGTCGTGTTCGGGCATATGGATGCGCTGACCCTTGAAGGCGTGCAGGTAGACGTCGCGGTTGATGTCGCGTTCGGCAAGCCAGGCATACAGGGCGTCGATGACGTCGAGGGAGTGGGCCGCGACGGTCAGCTCGGCGCGGGCTTCGTCGGGGTTGGCGGCGCGGGGGTGACGATCGATCAGCACCTGCGCGTCCCGCACGCTGTCGATGACCGCTTTGGCGTCGGGGTGCGTCGCGTCGGGAAGATCCAGGACAAAGCGATACGCCATGAACCTCTCAGCCTTCAGCTACCAGCGGACAGCCGACCGCGCCGGACACGGCAGCATTGTAGCAGGCGAGCGGGTAGCGGGTAGCGGATAGCGGATAGGGGCGAGGTCGCTAGGGCGGAGCGGACGAGTCCGGATTGCGCGCCCCAACTCCTACCCGCTAACCGCTACCCGCTCGCTATGGGGCCGGCACGACGATGACACCGGCGGTGGTGGTGACGTAGAGGTCGGCGCCGTCGAGGGCAAACTGAATGTCGATCACGCTGGCGTTGAAGTTGACCTGCGTGTAGCGCACCCAGGTGACGCCGTCGTCCTGCGAGACGTACAGTCCGTGCGGGGCGCCGGCATAGATGCGGTGGAGGTTGCCGGGCTGGATGCGGACGACCTGGATGCCGTATTCCTCCCCCTCGCCGCCGCGCGGCGGTCGCACCGGCGCGGGGGTGGGCGGGGTCGTCACCTGCTCCAGGCCGATGCGGCTGCTGGCCCAGGTCACGCCGGCGTCGTCCGACAGGTAGACGGCGTCGACCGCGCCGACGACGATGCGGTCTCCCTGCGTGTCGAGCGTGGCCTGGCCGGGAATCTCCAGCAGCGGCTCGCCGACGACCGGCTGGTCGGGATCGGTCACGTTGATCGCGCGCAGCTGGCTGACGCCGGCGCTCGACACGCCGATGACGTAGAGCCGCTCGCCGGTGGCCGCCAGCGCGACCACGTCATGCCCGGCGAACGGCCGGAGACGTTCCCACTTCACCCCGCGGCTGCTGGAGATGGCCAGACCGCAATCGCTGCCATAGACGACGCCCGGCAGGCTGCCGTCGAACGCCAGCGGACGGATGTTAACCCCCTGGTACAGCACGCGCCAGCGCCGGCCGGCATCCTCGCTGAGGTCGAACGGGATCGGCTCGCCGGAACCCTCCCCGTCACAGGGGGGATGATCGCCGCGCAGGATGCGGTCGGGTTCGCTGGGATCGAGCAGCAGCCACCGTCCGTCATTGCCCGCGCCGGTGGGTTCCCAGTGGCCACGCTCGTAGTGATAGAGGGCGGTGTCCGTCAGGGCGTAGAGGGCGCCGTGTGACGGGTCCGGGATGAGCACGGCGCGCACCAGCTCGCCGTCGATGCGCAACATGTCGCCGGACGGGGTATGGGTGATGGTGGGACTGCCGCTGGCGACCGGGCGGGTGGCGGCCGGGTCATCGTCGAGCGCGCCGCAGCCAGCGACCACAACCAGCAGCGCGGCGCCCAGCGCGACGGCGCGCACCGGCCGTGCGCGGGATGCAGCAGCGTCGCGGCGCGCGCTTCTCGAGCGCGGGCGCTCTGACAGCCTGCTGATGGCCCTGAACCACATCGACACGACCTTCGTACCCCGCGTGTGCTGATGGCTGCATCATACGACGGATAGCGGGTAGCGGGTAGCGGATACCGGGTAGCGGTGAGCGGTGGGCGGTGAGCAGTAAAGGAGAACCGCGGGCGACGGGGCGACCCGTTGCCTCACGACAACTAACCCCTCTCCGCTCACCGCTACCCGCTACCCGCTCGATACGGTACGATCCAGCCAGGCAACAGGCGGGCATGCGCACCACATCTGAAGGGCTGGCCGTGCGAACACCCGAGGAGCATTTCGGCTTCCGGATGGGGGCCGACCGCAAGCTCGCGCGCTGGGGAGCGATGCTGGAGTATTTCCAGGAGATCGCCGGGGCCAGCAATCGCGTCGGCTACGAGCAGCTTGGCGTCGCCACCGAGGGCCAGCCATTCGTGATGCTGACGATCACCTCCCCGGAGAACCAGCGCCAGCTCGACCGCTACCGGGAGATTCAGGCGCGGCTGGCCGATCCGCGGGGGCTCGGCGAGCAGGAGGCGGAGGAGCTGGCCGCCGAGGGCCGCTGCGTGATGCTGGTGACCTGCTCGATCCACGCCACCGAGGTCGGCGCGACGCAGATGACGCCGGAGCTGGTCCACGAGCTGGCGACGCGCGATGACCCCGAGGTTGAGCGCATGCTGCGCGAGGTCATCCTGCTGCTCGTGCCGACGCTCAACCCGGACGGCATGGAGCTGGTGAACGACTGGCACGAGCAGACGCTGGACACGCCCCACGAGGGCACGCCGCCGCCCACCCTGTACCACACGTACACCGGGCACGATAACAACCGCGACTGGTTCATGTTCACCCAGGTCGAGACGCGGCTGACGGTGGAGAAGATCCACAACGTCTGGCATCCGCAGATCGTGTTCGACCTGCACCAGATGATGCCGGACGGCGCCCGCTACGTGCTGCCGCCGTTCATCGATCCGTACGACCCCAACGTCGACCCGATCCTGCAACAGGAGGTGGCGCTGCTGGGGCAGGCGATAGCGACCGATCTCACCGCGGCCGGGAAGGCGGGCGTCGCGACCAACATCATCTTCGACGCCTACTCGCCGTCGCGGGCCTACCAGCACTACCACGCCGGGGTGCGCATTCTCTCCGAGGCGGCCAGCGTGCGCATCGCGACGCCGGTGACGATCGACGCGGAGCAGTTCCGCGAGGCGCGCGGCTTCGACCCGCGGACGGCGTCGTGGAATCATCCGCTGCCATGGAGCGGCGGAACGTGGCGGCTGCGCGACATCGTGGACTACAACCGCATCGCGACGCTGGCGGCGCTCAACCATGCGGCAGCCTACCGAGATCGCTGGGTGCGCAACTTTCACCGCGTGTCGCGGCACGCCGTGGAGACGACGACGCCGTTCGCCTACATCATCCCGGCCGGGCAGCCCGACGCGGTGACGACCGCCGAAATGCTGGAGGTGCTGCAAACGGGCGGGGTCGAGGCGCTCGAGGCCAGCGAGCCATTCGTGGCGGACGGGGTGGAGTTCCCGGCCGGCTCGCACGTGGTGAAGGTGGCGCAGCCGTATGGCCGCTTCGCCAAGACGCTGCTGGAGGACCAGCACTACCCCGACCTGCGGCTGTATCCCGGCGGACCGCCGAAGCCGCCCTACGACATTACGGCGCACTCTCTTCCGCTACAGATGGGAGTGGAGGCGGTCGAGATCTCGGCCCCGTTCGAGGCGCCGCTACGGCTGGCGGAGCGCGCAGCGCCGCCGTCGGGTTGCGTGCGCGGCCACGGCGAGCTGTTCGTGTTCGACCCACGGGTGAACGCGTCGGCGCGGGCGGTGAACCTGCTGCTGGCGCAGGGGGCGAGGGTTGCGCGGCTGGCGGCGCCGGGCAGCGGGCCGCTCGAGCGGGGCGCGTTTCTGGTCGAGGGCATCAACCGGGAGACGGTCGAGCGGGTGGCGCGGGCCACGCACACGCGGCCGGAGGCGATCGGCAGCGGGGTCGCGCGGGGCCGGAGGCTGGCGATGCGGGCGCCGCGCGTCGGACTGTACCGCTCGTGGAAGCCGAATGGGATCGACGAGGGCTGGACGCGTTTCATCTTCGAGCGTTACGACTTCGCCTTCGAGACGCTACGCAACCGGGACATCCGCCAGGGACGGCTGAACGAGCGCGTCGACGTCATCGTCCTGCCGCAACAGCCGGCGCGCGACATCCTGGAGGGCAACTCGCCGCACGAGTACCCGGCCGACTACAGCGGCGGCCTCGGCGACCTGGGCGTGCAGCAGCTACGGCGTTTCGTTGAGGCGGGCGGGACGCTGATCACGCTTGACTCCGCCTGCGATCTGGCGATCCGGCAGCTCTACCTGCCGGTGACGAACGCGCTGGATGGGATGCGCAGCGACACGTTCTACAATCCCGGCTCACTGTTGCGGCTGCTGCTCGATCCGGCGCACCCGATCGCCTGGGGCTACGAGCGGGAGGCGGCGGCGCTGTTCGTGAACTCACCGGCCTTCGACGTGGCCACGAACGGACGCGAGGGCGCCAGAGTTGTCGGCCGCTACCCGCTGTCGAACCAGCTACTCTCCGGCTGGATGCTGGGCGCGGAGCACATTCGCGGCAAGGCGGCGCTGGTGGAGGCGCCGGTGGGAGCGGGACGGGTCGTGCTGTTCGGCTTCCGGCCGCAGTTCCGGGCGCAGGCGCGAGGCACGTACCGGCTGCTGTTCAACGCGCTGTATATGGCGACGATGGATGGGCGCTAGGCGAGGCTAAATCCCGATCGCGCTCGCCGCAGTGCTGCCGATCGTGCGTTGTCGGCCTCTGACAGGGCGCATTGCCATGCGCCCCTACGCAATTGTGGCTTCGAGAGTGACGATGCGAGTGAGATGTGGCGCGGCGCCGAGGCGCTCGCAGGTGGCGCGGGCAGCGGCGAGCAGATCGCGCGCTGTGTCACCTTCTCCGACGGCAACGCAGAGTTCGGCCAGCGCGGTCTGCGTCAGGGCGATCTCGTAGGGCGCTTCACAGCGTTCGGCGAGAGACAGCGATTCGCGCAGGTGCTCGTGGGCTACGGCGTGAGCGCCGCGCTGGGAGGCAAGCTCGCCGAGCAGGCGGTGCGCGGCGATCAGGCCGAGCGGCTGGCGGGGATCACTGGCTTTGGAAAGGGCGGTCCGGGCATGCTGCTCGGCGGCGGCAAGGTCGCCGGTCTCGCGGTAACAGCGCGCCCAGCCAAGATGCCCCGCGACCTGCCCCAGCACCGCGCCGCTCCACGACAGCCAGCGGTCGTGGGATTCGAGCCAGGCGCGGCCGGTTGCAGCATCCTTAGCATCGAGCGCGAGGGAGGCGGCGGTATGGATGAGGGTGAGCGCGGGGTAGAACTGGCTGTCTCCCGGCTCCGTGGCGGCGCCATCCGGCAAAAAAGCATTGATGACGCGCCATGCGTCGTCAATACTTCCCATCTGCCTGTGAAGCTGCGCAAGCACGCCGCTTTCTCGCTGAGAACCGAACCATCGCGGTCCATCATGAACGCGAGCATGGCGCTCCGACAGCAGATCACGAGCCTGGTGCCAGTGTCCCTCAAGCAGAGACAATCCTCTATGAAACGCAGCCATCTGGAACTCCATGCTAGCCCCAACGGCTTTGGAGGCGTTTGCGATTGCCTGTTCTGCGGCCAGCCGCCGAGCACTGATGTCCTCCGTGCGGTAGGCGATCAACGTTTCCATCTTCATCGACCATGTCCCCGCCATCTGAACATAGTGAGGAATCATCGCGTAGGCACGAGTTGCGATGTCCAATCGTTCAAGCGATTCATCGGGATGGCCGAGGGCGTCACTCACACGTGCAAGCGCAAGGTACAAATCACCCCAACTGCTGACCAATCCGAGCGCATCGTCACGAACAGCCTCGTCGATACGATTGGAAGACCAGACTGAGGTGAGCCGTCCGCCCAGAGATTCTGCCTCTCGCAAACGACCGGACCAAGCCAGATGCACGCATTCGAGGGCGCGAGCCAGTACGACCGGCTGGTTCGGATGCTGTCGCGCCATCCGGTGAATAGCACGTGGCGAACGCGTGTCAAGTGTGAGTCTTTCCGGCGGAGTCCAGCCTTCTAGCCGTCCGTCACGAAACGCGACTTCCATCTCGGCACCAACCTCGACCAGACGCTGAACACCCAACCGCGTCTCTCCGATCAACACCTGAAAGTAGCCAACGTGCATCGAGCCAAACAGCCACAGCCAGCAGTCACCGACATCTCTCCCGATGCGTGCGCCGTCAGTCACGAAACCGAGCGCGCGAGGAGTGTCAGAAAGGCGGAGCATTCGGGCGATGAGCACATGCAGCCAGCCGTACTCGCGCTGTCGCTCAGTGTCATCGGCGATCAGTGCGGCAGCCTGCTCGTAGCGCTCCGCCGCGATCAGCCAGGCATAGGATCGCTGCGCCCGATCCCCCGCCTGAATCAACCAGTCGAACGCTCGATCGTCCGATGCTTGCCCCAAGTGATGTGCGACGGCGTCCGGATCCGGCCTGGAAGATGCCGCGAGCGCCTCACCCACGGCGCGGTGCAACGAGCGGCGGCGGAGCAGCCCCAACCCCTCATACAGCGTCTCGCGGATGAGGGCATGCGTGAAACGGAAGCCGTCGCCGCGCGGTAGCTCTTCGACAATGTGGGCCTCGGTGGCCCGCTCCAGCGTGTCGGACAACGCTTCCTCGGCCGCGCCGCTGACAGCCACCC
>DATKCN010000096.1:0-3551 GCA_035513175.1 Thermomicrobiales bacterium
TGCGGGTCCATGCCGAAGTCGATGACGTTCACCAGCAGCTGCAGGTTGGTCTGCACCTGCCAGTGCGCGCCGGGGGTGCCGCCGACGAGGACGGTCTGCCCGTCGCGCTGCGCCATGTACTGGTTGAGGGTGTGGACGGGGCGTTTCCCAGGCGCGAGGCAGTTGGGGTTGCCCTCGTCCAGGTCGAAGCCGTTCATGCGGTCGTTGAGCAGCACGCCGGTGTCGCCGAGCATGACGCCGCAACCGGCGTACAGGCTGTGGATGTAGGAGACCAGCGTGCCGTCGGCGTCGGCGGCGCACAGGTAGGTGGTGTCGGGGTGGGCGGGGGCGGGCGCGCGCGGGAGGCTGGCCCGGCGCAGGTCAATGCTGGCCGCCTGCTGGCGGGCATGCTCGTCGGAGAGCAGCCAGTCGAGAGGAACGTCGACGCGGCGCGAGTCCCCGGCGTGGCGCAGGCGGTCGTCGACGGCGAGGCGCAGCGCCTCGATCTGCAGGTGCGTCGTCTCGGCGCTGCCCTGACCCAGCGCGGCGAGGTCGAACTGGCGCAGGATGTTGAGCGCCATGAGGACGATGAGACCCTGCGACGGCAGCGGCTGCTCGATCACGGTGTGGTCGCGATACTCGACCGCGATGGGCGCGGTCACCTCCGACTGGTGGCTGGCGAGGTCGGCGGCGGTCATCTGCCCGCCGTGGGCGGCCATGTAGCGCGCCATCTCACGCGCCAGATCACCGGAGTAGAAATCGTCCGGGCCGTGCTGGGCGATGCGGCGCAGCGTGCGGGCCAGGCCCGGCTGGCGGAAGAGGCTGCCGACGGGCGGGGCCGCGCCGCCGGGCAGGAAGACGCTGGCGGAGTCGGGGTAGACCTCGGCATGGGCCATCCGCGCGCCGAAGTCGAGGCCGCGCTGGATGGCGGGGCTAACCGGCACGCCCCGCTCGGCGTGCTCGATGGCGGGTTGCAGCAGGTCGGCCAGTGGCAGTGAGCCGAAGCGCTCCAGGGCCGTCTGCCAGGCGCGCACAGCCCCCGGCACGGAGGCGGCCAGCAGGCCGTGCGGCGGGATGCCGCCGAGGGCGCGGTAGTGCGCGGCGGTTGCGGCGGCGGGCGCGGCGCCGCTGCCGTTGATGGCGACGACTTCCTCTCCCGGGTGGTGGATGAGCATGAAGACGTCACCGCCGAGATGGCCGGACCACGGCTTGACGGTCATCAGCACCGCCCCGGCGGAGATGGCGGCGTCGACTGCGTTGCCCCCGGCCCGCAGCGCTTCCAGCCCCGCCAGGCTGGCGTACTGGTGGGCGGTCGCGACGACGCCGCGCGTGGCCCAGGTGGCCTCGGCGGGGGGCGTCGTGCCGGTCCAGGCGTGGGTGGCGGGCGGGGAGGCAGTCGTCGTCATGGCGCGTGCTGCTTTCCGTTCGGCTCAAGCGTGTCAAGCGTGCGGGTCGGGCGCGTTCGGCTCAGTGTACGGCTTCAGGCGCGCGTGCTAAAGGCGCTCATCCGTTAATACACTCACATGATTGCCTTTACCGCTTTACCGTCTCTGACGCGCGTGGCGGCGGGGCGCGGGCTCGACGACGGGCTGGGTGGTGGTCGTCCCGGTGTTATCATCGCCGGAACGTACATCGGGCGCGTGGGAGGGACACATGTACGACGCGGTCATCGTTGGCGGCGGCCATAACGGGCTGGTCGCGGCGTTCTATCTCGCCAGAGCCGGGCTGAAGACGCTGGTGCTCGAACGGCGCGACTTCGTCGGCGGCGCGGCCATCACCGAGGAGCTGTTTCCCGGCTACTCCGTGCCGAGTTGTTCCTACATCTGCTACCTGCTGCAGCCGCGCGTGATCGACGACATGGATTTGCGCGAGCACGGCTTCGAGATCCTGCCGGCCGCCAAGGACACCTTCATGCCCTTCCCCAGTGGCCGCTCGCTGCTCGACGGCCGGGACGGCCGGTCGATCGAGGAGCAGATCGCCGAGTTCGCCCCACGTGACGCCGCCAACCTGCCGAAGTACCGCGAGCTGCGCAAGCGGCTGGCGGGCATCATCCACCAGTCGTTCTTCACGAAAGCCCCGACGCTGACCGAGCTGGTCGACAGCGTGCGCGGCACGGAGGACGAGCCGCTGCTGGAGCGGCTGCTGTTCGGCTCGGTTGCCGACCTGCTCGACGAGCATTTCGATGACGAGCAGGTCAAGGGCTGGCTGTCGCAGGCCTGGGACGCGGGCGACATCGACGCGCCCGGCAGCCTGCTCTCGGCTGCGTACCTGGGGGTCTCCGCCTTCACCCGCGAGGGGGACTACGGGCTGGTCCACGGCGGCATGGGCGGCATCACGCAGGCCATGGCCCGCGCCTGCCGGGCGCAGGGGGTCGAGATCCGCGTCAACGCGCGCGTGGAGCGGATCGTGGTCGAGGACAACCGGGCGCGCGGCGTGCGGCTGGAGAGCGGCGAGCAGATCGACGCACGGACGGTGCTCGTCAATGCCGACATCAAGCAGCTCTTCAACCAGCTGACGCCGAAAGGCGCCGTCTCCGACGACTTCCTGCGGGCCGTCAACCGGCTGAAGGCGAACACCGTCTACTACAAGTTCCACGCGGCGCTGAACGAGCTGCCCGACTTCTCACGCTATCTCGGCCCGAATCCGGACCCGTACTACCTGGGCTACATCAAGATCTGCCCGTCGATGGACTACTACCGCAAGGCGTGGAACGACGCCCGCAACGGCCTCATCACTGACTCGCCGGTTATGCACATCCAGATGGCGAGCGTCATCGACCGCTCGCTGGCGCCGCAGGGCGGCCACGTCATGTCGATCTGGGCGCTGTATGCGCCGGTGAAGCCGACTGGCCACGGCAGCGCGGAGTGGACGCCGGAGCTGACGCGGCTGGCCGGGGAGCGCTTCATCGACCGCATGGAGGAGTACGCCCCGAACATCCGCAGCGCGATCAAGGACTGGGTGATGTTCACGCCGGACGTGCTGGAGCAGCGCGTCGGGCTGCCGAACGGGCATATCCACCACATCGACCAGATAGCCGGGCAGATGTTCGCCAACCGGCCGCTGCCGGGCTGGTCCGACTACCGCATGCCGATCGACGGGCTCTACCTGTGCGGCGCCGACGCCCATCCCGGCGGCGAGGTGACCGGCGCGCCCGGCTACAACGCGGCTCACAAGGTGCTGCAGGATGCGCTGGTGGCGGTGGGCTGACCGATCGTCTGGAGCCAGTCGGCCACAGTAGCCCTGTCATAGAAATGTCCTCCCGGGCTGTCATGGAACCACCCTCGTGGATTGTCATGTTGAGGTCGCAACCGAAGCCGTGTCCTGAGCCTGCCGAAGGAATCTCCTGGCGCTGGATGCCATGGTGTTGGAACATCCCGACGCCATAGCTGCCAACGCGGGGAGATGCTTCGCTGCGGCTCAGTAGTTGACCACAGGGGTCTTGTCATGGAACTCGCCCCCTGGCTGTCATCCTGAGCGGAGTGCAGCCCTTCGGCTTCGCTCAGGACAGGCTCCGCGGAACGCAGTCGAAGGACCTGCTCCGCTGCCGACAACGTGGCGTCGAGTAGGTCCTT
>DATKCN010000097.1:0-20586 GCA_035513175.1 Thermomicrobiales bacterium
ATGTACGCCGACTGCCATGCAGGCCGCGAGCACACGCCGGAATCGTATGCTGAGAAGGCGCGGCTGGTGCTGGATGCAGGCTACACGGCGCTGAAGTTCGACCTCGACGTGCTGAATGAGCACACCCGAGACATCTCGGACGACCCGGACCCGCGCCGCTGGTGGCACGAGCCGTACAACCGCACGATCTCGTCGGCGGAGCGGCGCTACATGGAATCGCTGGTGGCGGCGGTGCGCGAGGAGGCGGGGCCGGACATCATGCTGGCGATGGACTGCCACTGGAAGTTCGCCACCGGCGACGCGATCCTGCTGGCGCAGGCGCTGGAGAAGTACGACCTGATGTGGCTGGAGGACCCGGTCCCTCCGGAGAACGTGGATGCGCTGGCGAAGGTGACGGCCAGCACGCGCACACCGATCTGCACCGGCGAGAACCTGTATCGCAAGCACGGCTACCGCGAGCTGATCGAGAAGCAGGCCGCCGGCATCATCTCGCCGGACATTCCAAAGATGGGCGGGCTGCTGGAGGCCAAGAAGGTGGCCGACCACGCCGACATGTACTACATCCCAATCGCGCCGCATAACGTCTCCAGCCCGATCGGCACAATGGCGGCGGCGCATGTCTGCGCGGCCATGTCGAACTTTCTGGTGATGGAAAATCACGCCTTCGAGGTGGAGTGGTGGGATGAGCTGGTCGACGGCGGTCCGCTGATCCGCGACGGGTTCATTCATCTGAACGATGGGCCGGGGCATGGGCTGACGCTGAATGAGGACGTGGCGCGGGCGCATGTGCAGGCGGGGACAGCGTATTTCGGGGAGTGAGTCGGGACGCGATATGCGGGCCGCGGGACGCAGGACGCGGCGGTTCTGTCGGGTTATGTTACACGGCCAAGTGGCGGTGTAAGGGTTTGGCGGTCTAATCATGTTCACGCAAGCGTTGCTCCTGGCAAAACGCGTGGGGGAGGCTCCGCGTAGCCTCGCCGGTAGGACGCGACGCGGTCTGGCCCGGGATCTCCAACGCCGATCGGGTCGTTAGCCACCGCCGTATCCAACCCGGGAGGCCCCGCGCGGCCTCCTCTACGAACGTTCTGGCGCCGAGTCCCGACCAAGGGTCAGTCAACATGAGATGGAGCAGCCATGATCTTCAGCAGCCATCACGCAATCACCAGCCTGACGCGCGAAAGCACACATGCGCGCTTCCCTGACGGACGACCACGTGTGCCGGATGACATGCTCGAACGCATGCGGCTGGTCACGACCGAGGAGGCGTGGTCGGTGCTCAGGAAGCATGGCTACCACCTGCAATTCGAAGGCGGCTGGATGAACCTGCATCCGCAACGGGTGCTGGTGGGGAGGGCGGTGACGGCAGCGTTTGTGCCGCACCGGCCGGATTTTCATGCGCTGGTCGAGGACGAGGGGCGGGACGCGGGGCGCATCGGCGGGCAGAACTCATGGGTGATCGACACGCTGGTGGAGCATGACGTGCTCGTAGTCGATCTGTTCGGCAAGCTGAAGGACGGCACGTTCGCCGGAGACAACCTCGGGACCGCGATTCACGCGAAGTCGAAGACCGGCATGGTGATCGACGGCGGCATCCGCGACCTGCAACGCATGCTGGAGCTGCCGGACTTCGCCGTGTTCGTGCGTGGCGTCGATCCGTCCGCGATCGCGGACGTGACGCTGGCCGGGGTGAACGTGCCGGTGCGCATCGGGCAGGCGACGGTGCTGCCGGGCGATGTCGTGCTCGGCACGCGCACGGGCATCATTTTCATCCCACCGCAGCTGGCGCGGGAGGTTGTGGAGTACTCCGAGGACACGCGCATGCGCGACGAGTTCGGGAAGCAACGCATCGCAGAGGGGACGTACACGCCGGGGGAGATTGACGTGACGGAGTGGGTTGCGGAAATTGAGGTTGACTACAAGCGATGGAGGGAGCGGCGCGAGCGGATCGACGATTGATCGGGAACAGGTTCATGCGCGTGCCGCAACCCACACGTTCCCGCGTCAGTCTGAGGCGTAGTCCAGATCGTCGACGGCCATCTTCACGGCTGCTTCGTGTAACGCGTCCTCTCCCGCGCCGTGCAGCGCGTCGAAGATAGCCTCCAACGAAATGCTCGCTCGCATGGCCCACACAACGTAGCGCGGCTCGGAGCGCAGCGCGTGACTGAGAAACGCTTCAACCTGCAAACCAACGATGCGGTTGGTGTCAAGCTCAACCCGGAGATTTTCCACGTCAGACACGTCGAGGCTGAAAGCGGGCCGAGCCTCTCCGAAGAAGTGAACGGTCAATGTGTCGCTCAGCGCGTCATAGCGGAACGTGACGGAGCGGCTGTCGATGTCCGCGGCTGATGGCTTGATCAGGCGGTGTCCTAAATACTCGATGACCACTTGACGCGCTCCTTCGGCTTGACACGTCCGGTCAGGCAGGCGGTTACGATTATGCCAGTTGCCGATGGTGAGTCCCGCCCCGCCGTAAAATGAACGCAAACCTTCAGCAACAAGCGACCGCGAACATTGAACCGATAGAAGTTTTCCCGCGCCCGATGGAGGAGGTCGAATGTGACAAGATGCGGATCGGTCACCGTGCTGCTGAGAGACTGGAACAGCGCTTCCATCTCGGGATGCTCGGAAGTGATATGACGGAGCCACTGGTCTGACGACAGGACGACGACCCTGTCCCATGGATCGTTGAGCTCCAGCAGATAGTTCGCCAACGAGCCCTCGCAGCCTGTCGCACGACTCACCGGATGCCTGGCAGGGACTATCACCGCATGGGACGCTCCATGCCCGCGGGACCAGTTCGGGGAGCAACTCATCGCAGAGGGGACCTACACGCCGGGAGATTGACGTGACGGAGTGGGTCGACGCGATCGAGGCGGATTACCACTGGTGGAATGCGGAGCGCGGATAGCGATTCGGCGGCATTACGATGATCCGGGTCATCGGAGCTCGCTGTTACAATCGCTCGATCAGTCCTGTCAACGCGAGAAGAGGGAGGCGAAAGTGGCCACTCAGCGCGCAGCGCGCCTGACTCCGGAGGAGGCCGTCGAGCTACATCACCAGGCGCTGGTGATCGACACGCAGCAGCCGCCGATCACGTCCGGCATCGTCTTCACGCCGGGCATGCGCGCGGCGCTGATAGAGCAGGCGGCACAAGGACGCACTCGCGCGGATGCGGGACCTGTCCTGGAGGCCGCCCTGGTGAGGGATATCCAAACGTCGGCCGAGGCGCGCGACATCTACCTCGACATGTGGCGACGTTCGGGCGTCACCATCGCCTGCGGCACCTACGCGGGTCCCGACCGGCTGGCGACAGCCTTCGAGCGCTCAGTGCGCAAGATCGCCAACGCCCAGGCGATCATCGCCGCGCTCGGTGACCACATGCTGCTGGTGCGGGACGCCGGTGACATCGAGCGAGCACACGCCGAGAGCAAGCACGGCATCGTGATCGACTTCCAGAACACCCTCTCTATCGGCGACGAGCTCGACCGGCTCGACCTGTTCCACGGACTGGGCCTTCGCATGGTCCAGCTGACGTACAACCTGCAAAACCTGGTCGGCGACGGCTGCACCGAAACGTTTCAGGGCGGGCTCACCTGCTTTGGCCGCGAGGTCGTTCGCCGTCTCAACGAGCTGAAGATCCTGGTTGATGTCAGCCATTGCAGCGAGCAGGTCGGCTGGGACGCGATGGAGGCTTCGTCCGCGCCGGTGATCGTGTCGCATTCAGCGGCCAAGGGCGTGGCCTACCACGACCGCGGCAAGACCGACGAGCTGGCCAGGGCCATCGCCGACCAGGGCGGCTACTTCGGCGTCGTCGTCGTGCCGGGTTTCATTCGCGACCGGCCGGGGACGACGATGGACGACGTCGTGAGACAGATCGAGCATCTGGTCAATGTGTGCGGCATCGACCACGTTGGCATCGGCACCGACAAGGCGGGTCCGGGATCGGGCACGAACTCGCTGGTCGAGTATCCGGACACGATGCCCGAGCGGTTGCCCGGTGATTTCAACTGGACCGGATTCCGCCCGGAGGAGCACCGGCTTACCGAGGACTACAGCATCGAGGGCTTCGCCAGCCTGGCCGACTGGCCGAACATTACGGTAGCGCTGGCGCGGGCAGGCTTCAACGAGGAGGAACTGCGCAAGCTGCTGGGCTTGAACTACCTGCGCGTATTCAGGGATGTCGCGGGGTAGCTGGCCGCGCCGACGCCATTCCCGGCGCGGTCAGCGGTGTCCGCTCAGCGCGTGAGTACGCGGTTTGACTCAAACAGCACGGTTAGCCCGCCCCCAGTGGTGGTCGAGGAAGTGCCCCTGCCCGGAGTCCTCAAGCACCTTGTGGGCTTCCTGCTCAGTGCGACGTTCGGCCGGGAATGGGTCGGCCATCGCCAGGCGCAGGGCGACGCGGGCCGCGAAGGCCGCCCCCATTTGCAATCCCCGCAGGCGGATCTTGTCGAAGGTGTCTCCCTCGGTGTGTCCGTAGCCGCGGCCGATCATGCCTGCCGTCGAGTCGGCGCTGTTGAGGGTGATGCTGGGGTAGCCCTTCATGAAGAACGGAAAGTGGTCGGAGTGCACGCTGATGCGGTCCATCGTCGTGAAATCGTAATGCATGTCCCGCGGCAGGGCGCGGAAGTACGAGGCCAGCTCCGGATCGCCCGTAACCGTTATGCGCTCCTGCCCACCCTCGCCCCGGCCCGCGCCATCGAGATTCACGGCCATGCGCAGCGTTTCCTGGCAGTCGTCGGACGTGTAGTAGTCAGCGTGATGAAAGCTGCCACCGAGGCCAAGCTCTTCGTAACCAAAGCAGATGATCCTGATGGTGCGCTTGAGCTGTCCGGCATACGGGGCGAGCAGCCGTCCGACCTCGACGCCGACCAGTGTTCCGGCGCCATCGTCGCCGGCGCCGTGACAGATGTCGTGGCTGTCGTAGTGGCCGCCGACCACGATGACCTCTTCCGGATGTTCGCCGCCGGGGATGTCGCCTATCACGTTGTAGGAGTGTGACAGGCGGGTCGTGTTGCTGAGGCGGATGAGCGCGCGCTTGCGGCGCTCGTCGAGGATGCGACGGAGCTGGGCGCCGGCCTCACAGGTGACGCCGATGGCAGGAATAGGCGCCTCGTGGTCGGCGGCGTCGGGACCGCCGGGGTTCTTCGCGTAGAGCGAACCGGTGATGTGCAGCAGGCCAGGGTTCTTGTTGATCATGATGTACGCGACGGCGCCCGCGTCGACCGCCAGCCGGTACTTGTCGGTGCGATGCAACGACACCTCGCCGGGCCGGTTCGTTTCCGCCGCGCTGATAACGATTTTATTGCGCACGGCGCTGCCGGCGCGCTCGAAGTCGGCCGCCTCGCCATCGCCGAGATCGATCATCTCCCCCCGGAACTCGCCGGAGCCGCTGAACGGCATCGCGATCGACGGGATCGTGGTCACGGGCACGATGGTGATGATCAGCTCGCATTCGCCCCGGTCCCACGTGTAGACGGGGAACTTGTCGAGGCGCGGGTTGTGCAGCCCATAGTCCTGCATCTTGCCCAGCACATAGACCGCTCCGGCATGCTCACCCCCAGTGCCGCCGAAGCGCACCCCGACCTTGTCGCACAAGTGACGCAGGTTGTCGTAGATCTCTCCAGAGGTCCATGCGTCGCCAAGCATTTGCCGCTCGATGTCCTGAATTGCCCCCGTCACGTCCCGCTCCTCCTTCGCTCCATCTGACATCTCGTCCGACGTCAGGATGCGACCGAACGACGATCGCGTCAATCCCGCCACGCGGCGGGCTACCGGATCGAATCACGAACGAATCGACGCCTCGGGCGACGGGGATGCGCTGACCCACCTCTTGGGTGATTGACACAGCGCGTCTGATTCCCTATTGTTGGAGCAGGCGCGGCGCGTCGGCGCCGCAGCGAGACGGCGACAGCAGCACGCTTCGGAGCCCCATCGTGGACAGACTCCGAACTATTCAGCTCGTTTTTTCAGGGAAGTGGAGATCGCACATGACAAACGTCAGCGACAGACGGCTCATTCACGTCCACCTGCTGCTCGCGCTGGCGATCGCGCTCGCGATGCTGCTCTCAGTCCTCGCGGTCCAGCCCGCCGCCGCGCTCGTGACCTTCGACGTGAACAGCACCGTCGACGCTTCCGACGCCGTTCCCGGCAATGGCGTCTGTGAGACCGCCACGGCTGGCGAGTGCACGCTGCGCGCGGCAATCGAGGAAGCAAACGCACTGAGCGACGGGACTGAAGTCTTTTTCATCACCGTCTACAACCCCGGCACGTACGTCCTGAACGATCAATTGGTCGTCACCGGTCAGAACATCTCCATATTCGGCACGGGGAACGAACACGAGGTCATTATCGACGGCAATAACGCGACGCGCGTGTTCGATATCGGCGCCGCGAGCATCAGCATCTTCTGGGTGACGATCCAGGGCGGCAAGAACGTCAACTCCGTAGTCGTTGGCGGTCACTGGCACGGCGGCGCGATCCACAACCACGGCACCCTGACGATGAGCAATGTGATCGTCCAGGACAGCGTCATCGCCAGTGACACGCCAGGCGCGGCAACTTGTACGACGCACTGTGGCGGGGCTATCTACAATGCTGCCACCGCGTCACTGGACAACGTCGCGTTCGTCAACAACAGGAACGAGTTCGTCGACGCCGAGGCGCATGGAGGAGCCGTTGCCAATGCCGGCACGATGACGGTAACCAACGCGACCTTCAGCGGCAACAGCACGGCCGGCGGGCAAGGCAGCGCCATATACAACATCGGAACGTCGACGCTCAGCTACGTGACCGTGGCGGACAACGGAGCAGGGCCGGCAATTGCACATGCCGGCGGCACGCTGGACATCACAGCGAGCATCGCCGCGAACAACACCGGCGACAATTGCCTTGGCAGCCTCACTTCGGGCGGCTACAACCTCAGCGACGACGGAACCTGCACCGCCTCATTTACCGGGACGGGCGATCTGGACAACAATCCGAACGCCAACCTCGGTCCATTGGCCGACAACGGCGGGAACACCTGGACGCACGCCCTGTTGACCGGCTCGGTCGCCATCAACCACATCCCGCCCGGCGCCGTCGAATGCGGAACGACCGTCACGACTGATCAGCGTGGCGAGTCGCGCCCACAGGGAGCGGGCTGTGACATCGGAGCGTTCGAGGTCATCTTCACACAGACCTACTTCCAGGCCTGCCTGTACGCCGGCTCACTGTCGAAAGTTTCGTTCATCAGCGACAGCACCGCGACCACCGTGAACTGCGGGCGCGGCACAGCGGTGGTGCTGCTGGCGGGCGGCGATGTCGGTGTCGACGTCTACCACGCCTGCCTGTACGCCGGGTCGCTCTCGAAGGTCGGAGAGACCGCGCCCACCAGCTGCGGACGGGGTGAGGCGATCAGCCTGGTGAAGGGAATCGACCTGCAGGGCTGCCTGTACGCCGGCTCCCTGTCGCGACTCAGCGCGTCGCCCCCGAGCGATTGCGGGCGCGGCGTTGTGGCGGGGTTGGAGACCGAACCTTAGGCGCCGTTGCTTCAACGTGAGGCGGCTGGCGGTCGCGCGACCTTCAGCCGCCTTTTCGTGTCCGAGCGGTTCCGCGAGCCGCTGGAAACTCCTGCGGCACTCCCCTGGTGCTATCATTCCATCAAGCTCGCGCGATGCCATCGCGCGAGACTCCCCGCCAATTCGACGGATGTGAGGCACGTTATGGCCAGCGCACACCTCGAGCTACTGCTGCGGTCGCCGGACGCGTCGTGGGACTACGCCCGCTGGGAGCGACTGCCTGACGACGGCAACCGCTATGAGGTGATTGACGGGGTGCTCTACATGTCAACCTCTCCGAGCCTCTTTCACGAATGGATTATCAAGCGCCTCATGCGACACGTCGGTGATCCGCTGGAAGATCGGGGAGTCGCGTTCGCCTTCTCGTCCCGCGCCGGATTGTTGATGCCGGGCTGCGATCCCGCGCAACCGGACTTTCTCGTCGTGCGCAGTGAGCGGGCAGAGATTCTCTCCGAGGGCCGTGTGCGTGGCGTGCCGGACCTCATCGCGGAGGTGCTGTCGCCCGGCAACGCGGAGCAGGACATGAGCGTCAAGCGGGGCACGTATGCCCGCGCGGGCGTCCCAGAATACTGGATCGTGCGGCCCTCCGCCCGCGATGTGCCGGTCTACACGCAGCCGGACGTCAGCAGCGGCACGTACGCGCACACGGCGATCGTGCCGAGTGACGGCGTGCTGGAATCCCCGACGCTGCCGGTGTCGTTCGCGGTCGCGGACCTTTTCGCCGGGGCGCCTGACACGACGCTGTAGCACTCAGTGGGTGGGAATCACGACCGGTCCCGCTCTAGCGCCATGCGAGGAAGATGAAATTGTGACGAACCGCGACATGCTGCATCAAATGGTCGATAGCCTGCCGGAGAGTGAGTGGGACGCGGCAGCCAGGGCGCTGTATGTGCTACGCCTTCGGGCGACGCGGCCAGTCGACGATGACCCGGTGTCGGAAGAAGACACCGCGGCTATCGCGGAGGCTCGACGGTCACTGAGCAAGGGCCTCCTAATCCCTCACTCTGGCATCCAGCGCGACAACGTCTCCTGACGTCCTCGGCATGTGGTCTATCCACTGGAGTCGCTCCGCTGAACGCGACATCCGTCGCCTATCTCCATCTACACACATTCGAGTCCTCGCCGCGATCGAGCGCCTTGCGGAGAACCCCGAGATCGTTGACATTCGCCCACTCGTTGGCGAGCGCGATCTCTGGCGGCTTCGGGTCGGGGACTACAGAGTGCTGTTTCTTTTCGAGCCGGTTGAGAACATGATCGTGATCGCACGCGTGTCCCACCGGCGCGATGCATATCGTTGATAATGGTGGCAACGCTGTCAGTCACGCGTCCAGCAGCGGCAGCACCTCGTTCATCAGCCGGTCGAGCTGCCCGAACTGATCCCAACCCGCGACGCGCAGCGTGACCTCGTCGAAGCCGACATCCCGCATCACCCGCAGCCGCTCGGCGCACTGCTCGGGCGTGCCGGTCGCCACCCAGCCATCGATCACCTCCGGACCGAAGTCGGTCGTGTAGTACACGTCGAGGAAGCGCTTCGACTCGTCCAGCGCGGCCTGACGATCCTCGTTTATGTTGATGTTGTGATACAGATGGGTTTCGATGCTGCCGGGCTCGCGGCCCTGCCGCTCGGCGTACTGGCGGATGAATCCGATGCGCCAGCGCAGGTCTTCCGGGTCGTACAGCGAGGTCTCCCAGCCGTCGGCGTGGTTGACGACGCGCCGCAGGGTGCGCTCGATCAGCTCGCGGTTGCCCTCGTAGCCGAAGCCGCTGCGGCCCGCGTTATTGGCGATCCAGATCGGCGGGCGGGGTTGCGCGGCGGGCTTTGGCTCAATGGTGATGTTCTCGCAGCGGTAGTGCTCGCCCTCGAAGCTGACGTTGTCCTCGGTCCACAGCCGCTTGATGAGCGCGATCCACTCGATAAGGCGCTTGACGCGGTCCTTCGGCTCCAGCCCATACAGCTCGCCTTCGATGCGCCCACCCTCCTGCGGGACGATGCCGGTGCATGCCACCAGCACCGTGCGACCGTCGGCCAGCAGGTCGAGACTGGCCCACTGATACGCGAGCAGCACCGGATCGCGTAGCGGGAAGCTGGCCATGCAGGCCGGACCGATGCGCACCGTGCTTGTGCGGGCGGCGATGCCGGCAAGCAGCGCGATCGACTCCATGCGGGGCTTGCCGAGCAACGAGTCGCCAACCCAGACAGACGCGAACTGCCCGGACTGGTCGGCGATCTCGGACATCTGCAGCATCTGCTCCGCCGTCGTCGCGCCGAAGAGCACGCCGCGGTTGGGGAGCGTCAGACCGATCTTCATCGAGCCTCCTCTTGATTCGGGACGCGGGACACGGGATGCGGGACGCGGATGGCACGTCAGATTGGATGCATGATCGCGCAGTAGAGAGGCGAGAGCAACAGGCAGTGGCGGTGGTTGGTCACCACAAAGCGAGTGCTATGATGTTCCCAGCCACTCGGCGCTGGCATGCCCGTTTCGCGGAAGCAGAGAGGTCAGTCATGGCCGTCGTCCATCCCGAGCTCCACATGAGATCGTCCGACACGGCGTGGTGCTACGACCGCTGGCAACGCCTGCCCGACGACGGCAACCGCTACGAAGTGATCGACGGAGTGCTGTACATGTCGACCGCGCCAGGACAGTTCCACCAGTGGATCGTCGTGCAGTTGATCGCGCTCATCGGTTTACCGTTGCGTGCTCAGGGAGTTGCGTACGTCTACACTGCGCCTATTGGCGTCATCATGCCAGGCGCGGACCCCGTGCAACCGGATTTCCTGCTGGTTCGCCAGGATCGAGTGGGATTCGTCAGCGACACCCGGATTACGGCAGCTCCCGATCTGATTGCCGAGGTGCTGTCGCCCAGCAACGTGGAACACGACACGGAGACGAAGCGCCGCGCCTATGCACGCGCCGGCGTGCCGGAGTACTGGATCGTCCGCCCCGCCACCCGCGATGTGCTGGTCTGCTGGCAACCCGACGAGAGCCTGGGTGACTACGCGCAACGCCGTCTCGTGCCCCCGGACGGCATGCTCGAAGCGGCGACGTTGCCGGTGCGCGTCACCGTCGCGGAGCTGTTCGCGGGGGCGCCGGACACCGAGCTGTGACTCGGCGCCACGGTTAGTTCCTCACGGCTCATCGCTCAACCGTGCGAGTGGCAGCAGCGACAGCTCAGCGGTGACGCGGTCGAACCAGTCGATAACCTCGACGTGCAGCGGGATGCCGCGCTCGCGCCGTTCCCGCTCCGCCTCGAACTCCGGCAGGCCGGGGTAGTACACCCGATCGTGTCCCGGCGCGGGGGGAGTTTCCTCCAACGTCTCCAGCATGCGGTCCATGGTGTCCTTGAACTCGGCCACGTCGGTGAAGGCCGCGATGTCGAAGGCGGCGAAGAAGTGCCGTGGACGCGTGTCGCGCTCGATCATGCGAGGGATCGAGCCGGATAGCAGGGTCGTCATGATCTCGACAAACAGTCCGAGGCCGTAGCCCTTGTGCGAGCCCTGCTCACGGGTGCCGCCAAGAGGCAGCAGGTAGTAGTCGTCGTCGGCCGGGGCAGGAACCGGCTCCGAGACCGGCGTCCCGTCCAGCCCGGCGATCCAGCCCGGCTCCAGCAGCGCCCCGAGCCGCCGCGATAGCCCGATCTTGTTGCTGGCAATGGTCGACATGGCCGCGTCGAAGAGCACGAACGGCATGCGGTTGGCTGGGGCGGCGTAGGCGATCGGGTTCGTGCCGATGCGGGGCACGGCGCCGAAGGTGGGCGGCACGAGCAGGCTCGACGCAGTCATGCACAGCCCGATCATGTTCTCCTCGGCCGCCAGCATCGCGAAGTGACCGATGCCGCCCAGGTGACCGCTGTTGCGCATCGTCACCGCGCCGACGCCCACGTTGCGCGCCTTCTCAATCGCCAGGCGCATGGCCGGGAAGCCCTGCATGATCCCCAGCCCCCGGTCCCCGTCGATCGTCGCGGTGGCGGGGCTCTCGCGCTCGATGATCCAGCGTGGGTCGGGATTGTGGACGCCCGCGCGGTACCAGTCGACGTAACGGCGCAGCATGTTCGAGACGCCGTGGGTCTCGACCCCGCGCAGGTCAGCCATGACCAGCGCGTCGGCGCCATCCGCCGCGTCGCCGTCAGGCACGCCAGTCGCCACGAAGATCGCCGTCACCGTCTCCCGCAAGGCCCTCTCGGCGACACGAATCTCATCCTCGGCGCTGACGTGGAATCGTTCGAGCATGGGGCCTCCTTCGGGAGGGCCGGGGGACGAGGGCCGAGGGCCGAGTAAAGGACAGGGGCCTTGTTCTCTCCCCGCGTCCCTCGGCCCTCAGCCCTCAGCCTTCGGCCCTGCGTCACATCGTCTCCAGCCGCGCCAGACCCAGATCGTCCGTGCAGCGGTTGAACCAGTCGATCACCTCGCGGTGCAGCGGGATGCCATTGACGCGCCGGTCGATCTCGGCCTCGTGCTCAGGTAGACCGGGATAGATGACCTGCTCGTGGTCGGGCGTGGGCGGGGTCTCTTCCAGCGTTTCAAGCATGCGGTCCATCGTGTCCTTGAACTGCTCGACGTCGCCGAAGGCGGCAATATTGTAGGCGGCGAAGTGGTGCCGGGCCCTGGCGTCCGGTTCCAGCATGTTGGGTATCGCGCTGCCGAGCACGGTGCACAGCACCTCGACCATCAGCCCCAGCCCGTAGCCCTTGTGCGAGCCCTGCTCCCGATTTCCGCCGAGCGGCAACAGGTTGTGGGCGCCAAGCGCATACATCTCGCCAGCCGGAACGGGACGCCGCTCCATGATCGGCGTGCCGTCCGGCTCCGAGATCCAGCCCGGCTCCATGTCGGCGCCGACGCGCCGGGCCAGCCCGATCTTGTTGCCCGAGATGGTGGAGGTTGCGGCGTCGTAGAGCAGGTAAGGCTTGCGGCGGGCCGGGGCTGCGATCGAGATCGGATTCGTGCCGAGCCGGGGCACCGCGCCGAAGGTCGGCAGCACGAGCACGCTCATGGCGGTGAGACAGATGCCAACCATGTTCTCATGGGCCGCCTGCATCGCGAAATGTCCGACGGCGCCAAGATGCCCGCTGTTGCGCAGAGTGACGACACCGACGCCTGTGCCGCGCGCCTTTTCGATCGCGATGCGCATAGCCTTCGTGCCCTGCATGATGCCCAGTCCGCCGTCGCCGTCAATCGACGCAGTGCCGGGAAACTCGCGCTCGATGCGCCACTGAGGCGTCGGGTTCATCCGCCCGGTCTTGTACCACTCGACGTAGGCGCGCAGCATGTTAGAGACGCCGTGCGTCTCGACGCCGCGCAGGTCGGCCATGACGAGCACGTCCGTGCCATCCGCCGCGTCCTCCGGCGGCACGCCCATCCGCTCGAAGATGGCGGTCACCGTCTCTCGCAGGTCAGGTTCCGCCACGCGGACCTGATCTTTCACCGGGACATGAAATCGATCGAGCATCTATCCTCCACAAGAAGCGCTGAGTGCTGAGTAACGGGAGAGCCCGGCGCATGCGCGGCGCGAAACTCCTATCCGCCAACCGCTATCCGCTACCCGCTCGCCAGCAACGGGCGTAGTATAGGCGCAATGAGTGAATCGGTTGTCGTTGAAGTGAGGGATGCCCATCGTGGGGATCGATCAGCAGCGGATGACGTTCGGAGCGCGGTTGGCGATGCTCGTTGAGGAACACCCTGATAAGGCGGCCATCATCTTCGCCCCGCAACAGGGAGACGAGGTCGCGCTGACGTGGAGGGAGCTCGACCGCCGCTCGAATCAGGTCGCGCGGCTACTGGCGGAGTACGGCACGGCGCCGGGCTCGACGGTCGTCGTCGGCGTCTGGAACACGTTGGAGCACTTCTTCGTGACGACCGGCGCCTGGAAGCTCGGTGCGCTGGCGCTGCCGCTGCGGGCGATCCTGCCGAAGCGGGAGCGCGACCAGATCATGGTACTCGCAACGCCCTCCGTGGTGTTCGCGGACTGGGACGAGGTCGAGTATCCGGTGCTGCGGCCCGACGAACTAGAGCGCGCCTGGCCGCTGTCGGACGAGCCGCTGCCCGATGACCCGCCGCATCCCGGCAAGGCGATCGCCTCCGGCGGATCGACCGGACGCTCGAAGATCATCGTCGACCGCACGTGGCATCCGGTGATCTACCCGGAGCGCAGCCGCCGTCTTGGGGCGCGTTACGGTCAGGTCCAGCTCATGGCGGCGCCGCTGTACCACAACTCCCCGTTCCTGGCGGGCTACGGCGGACTGGCGGACGACCACACGATCGTGCTGATGGAGCGCTTCGACGCCGCGCACGCGGTGGACCTGATCGAACGCCACGGCGTGAACTACGCCTACCTGCCGCCAATCATCATGCGCCGCATCGCCATGCTTCCAGACATTCAGACGCGCGACTTGTCCAGCATCGAGGCCATCCAGAGCTCGGCGGCGCCGTGCCCGCCGTGGCTCAAGCGCTTCTGGATCGAGCTGATTGGGCCGGACAAGGTGCACGAGGTCTACGGTTCCACTGAAGGCATCGGCGCGACGATGATCAGCGGCAGCGAATGGCTGGAGCATCCCGGCAGCGTCGGACGGCCCATCTCCTGCGAGCTGCGCGTTCTCGACGAACAGGGGATCGACCTGCCGAGCGGCGAGGTCGGCGAGATCTTCATGCGCCCGCTCAACGGCGTCGGGCCGACCTTCGGCTACATCGGTGCGCCGGAGGCGAAGTCGACGCCGGACGGTTTCCTCAGCATCGGCGACCTCGGCTGGCTGGATGACGACGGCTACCTGTACATCGCTGACCGGCGCGTTGACCTCGTCATCAGCGGCGGCGCGAACGTCTATCCCGCCGAGGTCGAGGCGGCACTGAGCGACCACCCCGGCATCGCCGACGTGGCCGTCATCGGCGTGCCCGACGAGGAGTGGGGTCGGCGCGTGCACGCCATCGTGCAGCCGACCGATCCCATGGAGCCACCGTCCGTCGCGGAACTGGACCGGCAATGCCGAGAGCGACTCGCGTCGTACAAGGCTCCCAAGACTTACGAGTTCGTCGCCGAGCTGCCGCGCAACGAGGCCGGCAAGATCCGGCGCTCGGAGTTAGTGGATGAGCGCGCCTCCGGCTGGACCCCGGCGATGATCCCTAGCCGGGACTGACCGGCTCGGGCGCCTGTTCCAGCTCGGGCGCTCGCGAGCGCAGCATGACCGGCAGCATCCACAGCCCGACTGCCAGAACGCTCGCCATCAGCGCCGCGTACACCCACGGTCCCGCGCTTCCCCAGTCCATGACCGGCTCACCCGTCGCCGGGGAGTCGGACAGCGCGTAGCGCGCAAGCACCACGAATTGCAGCACGCCGAGCGCGAGGTACGTCACCACGCCTGGCTGGCTGTTGCGGATGTCGTTCTCGCGAATCGTGTGGATGGCAGCCACGCCCGTGGCGATCAGCCAGGCCGCGACGGCGCGGCCGGTCAGCGCGGAGAGCGTCCACGGCCAGACGTGCGGGGCTACGTCGAGCGGCGCGACGAACAGCGGCAGGCCAATGCCCAGCATGATCGTGGCGTGGACGGCCAGCACCCCGCGCACGATAAGCGGCAATGGTGGACCCGCAGGCGGGTCGCCGCCGCGAGTCCGCAACTGCCGGATGTACAGAAAGATCCCGGTTGGCGGCACGAGCACGTAGACTGCCAGCCATGCCCAGGCGGCGATCGCGGCGCTGGCGTGTTCGCTGTCGAAGTGGAAGCGGTCGAAGTGCAGCAGCGTCAGCGCCAGCGTGAGGGTGCTGAACGTCAGCACGGTCGGAAGCACCGTGCGCGCCCGCGCCCAGACACGCTGCCGCGACGCCATCAGGGCGATGAAAAACGTCGCCCAGTAGGCCGCGCCGAGGAAAGCCGCCGTGATTGGCGGGTTGATCGTCCAGGCGAAGTAGCGGTCGGCGCCTTCGCTCATCGCGAAGAGCTGCGCACCCGCGATCAGCACCAGCCCGGATGCGACTCGCAGCAGCCAGCGCATCTCGGTTATCACGGGCTTGACCATCACACGCTCCTCGTGGCATCCGGCAGACAGGCGGCGCGGTAGTGCAAACCATTGTCGAACGAGCAAGCGCGATATGGAAGGGGATCAGCGCGTATTGCGGCGCCAGGGCGCCTGTCCGCGACGTCAATCCGGCTGGACATGCGCGTCCCCCTGCCACGGCTCAGGCAGTGACAACGCCCCTCCCGCCACAATGGTCTCCGCCGCGTCGAGCATCCAGCGGACGTGCTCCGCGCCGCACAGCGCCTCAGCGGCAGCCAGCGCCGGACGCAGGCGGGGCGGGCGGTAGCCGGGGTTGTGCGCGTCGCTGGCGATCACGTGCGCCATGCGGGACTTCAGCAAACGTTCGGCCGTGACGCGTTCGACGTCCTGCTCGCGGTAGCCAAAGGCGGATGCATTGACCTGCATCGGGATGCCGCGCTCAATCAGCGGAAGCAGCGCGGAGGAATCACGCTGGACGAACGGGTAGCGCTCGACATGCGCCAGCAGCGGGCTCAGCCCCGCGTCGAGCAAGCGATCGAGGGCGCGCTCGACCAGCCTTAGCGGCCACTCATCGTGCAGGTACAGCTCGATCAACAGCCACGGCCCGCCGTTGAGCGTCAGCACGCGTCCGTCGCGCTGGCGCTCGACGATGCCGGGCCCGATGCGCACCTCATGTCCCGGCACGACGGCGACCGCGATCCCCTGCGCGTGGGCCACGCGGTTCAGGCGCTCGACGCCGTGCAGCACAGCTTCGGCCCGTGCGTGGTGGCTGTGCGGCGTCGCCACAATCGTCGCGATGCCGTCACGCTCGGCAATGCGCAGCATCGCCAGCGCCTGCTCCTCGGAACGCGGACCGTCATCGAGTTCCGGCAGGATGTGACAGTGCGCGTCTGTCAGTGGTCTGGCCGCGAGGTCCGTGTCAGCCACAGCGATCGCACGTGACAGGTTGCTGCTCAGTCACCGTCGCCAGCGCCCTACCAGTAGCGCATCGCGCCGAGGAACAGCGCGCGCAGGTCATCCTCATTGGCGGGGCGGGGCGACAGCATGGTGACGCGGTGCTGCGGGATCGTGCCGGCGACGAGCGCGTCCACGTCGTCAGCCTCGAAGCCGACGGCGTGCAGGCCGTTGGGCATGCCCGTGCGGCGCATCAGCTCGATGATCGCCGTCGCAAGCGCCTCCCCGGCGTCGTCCGGACGAACGTTAGAGACATCCACGCCCATCAGCTCGGCGGCCATCAGGTGTCTTGACGGGTTCACGGCGCCGGTCCAGCGGAACACCGAAGGAGCGTTGAGGATGACCGACATGCCGTGCGGGATGATCGCATGCGCTACGTGATAGCCGTCCGGCCGGAACTCGCGGACCATGCCGGAAACGGGGTACGACATGCCGTGCGGCAGGTGCACGCCCGCGTTACCGAAGCCGATTCCTGCATACGCTGCCGCCAGCAGCATCTGCCCGCGCGCCTCGTCGTCTTCCGGATGCTCGACGGCGCGCTCGATGTTGGCGGCCATCATCTGCAGCGCCCGCGCCGCCCAGATGTCGCTGACCGGGTTCGTGCCCTGATAGGCGGGTCGCAACGACGGATGCTCCGGCTTCGGGCGCTGGTCGTAGGGCAGCGCGGTCAGCGACTCGACGGCATGGCAGAGTACGTCAAAGCCGGAGCAGGCGGCCACCATCGACGGCATCGTGCGCGTATTGTCCGGGTCGATGATGCCCATGACGGGACGCAACGCGCGGTGGGCGATGCCAGTTTTGGCGTGCATCTCGGTCAGGTCGAAGATCGCCACGCCAGTCGTCTCGCTGCCGGTCCCGGCGGTGGTGGGAATTGCGATCAGCGGCTGGAGCGGACCGGGGACGGGTGTGCCGCCGCCGATGGGCGGGTTGACGTAGGTGAGCAGGTCGGCGGGGTAGGTCGAGTACAGGTTGGCGACCTTGGCGGTGTCGATGCTTGATCCGCCACCGACCCCCACGAAGCCATCGAACCGACCGTCTGTTGCGACCTCGATCGCTTCCATGAACGAAGTGTCGGTCGGCTCCACCCGCGCGCCACTGAACAGCACGGCGTCGATGCCTTCGGCCCGTAACGCGTCCAGCGTGACGCCGACCGGCTCACTGGCTGACAGGTTCGGATCGGTCACCACGAGCACGCGCCGGGCGCCGAGGCGGCTCATCTCGAAACCCACTTCGCGGGTGGCGCCGGGGCCGAACTTGATGCTCGACGTATCCATGGTGAAGATCGTCTCGGTCACGGCCACCGTTCCTCCGATCGAAGCACGTGCGAAGCCAACGGTTTCCCGTCCGATCGTCGCGACGCTTCCTGCGCGTCAACGCAACCATGTATGAGCCGTCCGCAATCGTCAAGGAGGCCATGCCGCGCTGCGGAGCCATGTGTTGGCGCCGGCCACACTGCTGCCAGACCACGCCGGTGATGATATAACCTGCGCGGGAGGCGCCGGGGACGCCACCGTCGACCACGCTGGAGTTTCACCTCCGCTGAAACGAGCATGCACGAGGCAGCCATCCGGCGCTGGCGCATGACCGGAGGACTGCCCGCATATGTCAGCCGCGTCGAACGCGGGATCAACGCGACCGTTCCACGCACTGCCGGCGGGCGGCGCGACGCGCTCGCTCTGGATCAGTCGCGCCAGCGAGCTATTGGGCGACTGGGCGATGCTGGTCGCCCTGCTGGCGCTCGTCTACCGGTTGTCGGGCAGCGTGCCGATCGTTGGCCTGTTCGTGCTGGCTCGAGTGCTGGCTCGCGCCGTGGTTGAGTACTGGTCCTTTTCCCGCCCACTTTCGTTCGGCCCCCGCGCGCTGGCGTTGCTGTGTGCCGGTCGCGTGCCATTGTTCGCCGCGTTAGCGCTGGTCTCGACGCGAGACGACCTGTGGTGGGCCGCGCCGCTGGTGCTGGCGGCGGGCGCGCTCGGCTCACTCTCCGACGCCGGACGCGCCACACTGCTCCCCAGGCTCATGCCACGCGGACAGGTGATCGCGACCAACACGGCCAACGTGTCAGTCGAACGGCTGTGCTTCCTGTTCGGTCCGCTGCTCGGCGCGCTGGCGCTGTCGCAGTGGAACCATCAGGCGGCGTTCATCGTCGCCGCGGGGCTGCTGGCGCTCGCCGCCGCGCTGCTGTTGCTGCTGCCGGGGTCAGCGCCAGCCGACGGCGCCGCGCCCCCGCCCGCTCGCCTGCCAGCGTTCCGCGAGCGCCCGCTGCTGATCACGACCGCCGCCGCGCTGTTCACCAGCGCCGTCGTGGCCGTCAGCCTGCTCGTGGCGCTGATCGCGCTGGCGACCGGGCCGCTGGATCGATCGGAGGCGGGGCTGGGCGCGCTTCTGGCCTGCGTCGGTATCGGCATGTTCGTCGGCCCGCTGCCGGCGCCGAAGCTGCTGAACCGCCTGCCGGTCCCGTTCCTGCTGGCTGGATCCGGCGCGTCCCTGGCCGCGGGCATGGCCGCTGTCTCTCAGATCGAGTGGCTGCCGGGCGTCGCGGCTATCCTGTTCCTGATCGGCCTGTGCGCCATCACCAACGACACCACTGCCTCAATCGCCGTGCGCCGCTCTACCCGCGACATCGACCTGCCGGGCGCGATCCGCGCGATGCGGCTGGCAACGATTGCAGGACAGATCACGGGCGCGGCGGCGGTGACGATGCTGTGCATGGTCTGGAGCGTGACAAGCGTGCTGCTGGTCATCGGCGTGTTCGGCGCCGTCGCCGCCAGCGCGCTCTTCATCGCGTTGTATGGCCGCTACTACGTGAACCGATTTGCCGAACGCGGACGCGCGTCGGCATGATTGAAGCCGCATCGACCCGCTTCGAACGACACAACGAAGGCGCGAGCGCGTGAACAGTCTACCCCACCTGTCCTCGGAAGCCGTCGCACGCCCCGGCGTCGGAGATGGAACCGGCCACGGATCGCCGCCGCTGACTGACGGCCGCCGCGCCCGCGAGCTGCAAGTCTGGCTCGCGTCGCAGGCGGAGGTCGAGGTTGCCAGCGTCACCCTGCCGAAGAGTGGGCGGCGGTACGAGATTCACATCCCGACCGAGGCCACCCGCGAGCGACTGTTTGATGAAGCACGCAAGGACCCGATCAAGCAGATGCCGTACTGGGCGCGCATCTGGGCCAGCGGCGTCGCGCTGGCGGACGCTGTGCTGGCGCGGCCGGAGCAGCTGGCGGGGCAGCGGGTGCTGGAGATGGGCTGCGGGCTTGGCGTCACCGCGACGGCCGCCATACAGGTCGGCGCGCGGCTGACCGTCGCCGACTACACAACGATGCCGTTGGCCTTCTGCCGCTACAACACGCTCCGCAACGCTGGTGATGGTCCCCGCTCGCTGCGCGTCAACTGGCGCACGCCCGACCCGCTGTCCTGGACGCGGGCCACGGCGGGCGGCGGCTGGCCGATCATCCTGGCCGCCGACGTGCTGTACGAGAGCCGCGACATCATGCCGCTGCTGGAGCTGGTCGACCGCCTGCTCGCGCCGGACGGCGTGCTGTGGCTGGCCGAGCCGGGCCGCCGCACCGCCCAGCGCTTTCTAAACGTCGCCGCCTCGCTGGGCTGGGAAGGGGAGAGCGAGTACCACACCGGCCCCTGGCCCGATCAACGCGACACTCGCGTCGGCATCCACTTCCTGCGCCGTCCGGCAACCATCGACCCGCTCGCCGCCAGCCTCGGCGGGTGGCGGACGTAGACAACGCATGCGTCGTGTCACTTTGAATCGTCCGCCACGGTGATCATGTCATGGAATCGCATCCTTGTCTTGTCATGTTGAGGTCGCAACCGAAGTCCTGTCCTGAGCCTGCCGAAGGAATCTCCTGGCGATGGATGCAACGTGGTTGGTCCGTCCCGACGCCGTAGCAGCCAACGATGGGAGATTCTTCGCTGCGGCTCAGTAGTTGACCTCAGGGGTCTTGTCATGGAACTCGCCCCCTGGCTGTCATCCTGAGCGGAGTGCAGCCCTTCGGCTTCGCTCAGGACAGGCTCCGCGGAACGCAGTCGAAGGACCTGCTCCGCTGCCGACAACGTGGCGTCGAGTAGGTCCTT
>DATKCN010000098.1:0-4977 GCA_035513175.1 Thermomicrobiales bacterium
AACCATGGGACAGTCTCGTCGTTCGAATACTGCACACTGTCGCGAGCAGGGGCTGACCGCCAGCCGCGCGCGACAACACTCACGACCGGGCGGCAGGCGCGCTAGAACCACCTGCCCCATTTCGTGGAGCGAATCTCCTCCGTCGCATGCCAGACCTGTTGCTTGATAGAGCGAGTCTCGGGTCGTGGATAGGTAAACACTATGCCCAGGACGATCATGGCGATTACCGCGACGATGACACCGGCCCCGATAGCGAAGTCCATGGTGTGTGCCCTTTCTTCGCCAGCATCATAGCGAGTTGGGCAACTTTCGTCTATACGTGCACGACCACCAATCCGTCCTCAACCGTGACCTGATACGTATCGACGGATGGGTCCTCCTCCAGTGGCTCGACGCTGACCTCGTAGGAGCGGACCCGCACGCGGTGCGGGTTGAAGACGGAGCGGCCGGTGCGCACGTCGAACTCCCAGCCGTGCCAGGGACACTTCACGACCTGCCCGTCGGGGCTGAACTCGACTGCGAAGGGGCGGGGAGACTCGACCTTGCGCAGCACCCGGCCAAGGCAGAGCGGCGCGCCCTGATGCGGGCAACTGTTCCGCAGCGCGTAGAAGCCGCCATGCAGGTTGAAGACGCCGATGGAACGGCCTTCTACTTCGACGATGCGGCGCTCGCCTACCGGGAAGTCGCTGAGCTGCGCGACGACGTGACGGCCCATTACGGCGCGCTCCCGACGATGCGCGCATACGCCTCCGGGTCGGTCGCGCCCTCGGTGACGAAGATGAGCACGCGGGACGAGTCGTTCACGCCCAGATGCTCCCGGCTCCGTTCCCGCTCCGGACCGCCGAACAGGCCGAGCAGCCCGGCCAGCCCCGCCGCGCCCGTCTCGCCAGCCACGACGCCGTGCCGCGCAAGCGCCCGCATGCCCTCGCGCGCCCATTCGTCGTCGACGGCGACGAAGGCGTCGATGCCGCTGGAAACGAGCGGCCAGGCGAGCATCGACGGCTCCCCGCAGTTGAGCCCGGCCATGATCGAGTCGTGCGGTCCAGCGATCGTGACGACCTCGCCCGCCTCCATCGAGGCCAGCGTGCAGGCCGCGTGGCTGGGCTCGACGCCGAGGATCGCGGGACGTGGGCGCCCCGGCTGCCGGTAGTGCGTGACGACCGCCGACGCCAGCGCGCCGACCCCGATCTGCACGGCGACGAGATCCGGCGGCGCCTCGCCGCGCGCTGCCAGCTCGTCGTCTACTTCCCGGAGGATCGTCGAGTAGCCGTCGATCACCCAGCGCGGCACGTCCTCGTAGCCCGGCCATGAGGTGTCTGAGATGACCATGCTGCGCTCGTCCGCCTCTCGTGCCGACTGCGCGATGGCGTCGTCGTACGTGCCATGCACGACGACCACCTCGGCGCCTTCGCTGGCGATGGCGTCGCGCCGAGGCTGGACCATGTCGTCCGGCACGTAGATGCGGGACGCGAAGCCCAGCAGGCGCGCCATGCGGGCCACGGCGCGACCGTGGTTGCCATCGGTCGCGGCTGCGAGAGTGAGCGGGCGCAGCGGCTCAAGCTGCGCGGCGAGGTCGTCGAGCGTGTCCCAATCCTGGAATCCGCCGACCCGCTGTTCGAGCGCGCGGTAGACGGCCCACGACGCGCCGAGGATCTTGAAGGCGGGCAGCCCAATGCGGCTCGACTCATCCTTCACCAGCACCGCTCCCACGCCGAGGCGCTCAGCCAGTTCCGGAGCGTCGACGAGCGGGGTTGGCGCATAGCCAGTAAGCCGCTGGTGAAACGCCATCGGCTCTCGCCCGGGCGATGCACCAACCGTTGCGTCCCGCTCAATGCGGTTGTACAGCGCCCGCGCGGTGGTGTCGTTCGCGATCGTCATACCGCACTCCATCAATGCTCGTTCGGGCCGTCTTGCGCCTATCGTAGCGGCGATTGACCGAATTCGTAAATGCCGGGAACCGAATCGGCGCCCGCGGCGTCATTACCTGCGAGACGACGTTGTCTCGGCGGCGCGAACGACAGCGCGCCCGCATTGAAGCGAAGAGAGGAAGGAACCTCACCATGTCGAAGGAACTGTCTCGCAACCGCCTGGCGCGCTACGGGCTGCTGTTGCTCGCGCTCGTACTCGTGGGCGGCATGCTGCTCGCCTGGGACGACGCGCGCGGCAAGGAGCAGGACACGCTCAAGCACCCGACCGGCTCGGACGAGGTGATCGTGCGCATCGAATTGAGCGGCGGCTTCATGATGCCGCTGTCGCACGCGACGCGCATCCCGAGCTTCACGCTGTACGGCGACGGCTGCTACATCATCGAGGGCCCGGTGATAGCGATCTACCCGGGACCGGCGCTGCCGAACCTGCAACAGGGCTGCCTGACTGACGAGGGCGTTCAGCAGGTGCTGAGGGCCGCGCAGGACGCAGGACTGCTGGACGGCGATGTCAATGACACGATCGACATCATCGCCGATGCCGCCACGACTGTATTCACTGTCAGCGCTCACGGCAAGACGTTTGTGACGACGGTCTACGCCTTCGAAGAGGCCGATCCGAGCGTGCTGACCGCCGAGCAGATCGCCCGCCGCGCCAAGCTCAAGGCGTTCCAGCAGTCGCTGCCGGTCAACGGCAACGTGGTCGCTGATGATCTCGTCGCGCAGCCGGAACAGGCCTTCAACTTCGAGCGGCTGACGGTGATCGTCATCGACGGCGCGCCGTTCGCCTCCGACGGCATCGAGCAGGGCGAGGTTGCCTGGCCGCTGGCGCAGGACCTGGCCGGTTTCGGCGATGAATTCAGCGCCGTCCCCGACGCACGCTGCGGCGTCGTCGAAGGCGCCGACCTCGACCTGCTGAAGACCACGCTGCAGGGCGCGAACAGCGAGTCGATCTGGACCAGCGAGGGCGCCGAGTTCACCGTCGTCGCGCTGCCGCTGCTGCCCGACCAGACCGGTTGCTCGGCTCCAGCGATGTAATCACTCGCCAGCACGATCCACCGGAATAGACGGGGCGGCCAACAAGCCGCCCCGTTTCGCGTTTATCGGCGGGACGCGAGGAGATTGGCTCGATCAGGTAAAGGACGACAAGTGTCGTTGTTAAGGTTTGTCGTCCTTTACCTCGCTATTCACAACTTGCCTGATGACGTTGCCACGGGCCGGGTCCAACGAATGCCAGCCCCTCGTAGGGGAGGCCCCGGGTGGCCTCCCGGTCTGACCGCCTCGCCGCGCGGCTTTCTTCGACCAACGGGGGACACGTCGCGGACCGCCCGGGAAGCTGGCCCGGGAGGCCACCTTGGGCCTCCCCTACGAGGGGTTGGGGGCGTCCATTTCGGCACAAAGCAATCGCAAGCACATGTTGCGTGGCGATAGTTAGACCGCCAAGACCTTACACCGCCAATTGGCGGTCTAACTCTCCCCAGCCACTAACCCTCAGCCCCGACAAACCGCAGTATCTGCTGCCAGGCGTCCGCGCAGGCGGCTTCATGCTCTTTGAACGCCCGGTCGAAGAACGAGTGCGGCGCGCCGTCGTACACGCGCATCTGGTGCGTGACGCCCGCCTCGTCGAGCTGCTTCGAGAACTTCTCGAACTCGGAGACCGGCGTGAAGTCCTCGCCCGCGACCAACACCAGCAGCGGCGCCTGCATCTGCGAGATTGTGTCGGCGATGCGCGCCGGGACGCCGTAGAAGCCGATAGCTCCGGCGAGTCCCGGCTGAACCGCCGACTGCCGCCACGACTGCGCGCCGCCGAAGCAGAAGCCGACCGTGAAGACGCGCTCTACCCCGCCACCTGCGTCCGAGCGAAGGAACTCGATGGCGGCTGCCGTGTCGGCTGCCACGCCGTCGGGCGTCGTCTGCTCGACGTGCGGGCGGTACACAAACTCCTCGCCGCGCGATCCGGGACCAGCCGTGCGTCCGAAGAAGTCGTAGGCCACGGCGTCGACGCCGATCTCGGCGAAGCGGTCGGCCAGGTCCTTATAGAACTGGTGCAGCCCGCGCACGTCCGGCAGTATCACCATGCCGGTCCCGACCGGCTTCGCCGCCCGCGCTGAGTAGGCCATCAGCACGTTGCCGTCCGCTGCCTTCAGCGTAATGTCGCCACTGGACGCGACGCTGCCGCCGTTGCTCGGCGGAATCGGGGGGCTTGCGTCATCGGTGTAGCACATGTCTGAACCTCCTCTGTCGGTATTCCGTCCTCGTTCTCCCGCGTCGATCATAGACCATGATCGGTAAGTGACCGTCAACAGCAGGTATTCACTCAGAGTCTGTCGTTACGCGCGGCGTAGACTTGAAGACAACTGGCGATGCACCGCAGCCGTACATCGGAGGCGAAGATGGTGAAGATGCTGACGCACGTAGGAGCAGGCGCCGCGTTAGCCGTCGCCACAGGCGTCGGGGCCTGGCTGTACATCCTCGCGGCCGGGCGACCGTTCGGCAGCTGGAGCTGGACGGCGCTGACGTTCTGTCTGCTGCTCGTCGTGACACTCGCCCTGACGACGCTCGCGGCGGTCAGCACCCCGTTCGAACCCCGGCTGGCGCGCTGGCGATTTATCGGAGACCCGATTGGGCATGGCGCAACCAATCCACTGGCGATCGGCTATCAGCTGGACCACGCGGCGTCCGAGAGCAATCCGCCACGGCGCGTGACGGGCGAGACTCGCTGGCTCTGGGTCGCGGCGCCGCCGTTCATTGCCACGCTGGCCCTTGGTGTCACGCTCGCGACCTCGGATGACACGCCCACGACGCCCGGAATCATCCTTGACACTGACGCAGTTGCGATCGCCCGTCAGGCGCTTGACGAATCTGCGACAGCGACGCATCGGCAGCTTCTGGGCACTCAGATCAGCACCGCCAAAGACACCGCACTGCGACTCGAAAACGCGGTCGCGTTCGAGGTTATCCACCCCGAGCGCCTGGTCTACGCCGTCTACTTTGGCGCCGCAGGCACTGTGACCGATCCCGCTCACATCCAGACTGTGCCCGGGCCGGTGGT
>DATKCN010000099.1:0-5797 GCA_035513175.1 Thermomicrobiales bacterium
CGGTCCGCGCAGCAGCGTGCGCCTCATCGTCTTGCACGAGCCTATTCAGACGCGGAAACGTTTCACGCGGCTGGATGCGGAAATCCGAGTTGCAATCACGAATCGCAAAAGTATGAAGCGCACCCGGCCTGTCAGTTGCATTTGAACATTATGTCATGTTATGCTCTCATGGAACATTCATGCGAGGTTCACTTGTCCACGTGAGCCCCTGCGGCCTGGTCCAGATCAGCTGCGCTACAAGACCCACAACAGTACACGCGATCCCAAGACCGATGTCACACCGCCTTTCAATTGCTGGGCGCCGCGTGATTACAGGGCGGCCTTTGTTGTCCCCCCATGTCAATTGGAAGTGAGCGCGGACTGGATCACAGCTCGGCGTACGCGCTGTCAAACACCGCAGACGCGTGATCCGCGCGCGGCCACCAGTAGGCCACGATCTCACGGCCGACTAAGCCGTTGATAATAGCGGCCTCGCTCTCCGGGGCGATACTGAGATCCCTCGACTCGTGGGCTACGACGCCGTAGGCGATCGAAACGTCGTCGGGAAGGTAGATTGCGCCAGCATCGACGCGGGTGCCAGGGAAGAAGCCGGTCTTGCAGTGCACGTTGATATCCTGCTCCAACTGCAGTTCACGAGCGTACGGACTGAAGTTCAAGTAGCGCGGAACCTGATCGAGGTACTGCTGTCGCTTGAGGATGGCCAGCATTTCATCCGACGCCTGCCGGCTGACGAACTCGCCGCGGATCATCTTCTCCATCAGTCGCATCAGATCGGCTGGTGTCGCCTCCGCAAGACGCCGGACGTCGGAGCCGATCTTCTCAAAGTCAATTCGGTTATGCAGCGCAATTGATGCGAGCCCGTACTCGCCCTGGATGCGATCATTGATCACTTCGGTCCCACCGAGGCGGTCGATGAGCATATTGGTTGCGGTGTTGTCGCTGAGGACGATCATGACAGTCGCGAGATCGTAGACCGACGGCTGCAGTCCCGCGCCGAACTCCTTCAGGATGCCCGAGCCGCCAACCTGGTCAGACGACTGCAGCTCAATCCGCTCGTCCAGCGTGACGGAGCCCTCGGCAACCTGGGCGTATAGCTCGACCAGAATCGACAGCTTGATCGAGCTGGCCGTCGGAAGGAGTGAGTCGGCGTCGATCAGTATCTCCTCGCCGGTCTTAAGGTTCTTGGCCGCGATGCTCAGCTCGCCGGAGAACCGGCTGACGATGCGCGCGAGGCGCTGGTCAAGCTCGTCGCGGCTACGGACTGTTACCATGTTTCCCCCTTGTAGCATGCTTCAGAGCACGGCGAAGCGGCCGTCACAGATTAACCATGACGGCCACTTCGCTATGACGATTCCAAGCCCTCAATATTGTTGAATTTCTGCAACACCCCGGTCTCGGCAAGGTACTCGTTCTCCGGCACCAGCGGCGGAAGCAGCTTCACGTGACCGTCAGCATCGTAGTAGGTGTCGACCGTTTCCTTGGTCAGGATGACCTGCGGCGACTTCGTCAGCTCAGGAATCTCCATGTCCTCCATGACGGCGATTCCCATCGCAATCAGGTATTGGCCCCAGTTCGTCGTGAAAATCGAGCCTTCGGCGACCCACTGCGGGTTATTGCGCAGTTCCTGGAGGGCCGCCACTGACCCGCCGAGGCCAGCGACAAGCGTGTTCGCGTCCCGTTGCGCTTCGGTAACGGCACGCCAGGCGCCGATCGTTGAATCATCGTTGATGGTGTACAGAAGAATATGGCGATCTTCCGGGATCGTCTGCAGGGCGTTGTTGACCGCAGTGTAGCTTTCCTCAAGCGTGGCCAATCCGTCCACCTGCAAGCCGGTATCGCTGATCCGCGTCGTCTCGGCCGTAATGGATTCCGGCGCGACCTCTTCCATGCCCATCATCTCCGCCGCGGTCACATAGAAATAGCGGACACAGTCGTTGACCTCGACGCCCGCCGTTGACCCCTGGACGATCAGGACAGTCGTATCGGCGGCGGTCCATCCCATCTCTTGAGCGATCGGCACGACCACTCGGGCTGTGTCGGCGCCGATCTCCCGGTTGACGAGATTGAACCAGTGCCCACCTGGTATCGGAACGTTGATGGCAATGAACGGGATGTTCGCGTCATCAAAAATCTGCCGTAACGATTCGCCGATACCTTCAACGCCGTTGTACTCGAGAATCAGGTCCGGCTGATCCTGAACCATCAGGCGGGCATTGCTCAGCGTCGTTTCGGCGTCGAGGTTATTGTTGTAGCGCTTGACCCTGACGCCAGCGACCTCCGCCGCTTCTATTACGCCGTCGCCGAACTGCACGAACAACTCGCCCGACTCAAGGACGTTGGCGAAGGCGAAGAAGTACTCGCCGCCGTCGCCGTTTTCACCAGCAGCACCGTCATCATCGTCACCACCACACGCTGCCAGCAAACCCGCGATGACTGGCATGCTGAGCCCGAAACCCGCGGCCAGGCGTAGCACTTCACGCCGCGACAAGCGCCGCCCTGTTGAGTCGACTAAGACACGAATGTTCTGGTTAGTCTCTGCGTCCATGGCGTCCTCCTTTTGGACATCTGCCCCACGAAGAAATCGACTCGAGCATCAGCTCTGCTCGCCCACAAGGATGTTGCGCAGCCGGCCGAACGCGACGGCCAGCAGCAGGATGCTGCCGGTGGCTATCTGCTGGTAAAAGGCCGGAACCTGCATCAATGCCATACCGTTTGAGACCGTGCCCAGCACCAGCACGCCAATGAGCGTCCCTGGGATGCCGCCCACCCCACCAGTCAACGCCGCGCCACCGAGGATCACGGCCGCAATCGATTGCAACGCGGCCTGTGAGCCGACCGTCGCGGAGCCGGCAAGCAGCTGGCTGGCAACGACCACTCCAGCCAGCGCCGCTAATGCCGAGCACGTAACGTAGACCAACACGGTGACTAGATTGACACGCATCCCGGCTAACCGACTCGCCTCGCGATTGCCGCCGATCGCGTAGAGCATGCGGCCAAACACGGTGTAGCGCAGCATGACAAAACCGACTATCGAAAGGAACAGTAGCAGCAGCACGTAGTAGGAAATGCCGCCAGCTGTCTTGTCTGCCAGCACCCCGGCGCCTCGATTCTGGAACGGAATCGTCACGCCCTTAGACAGCGTATAAGCCAACCCACTCGTGATCGACAGTGTGCCGAGGGTCGCTATGAGCGGGTTGATTCCGACGATTGTCACCACTAGGCCGTTGACGACCCCAACGGACGCGCCAATGAGCAGCACCATCATAATCGCCAGTGTCACCGGCCAACCAGCATTCGTCAGAATCGCGAACGACACTGCCCCAAGCGGCACAACGCCGCTGACCGACAAGTCGAACCCGCCCGAGATGATCGCGATAGTCTGCCCGATGGCGACGATCCCAATAACCGTCACGTTAGTCAGAACGTTGATTCCATTCGAGTAGGTGAAGAAGTGCTCAGTCGCGAATGAGAAGAAGATGACGATGATAACGTAGACTGCGCCGATCCCGATGAGCTGCAGCCCGGCCTGCAGCGCGTTCTCGCGCGCGGTCGACCAGCGCCGCGGCATCGGCACCGCTTCGATGACTCGTGACATGCCGTCTCCCTCCCGAATTATGCGGCCGTCACGTCACCGGCACGGCCCGCGGCGAGCGCGATCGCGTCGGCCTGCGTCTTGGTCGATCCTGACAGCTCGCCCACCACGGACCCGTCGCGCATGATCAATAGCCGATCGCTAACGTTGACCGCTTCCTCAACGTCAGACGTGATGAGGAGCACAGCACGGCCCTGATCGGCAATCTCAGTGAGGAACGTGTGAATTCCCACTCGAGCGCCGACATCGACGCCGCGCGTCGGCTCCTGGAGGACTAGCAATCGAGGTTGGGCGGCCATCCGACTGGCGAGCAAGATCTTCTGCTGATTGCCGCCACTGAGTTGGCCCACGGCCTGGCTGAGTCGGCGGAACCGCACATCGAAGCGTTGCGCAAGGCCGGCTGCGCTCGCGCGCTCAGCGCGAGTCTTCAACAGCCCCAGCCGCGAGAGCTGCCGAATGATCAGCAGGCTCAGATTCGCCTGTATTGGCAGCATCAGCACGAGTCCATCGCGCTTGCGCTCAGGCGGCACATACGAGATGTTCGCGCGCCGCGCCGCCAGCGGTGACGGGAATATCCGACCCGGCCGTCCCTCGATTACGAGGCTCCCGCTGATCTCCGGATGTCGACCGCCGAGCCCCTCCGCCACGAGTTCCGCTCCTGATCCCCGCACACCGTAGATCCCGACGATCTCGCTCCGGCCGACAGACAAACTCACATCCGCCAGTTTCGGTATGCCTGGCCTTGTCCAGTTCCGGAGTTCCACGACCGGTTGCTCGGCAGCCATGGCGCGCGCATGATGGTGGAATTCCTCCTTCTCCTGTCCCAGCATGTGGGCGATCAGGTCGTTTGGCGTCGTTTGGCTGGGCGGGACCGACGCGACCAACACTCCATTGCGAAACACGTCAACCCGGTCGCTAAAGCGGTAGACCTCGTCCATGCGGTGTGAGATGTAGATGACGCCGACACCAGTCTTCGTCAGCTGCCCCAGGATCTCGAACAGGCCACTGCTTTCCGCCTCGCTGAGCGAGGCCGTCGGCTCATCGAGGACGATCATGCGCGCCCGTCGGGTCAACGCCTTGACGATCTCGACAATCTGGCGATCAGCCAGCTTGAGCGAGACCATCAGGCGGTCGACATCCAACGCGATGCCGATGCGCTCACATTCCTCACGAGCCCGCCGCACCGTTCGTGCTGTCGAGGTGAATCCGACCGTCGATGGCCACTGTCCGAGCAGGACATTCTCTCCAACCGTGAGATACGGGACATAGGCCAGTTCCTGGGGGATGAAGGCGATGCCCTGACGCAGGGCGTCACGCGGAGAGCGCAGCGTCGCGGGTTGACCATCCAGTAGGATGGAGCCCTCATCAGGCCGAATAACGCCGGTGACTATCTTGGCGAAGGTCGATTTGCCGGCCCCGTTCTCGCCGATGACGGCGACCGACTCCCCAGCGTGTAGCTCGAAGTTCACCCCCTGCAGTACCTGGTGCTGACCGTACCGCTTGCCAAGGTCGATCGTTTCGATCAACAGTGATGTATCCGACACTCAGGTCCCTTCCGCGGCGCTGAGGCGCGCCGCGACAGCCGCGCGACAGGCGCCACATGGCGTCAAACGGCTTTGCGGGACCAGACTAGCATCATCGTTACTGGTGAGCAACCGTATCCGGGCATTTCGGGACACGGGGGAAGTGCAGGCGACAGCCCTCGTTGGAGCCTTGATCATCAGCCACGGCATAGTACGCGCTGCAGAGGCAGAACAGAACCGAAGCCTCTACGGCCCGCGTAGGTGCGCATGCTCGACGACGATATTACTCGCAGGAACCAGAAGGCCCTCGAGCGCTGCCACTCGCTGATCGCGTGGTATGAGGGCAACGTACGCGATGCGCGACTGCTCTACCGAGGATTTCCGTCAGTCGCGCTTGTCCTTAGCGCGCTGACACCCGCCCGTATCTTGTGGACCCAACTCCCAGCAGTTCTTCAAGTGCTGCCGGCCGCCTTGGCGGCAATCGTCGACCTCGCGCCCGTCGGGGATTGGCTCGCCGGAGACCGGCTCCAGCAGCCAGACCACGTAGGTGTCGTTGTTGAGCCCGTCCACCCGCGAGCGCAGGGCGACGATCCCGAGCGGGCGCGCCTCCACGCCGGTCTCCTCGCGCACCTCGCGGGCGGCGGCGGCGTCGAGCGTCTCGCCCGCCTCCAGCAGCCCGCCC
>DATKCN010000100.1:0-2967 GCA_035513175.1 Thermomicrobiales bacterium
TCCGCTACAGCGTCGCCGCGTGCGAGAGCCATTCTACGCGCTCAGCGGCTGGGCTCGACGTAGGCCGTTTCTGATTGCTCGTGACGCCAGAAACGCGTTCACGACGGCGGTTCAACGCGCGCTCGAGACCGGAGACATCGACGTGGTCCACGCTGATCAGCTTCCAATGGCACAGTACCTGGAATTGGCGAAGGCACCCGCTCATGCATCGGTGAAGCGCGTCTTTGACGCCCATAATGCCGTCTGGGAGCTCGTGCGGGACCTAGCCCCCCGCCAGCCGACGCCGGCACTCCGTCTGGCGGCGGCGTTGGAATGGCGCTTGCTGCGCCGCTTTGAGGGTCACATCGCGCGGGAGAGTTGCCTGACACTGTGCGTTTCAACGCGCGATCAGGCCGCATTGGAAGCGGCTGCCGGAGACACGATTCATTCGGCCGTCGTGCCCATTGGCGTTGAAGCTCGGGAGGTGCCGGTCATACCCTTCAATGTGAATGCTCACCGACTTCTCAGCGTTGCGACGATGCACTATCCGCCGAATGCCGAAGCCATCCGCTGGTTCGCGCGCGACATGTGGCCAATTCTCAGGAGCGAACATCCCGATCTCGAGGTCGATATCGTCGGCTCACGTCCACCACGAGACATCATTGACCTCGGCAAACTCGATCAAGGCATGTGTGTCCATGGGTTTGTCGAGGATGTCGAGCATCTGTACCGACAGGCAGCGGTGTTCATCGTGCCGCTCCAGACGGGCAGTGGCGTACGTGTCAAGATTCTTGAGGCAATGGCGCGTGGCATTCCCGTGGTATCTACGACCGTTGGGGCTGATGGGCTTGATGTCCGGCATGGTGTGCACCTGCTCATCGCCGATACTCCGCACGACTTTGCCCGATCGGTAACACTCCTGCTTGAGCAACCTGAGTTGCGATCCCGCGTCGCACGAGCGGCCCGTCAGCGGACACTGGCCCTCTATGACTGGCGCCAGTGCTGCCGTCCACTCCTGGAGGCCTATCAAGACCTCGCCACAATTTCCCGCACGGACGCACGCGGTGGTGGCTCCCCTTTCTCGCTCCACTGACGCGATTGTCAGCCTGATATCGCCGCCTGTTCAGCCGTACGCCGCCTCGCACCCGCTAGACTCAGGTCAGACTTCGCGATCCCGGGTCGCCTCAGAGGAGTCCGTGATGCGCATTCTCATGGTGCTGCCATACGGGCCAAGCCGCACCCGCATACGATCCAGGATGCTGCTTGAGGAACTTATCAAGCAGCATCAAGTGAGTGTGTTCGCGCTCGCATGGAATGTCGAAGATCGTGAGGCGCTTCAGCTCTTGGAAACTCGTGGGGTGAAGGTCCACGTCACGCCGCATGGCAAGTTCGCGATAGCGCGGGCCACGATGACGCATCCACAGCGTCCCCTGCAACGTATCATCGCCACGTCCGCAGGCCTGGCACACGCCGTGCGCGGTGAGTTATCAACTGCTCAAGCCAACAGTGTTCCCTATGATGCCGTTCACGTGGAGCATCTGCGTGGCGCTGCCGCCGTCGATCTCCTGTCGGGCATGAAAACACGAACCGTGCTTGATGCCGTAGATTGCGTCGCCGAATTAGCCAGACTCACGCAACGACACAACCCGAGCCGACTGACACGTCTCCTGGCTCGGGTCGAAGAACGACCGACCCGGCGTTTCGAGACAGCGCTCGTTCGGGCGGCCGATGCTGTAACGGTCGTCGCGCAGAGAGACCGGACCGCGATCGCTCAGCACGCTCGCGAAGCGGTCATCGAGGTCGTACCGAACGGTGTCGCGCGATGTCCATCGCCAGTGTTCATTACCGATGATCCGATCGCGATCTTCACCGGCAAACTGTCGTATCACGCCAACCAGGCAGCAATTCGACGCCTCCTCGACGGCATCTGGCCGCGGGTGCGCGCGACACTGCCGAACGCGCGGCTGCTCATCGCTGGAGCCGACGCCCCGCGTTGGCTGATGCGCCAGGATGGAATGCGCGGCATCGCCATTCACGATGGACCTCATGATCTGCACCGTTGGTCGCCAGCGCACGTGTAGCAGTTGCGCCAATCGTCTACGGTGTGGGCATCCAGAACAAGGTTCTTGAGGCTATGGCCTGTGGTGTGCCTGTGGTCGCGACGGCATCGGCCATGAACGGCCTGCTGCCAGCGGCGGATGGGACGCTGCTTCGGGCTGACGATGACATTCAGTTCGCCCACCATATTATCCGACTCCTCGATGACCGGTCCTATGCACAGCATATCGGGACGGCTGGCTACGAGTACGTTGCGGCCCATCATTCGTGGACAGCGGTTGCCGAGGCCTTCGCACGTCTGTACGTCGAGCCCAGCCAAGTAGAGAGGGCAGCGTAACCTTGGACGCACGCCTCGATCAGTCGCTCCCGATCGCCGCGGTCCCCCAACACGAGTCATCCCCAAGAGCTATCAGTCGGTCAACCGAACAGCTCCTGGTGATCCCCAGTGTCGTGTTCACCGATGTTGTCGGGGTAAGCCTCGGGTTTCTGATGGCGTATCTCGTTCGCTTCCGCTCCGGGTTTGACATCTTCTACGACCATGACATCTCGCCATTCAGGTTCTATGCGTCGCTGGTCGGTCTGCTGATCCCGCTGTTTCTGCTGATCTATGCCTGTTATCAGTTGTACAACCCTCGGCGGCTGTTCGATGGAGCACGAGAATACGCACAGGTCGTATCTGCCACGACGCTGGCCGTCATGCTCATCATCGCGCTCAGCTTTCTCGTCGAATCACGGCTAGTCATCGCTCGTGGCTGGATCGTAATGTCGTGGATCACGATCATCGCGTCGGTCTTCATGCTGCGTTTCATGCTGCGTCGCGGCATCTACGCATTGCGGCGATCCGGGCGTCTTACGCAACGGGTTATCGTGGTTGGAACAGGCGACGACGCCGCGCGACTGATCGAGCACATTCGCCGATCCGGCAGTCAC
>DATKCN010000101.1:0-3096 GCA_035513175.1 Thermomicrobiales bacterium
CTGCCACAATTACTGAGTCACGCGCCGGACCCGTTACCTGGTTGTCGCGCCCCGAAGACGGCTGGCCTATCAGCGCCATTTGGGACGACGGCGCCTATCGCTTCGAGCTGCAAGGCGATCTACCGGGCTCGACGGAGGCGGATCTGATCGCGCTGGTCGAGGCGCTGTCGGCGCGGTCGCTGCGGTAGAACCCCTCCCCAACCCCTCCCCTGCGAGGAGAGGGGCTCGTGGATGCGAGTGAGTGCAAACCGTCCGCTACTGCAGCTAGAATAAGCAAGTGTTTCATCATGCGGAGGAGTTGGCATGACAGACCTATCGCTATCAGAGCCTCCACAGCCTGATCTACGACAACTCGTCTGTGACGCCGTCAGCCAGATGATGACGATGCCTGATTTGCCGGACGACCAGCGGCTCGACGGTGCGGTCCAGCCGGACGAGATCGCGATTCGTTGCCAGCGCACCTGGCACGACATCTCGACGGTCAACGCGCGCATCAACGGTGGATCGTTCTCCGCCTGCGTCGGGCAGTTCGAGCGCAATGGCGAGCTGTACTCGTACTTCGTGGAGGCGGTGAGCCCTCCTGGCGACAGCAAATGGCATGCGATGGGCAGCAGCGGCGGAAAAATGCCCGCCGTGATGCGCGACCGTGCCGGCGGCTTCATGCTCTCTGGAGGCAGCCATGTCTGCGCCGGAGGTTTGGGCCAGGTAGAGCACGGTGGCACGCTGCGCATCGAGATGGCAGACGGCACGAGCTACGAGGACAGGTCGATCGACGGCTGCTGCATCGTCTTCGCCCCCGTCACATCCGCGCCATCGCCCGACGATCATATCCGTGTGCGAGTGTTCAACGCCGACGGCATCGAGGACTCGATGAAGCGCGTCAGGCTCGGCGACGGGCGCACGCCTCCTCCAAGACCCGAGCGTTGAGACAGTCTCGCTGAAACGAGGGAAGGTATGGGCCGGATAGGACTAATCGTGACGCTGGCGGCTCAGTTCGCCATTCGCGCATGCCGCTTTCGCCGCTCCGCCTGCGCAGCCCGGCATGCGAATCGTGATGATGCACACCATGACATCCAGGCCATCACGCCGTGGAATCGGTGGTCGTAATCAGCGGGCGTCGGACTAGGGAGCAATGGGTCGGGGCACGGGACGGAACACGGCATGACGGCGCCGGGCCACACCTGGGTTGGCACGAATCCGCAACGATTCCGGCGTAGCTGTAACCCTGGCGTCATACTCGCTTGATACGGTTCCTTACAGCACAGGAATAGGAGGCGACCCATGCTTGGCTGGGCATTACTAATCGGCGCACTCGCCGTGTTAGCCCTCATCGGCGCGTACCTCTCCCACCGCGTCGGTCGCGGAGCGTACGAGACGACCTTCAAGGACCCGGGCAACGAGACGCAGACGACGACGCCGTGGAAGATCTGGCCGTAGGACCCCTCCCCAACCCCTCCCCCAAAGGGAGAGGAGCATTTGGTTGGCGGGGATTGACCCGTATGAACGATCCCACACTCCCGCTTTCCCAGCATCGGATGAGCGGGCCTGGGGGTGAGGGCGACCCTCGTCACGGCCGCGCCTGACGCACGACGGTGCCTCCGCCGGGACACAGCGTCCGACGGAAATCGTCCGCGAGCACGAAACCGGAGTGGCGCTATACTCCCGCACACAGGTCAAACAGCACGAAAGGAGCGACAGCATGGCGCGGTATCTCATTCAGGCGACCTACACATCCGAAGCGCGCGCGGCGTTCGTGGCCAACCCGCAGGACCGCCAGGCGAGCGTGCGAGCTCTCGCCGACAAGCTCGCCATCCGAATCGAGAGCTTCGATTTCAGCCTTGGGGACTATGATGTCGTCATCATTGCGGAAGCGCCGGACGACGTGACCGCCGTTGCCGTGGCGCTCGTGGCGTCCGCCCCTGGGCACCTGTCGGCCTACAAGACGACCAAGCTGCTCAGCAACGACGAGATGATGGCGGCCATGCGCAAAGCCAGCGGCGTCTCGTTCTCCGCGCCTACTCGCTAAGCGTCGACCGGGTCGGCACAACCAATGTCGAGTGTCTCCCGGTCGAATCGACCGGAACGTGTTCGTGTCCGCCTGGCGGCGGCCGGAGTCGCTCACCTACGTCCCGGCCTCCAACCTCCCCCTCTCCGAGAACTGCGGTGCGGTAGCACTCAAGGGGGTCGGGGGGTGCGGCAGCACTTGTGAGGGCGACCCGCCGCTACACGCTCTTCGTCTTGTGCTCCCACAGCAGGTGATCGACTTCGAGCGCTTCCGGCGACACACCGAGACGTGTGAGCATGTGCACCAGCTCGGTGCGGTGCTCCGCATTGTGCAGGACGACGTGGACGACCGCGCCACCCAGCGTTGGGCGCTCGCCCCAGTGGTCGACGAAGGTGTCGTCCAGCCGATGTTCATCGCTCACCTGCCGCGCGAGGGTGGCGAAGGCCGTCCAGTAGCGCCCGTAACGCTCGGTCATCTGGGCCATCGAACGCTCGGCCTGCTCGTAGTCCTGTCTCGCCTCCAACGGCTTCCCGACCATCAGCCCGGTCCAGAAGGCGATGTTGAAGATCAGGTGATCGAACGTCTGCCGCAGCGTCTGGTGTCCGATGTCGAACGGCTGGTCGAGCTGTGCGTCCGTCAGGTCGCGGCTCAGCTCAAAGAGCTGCTTCGTGCCCCAGTCGTCATGTTCCAACAGGCGATCGATCACGTCCATCCAGTACCTCCATATACAGCCCGCGCCTCACACCGTCGCGACTCAGGCAATGATAGAACAGATGTTCGTTTCGTTCCATCGCGGGAGATGTCAAGCGACAGTCTCCTGCCCGGATGAGGAGGCTCGGCGCGCCACGGAACGCGGTAGCCGCTCCGAATCACGGGTCGTAATGGTAGCGAGCCTGGAGAAACGTTAACCGGTCGTCCGCCACGTGATAGACCTGCCGGTGTTCCTGCGAAATCCGCCGTGACCACGTGTCCGGGTCGAGGCGCCGGAGCCGTTCCGGCTTGCCGATGCCGTCGAAGGGATCGCGCAGGACGGCTTCCATAAGCTTCATCACGCGGACGGCGGTCTTGCGATCCGTCTCAACCCAGTACGC